>NZ_JBEYVI010000028.1:0-154579 GCF_040643955.1 Streptomyces sp. NPDC047061
CTCGCTCGGCACGAACCACGGGCGGGCCCGCACCCCGGTGGAGATCAGCACCCGGTCGAAGGGGACCTCGCGTCCGTCGGCGAGCCGCACATGGTCGGTGGCCAGGTCGAGACCGCTCGCGGGCACGCCGAGCAGCCACTCCGCGTCGATATCACGGCGCCGTGGCAGCGTGGTGCCGTCGGCGGGCACCCATCCCGTCAGCACCTGCTTGGACAAGGGGGGACGGTCGTAGGGCTCGCCCAGCTCGTCGCCGATCATCGTCAGCGATCCGGTGAACCCCTCGTCGCGCAGGGACTCCGCGGCCCGCAGTCCCGCCAGCGACGCCCCGACGATCACGATGCGGCCGTCGCGCCGGAACGCGCGCAGGTTGTCGGCGCTGGTCATGACCTCGCCGCCGTCACCGGTACGTCCCGCTCCGCCGCCCGCCCCTCCAGCCGGTCCACCAGGATCGCCTGGACCGGGCAGGCCGCCGCGGCGCGCAGTACCCGGTCGCGCTGGGCGTCGTCCGGGTCCGGGTCGTACATCAGCGCTTCCTCGCCGTGCATCCGGAACGCGTCCGGAGCCAGGAAGGCGCACTGCGCATACCCTTCACATCGGGAAAGATCTACGACGACTCGCATCCCGACCTCCACGGGGGGCTGCAGGCTGCGGGCCCCGAAGCCGGTCCCGCCGTGTCCCGCCGCCACACGCGGCGGGACGGCGCACCGCGCCTGTCGGGTCTCCGCAGGAAGAATGGGTGATCGCGAGAAGGAAATGGCTGATCGGATCGTGAGAGGGAATCCGCCGTCACGCGAAGGCGACCGGCGTCGGTAGGACCGCCCGGAGATCCTGACCTTTCACCCGATCAGCGTATGCCGGGCGCACATCGCCCGCACCCGGAGAGACCCGCTGCTCACGGCCCGGCCGCGGGCGGCCGACCGGTGCGGTCCGCCCGTGCCCGGCGGGTGACGCGGGCGTGCCGATGGTTCGGTGTCGGGAGCAGCGCCCGGCCGGGGCGACCGCCGGAGCAGGAGGTTTCCCGATGGCCTCGGACCAGCCCGTCCCCTCCCGTGCCACACCCCCGCGGCCGGCACCGCAGCCAACACCGCAGCCGGCGCCGCACCCCCTCTCCGAAGCGGCGTTCCGCGACCTGTACCGCCGGCTGCGGAGTCACGCCCGGGACGGCGGAGCGGGCCGGCGGGGCGCGCTGGACCGGCTGACGCCCGAGCGGGTCGTGGCGGCCGCCGCCGAGGTCCGGTCCGGGCGCACCGTGTCGCTGGCCGCGCCCGTGGAGACGCGGCGCGCTCCGGACGACCCGGAGCCCGCGACGCACCGGATGACGGCTCCCGTACGCGGGGAGACCGCCGCACCCGGGCTCGCCTTCGCCCGCGACCGGTTCGCCATGAACGTGCACGGCGACGTCGACAGCCACCTCGACGCGCTGTGCCACGTGATCTTCGACGGCGAGCTGTACGGCGGCGTCCCGTCGAGCACCGTGACACCCGACGGCGCCGAAGCCCTCACCCTCGACCTGGTGCGGGACGGCATCGTCGGCCGGGGTGTCCTCCTGGACGTCCCGCGGCTGCGCGGGGTGCGGTGGCTGGAGCCCGGCGACCAGGTGACCGCCGGGGACCTCGCCGCGGCCGAGACCGCCCAGCGGACCACGGTCGGACCGGGTGACCTGCTGTTCGTACGGGTGGGGCACCGCCTGCGGCGCCGGACCCTCGGCCCCTGGGACGTGACCCGGGCCCGCGCGGGCCTGCACCCGACGGCCATGGACTTCCTGGCCGAGCGGGGCGTGTCGGTGCTGGGCTCGGACGGCAACAGCGACGCCGCGCCCAGCGCCGTCCCCGAGGTCGGGTTCCCCGTGCACGCGCTGGCCGTCAACGCCATGGGGCTGCACCTGCTGGACTGGCTGGACTTCGAGGACCTGGTACCGGAGTGCGAGCAGCAGGCGCGCTGGCACTTCCTGTGCGTGATCGCCCCGCTGCGGCTCCCGGCGGCGACCGGCTCCCCGGTGAACCCGATCGCCGTGCTCTGACCGGACCGCGCCGGAGCGCCGGGCGGGCTCCGGGTGCCGCGCCCCGGTACGGCGCGTACGTTCGAAGAAAGGGACCTGCACCGGCCGCGGACCGCGCGAACAAGGACGGTGGTTGCCATGGACGCCCTGCCCCCGTACGACGTCATCGTCATCGGCACCGGTGCCGGCGGCGGCACCCTCGCCCACCGCCTCGCCCCGTCCGGCAAACGGATCCTCGTCCTCGAACGCGGCGGCTACCTGCCGCGCGAACGCGACAACTGGGACTCCACGGCCGTGTTCGTAAAGGCCAAGTACCGGGCCCCGGAGTTCTGGCTGGACCGGCACGGCAACGAGTTCCCGCCCGAGGTGAACTACTACGTCGGCGGGAACACCAAGTTCTACGGCGCGGCCCTGTTCCGGCTGCGCCCCGAGGACTTCGGCGAACTCCGCCACCACGACGGCATCTCCCCTGCCTGGCCCATCGGTTACGACGACCTGGAGCCGTACTACACCCAGGCGGAGCACCTCTACCTGGTGCACGGCCGGCACGGCGAGGACCCCTGGGAAGGGCCCTGCAGCGCCCAGTACGCGTATCCGCCGGTCGAACACGAGCCACGGATCGAGCAGTTGAGCATGGACCTGGAGAAGCAGGGACTGCACCCCTTCCACCTGCCGATCGGGGTCAACCTGACCCAGGACGAGGACGGCCGGGCCACCCACTCCAGCGTCTGCATCCGCTGCGACCGCGTGGACGGCTTCCCCTGCCTGCTGCGCGCCAAGTCGGACGCCCAGGTGATCTGCGTGGAGCCGGCCCTGGAGCACCCGAACGTGGAGATGGTCACCGACGCCCGGGTGACCCGGCTGGAGACCGACCCCACCGGACGCAGCGTCACCTCCGTCGTCGCCCAGCTCCCGGGCGAGCGGGAGGCCCGGTTCTCGGCCGACGTCGTGGTCGTGGCCTGCGGAGCCGTCAACTCGGCGGCGCTGCTGCTGGCTTCGGCGAACGACCGGCATCCGAACGGACTGGCCAACAGCTCCGACGTGGTCGGCCGGAACTACATGCGCCACAACAACATGGCGCTGATGGCCGTCTCGGAGGAACCCAACGACACCAGGTTCCAGAAGACCCTCGCCCTGCACGACTGGTACCTGGGCGCGGACGACTGGGAGTACCCGCTCGGCGGGATCCAGATGCTCGGCAAGTCGGACGCCGACCAGATCCACGGCGAGGCCCCGCGCTGGGCCGGGGCGGTCGCGCCGGACATGCCGTTCGAGGTCCTGGCCCATCACGCCGTCGACTTCTGGCTGTGCGGGGAGGACCTGCCGCAGCCGGACAACCGGGTGACCCTGGAGGACGACGGACAGATCCGGCTCACCCTCGACGAGGGCAACAACATCGCCGGCCTCCAGCGCCTGCGGCACAAACTCCAGCACCTGCTCAGTCATCTGGGGATGCGCGAGCACCATCTGCTGTCCCGCAGCATCTACCTGCACAAGGGGATGCCGATCGGCGCCACCGCACACCAGGCCGGCACGGTGCGCTTCGGCACCGATCCGGCGTCCTCGGCCCTGGACGTCAACTGCAAGGCCCACGACCTGGACAACCTCTACGTCGTGGACACGAGCTTCTTCCCGAGCATCGGCGCGGTCAACCCGTCCCTGACGGCCATCGCGAACGCCCTCCGGGTGGGCGACCACCTGCTGGAGCGGCTGGGCTGAGCCGCCGGGAGCCGCTCTGCCCCCGACCGGGCGAAGTTCCTCCGCCGGGCAGCGCAACGCGGTCCGCCGGGGCGTGCCGCCCTCCCGCCCCGGTGCTTGTCTGAGGCCTGGACCTCCGGGCGACGGGCCCGGCAGGAAGCGGGCGCGCAGTGGAGGAGCAGGACATCGTGAGTTCCACCGAGGGGACGTCCCGGGGCGTGGTCCCCGCCCATCTGCTGCGGGGCCAGAAGGCGCTCGTGACCGGCGCGAACTCCGGTATCGGCAGGGCGACGGCCGTCGCCCTGGGCCGGGCCGGGGCCGATGTCGTGGTCAACTACGTGGCGGGCAAGGACGAGGCCGAGCAGGTGGTCGAGGAGATCACCGGACTCGGCGTCCGGGCGGCCGCCTACGAGGCGGACGTCTCCGACGAGCACCAGGTCGTCGCCATGATGGACCGGATGGTCCGGGAGTTCGGCACGATCGACATCCTGGTCGCCAACGCGGGCCTGCAGCGGGACGCCCCGTTCACCGAGATGACCCTCGCCCAGTGGCAGAAGGTCCTGGACGTCAACCTCACCGGGCAGTTCCTGTGCGCCCGCGAGGCGACGAAGGAGTTCCTGCGCCGCGGTGTCGTGCCCGAGGTGTCGCGCGCGGCCGGAAAGATCATCTGCATGAGTTCGGTCCACCAGATCATCCCGTGGGCCGGGCACGTCAACTACGCCTCCTCCAAGGGCGGGGTGCAGATGATGATGGAGACGCTGGCCCAGGAGCTCGCCCCGAAGAAGATCCGCGTGAACGCGATCGCCCCCGGCGCCATCAAGACCCCCATCAACCGCGCCGCCTGGGAGACGCCCGAGGCCCGGGAGGACCTGCTGCGGCTGATCCCCTACGACCGCATCGGCGACCCCGAGGACATCGGCTACGCGGCCGTGGGCCTCGCCTCCGACCTCATGGACTACGTGGTGGGCGCCACCCTCTACGTCGACGGCGGGATGACGCTCTTCCCGGGCTTCGCGACCGGCGGCTGACACCGGCGGCCGCCCCGACCCGTCCGCGCCGCCCCGGAGAGACGACACACACCCATGGTCCACACGGTCCTGCTGCTGGCGGACGCACCGGCGCAGACGCTGCCGGCCCGGTCGATGATGGCCTTCACCCTGGCCTCCCACATCATCCTGGTGCCCCTGGGCGTCGCGCTGCCGCTGATCACGCTCGTCATGCACGGCTACGGCCTGCGCCGCGGCGACGCCACCGCCCTGCTGCTGGCCCGGCGGTGGTCGGCCGTCATGGCGGTGCAGTTCGCGATCGGCGTGGTCACCGGCACGGTGCTGTCCTTCGAGTTCGGACTGCTGTGGCCGGGCATGATGGGCCGCTGGGGCGACGTCTTCGGCATCGGCTTCGGCGTCGAGGCCTGGGCGTTCTTCCTGGAGGCCGTCCTCATCGCCATCTACCTCTACGGCTGGCGGCGCCTCCCTTCCCGGACCCACTTCCTGCTCGGACTGCCGCTGCCGTTCGTGGCCCTGCTCGGCGCCTTCGGCATCCTCGCCGCCAACTCGTGGATGAACACCCCGCGCGGCTTCACCCTCGACTCCGCCGGAAACCCGGTCGACGTGAAGATCTGGAAGGCCGTCTTCACCCCCATGTTCGGCCCGGAGTACTGGCACTTCGTCTTCGCGATGTTCGTGACGGCGGGCTATGTCGTGGCCGGCGTCTACGCCACGGGACGGCTGCGCGGCCGCCGGGACCACTACCACCGGCTCGGCTTCACCGTCCCCTTCACGCTCGCGGCCGTCTGCACACCCGTGCAGTTCGTGCTCGGCGACTCCATCGCCCGGCAGGTCTTCCAGAAGCAGCCGGTGAAGTTCGCCGGCATGGAGATCGTCTGGAAGACCGCCACCCACCAGACGGAGTACCTGTACGGGCGGCTGCACCCGGACGGCACCGTCACCGGCGGCATCGGGATCCCGGGGCTCGACTCCGTCCTGGCCGGCTTCCGCCCGGACACCCGGGTCACCGGACTGACCTCGGTCCCCGCGGCCGACCGGCCGACGCCCACCCAGGCCACCATCGCCCACTGGGCCTTCGACACCATGGTCGGGATCGGCTCCCTGCTGCTCCTGCTCGCCCTCTGGTACGGCGTTCTGTGGCTGTGGCGCCGGCGGCTGCCCGCCTCCCCGTGGTTCTTCCGCGCCGCCGCCTGCGCGGGCGTCGCCTCCGTGGCCGCCGTCGAGTGCGGCTGGATCACCACCGAGGTGGGCCGCCAGCCCTGGATCGTCTACCAGAACATGCGGGTCGCCGAGGCGGTGACGGCGACCCGCTCCACCAGCCTGTGGATCATGTTCGCCATCATCGTCGTCGTGTACGTCCTCGTGTTCGGCTCGTTCCTCGCGGTGCTGCTGAAGATGCGCTCGCGCTGGCGGCTGGAGGACGAGGAGGGCGGACCCCGGCCGCCGAAGGAGACCCCGGAGCCCGGGACACCGGAGACGGACACGCCGTACGGGCCGCGCTCCGCCGGGAGCCGGCTGTGATCGCGGGCGTCATCGCGGTCGTCCTGCTCCTGGCGATCGCCGCCTACGCCTGCGGCGGCGGCACCGACTACGGAGCCGGCTTCTGGGACCTGACCGCGGGCGGAACCGAGCGCGGCGAGCGCCCGCGCCGGCTGATCGACCACGCGATGGAGCCCGTCTGGGAGGTCAACAACGTCTGGCTGATCTTCGTACTGGTCATCATGTGGACGGGTTTCCCGGTCCTCTTCCAGCGGGTGTTCACCACGATGTGGCTGCCCCTGGCGCTGGCCGCCGTGGGCATCGTGCTGCGCGGCGCCGGCTTCGCCCTGCGCAAGCCCGTCCGGCGGCTGGCCGGCCGGCGCCTGTACGGGGCGGTCTTCGCCGTCGCCTCGCTGCTGACGCCGTTCTTCCTCGGTGCGGCGGCCGGCGGAGTGGCCTCGGGCCGGGCGACCGCCACGGCGACGGCGTCCACGGACGCCTGGGCCAACCCCACCTCGCTGCTCTTCGGCCTGCTGGCCGTCGCCGCCACGGCGATGCTCGGCGCCGTCTTCCTCGCCGCGGACGCCCGCCGCTTCGCCGCACCGGACCTGGACCGCTACTTCCGGCGGCGGGCCCTCGCCGCCCTCGCGGCCGTCGCCGTACTCGCCGTCGTCACCCTCTTCGTCACCCACGGCGACGCACCCCATGTCTGGCACGGCCTCACCCACGGCGTCGGTCTCGTCTTCGTCGTCGTGGCGGTGCTGGCCACCCTCGCCACCGCATGGCTGCTGACCCGCCCCGCCGGGGCCTGGTCCCGGGTCACGGCGGTCGGCGTGGTCGCCTCGGCCGTCATCGGCTGGGGCATGGCACAGCGCCCCTACCTCGTCCCGACCTCGCTGACCGTCGCCGAGGGCGCGGGCGCCCACACCACACTGCGCTGGCTGGGACTGGTCACCCTGGTCGCCCTCGTCCTGGTCATCCCCGCGGTCGCCTTCCTGTACTGGCTGGACACCCACGGCGAACTGGAGGGCCTCACCGACGCCGACCTGCGGCGCGGTGACGCCGGTGACTGGTGAACACCGGTCCAGCTGCGCCCCGAAAGGGGCGCGGGCCGTATCGGATATCCGGCTGCCGCCGGGTGGGCGCGACCAGCCACGACGGCGCCGCAGACGGCAGACGGCAGAGCAGTTGCGGCACTTCCAGCGGAGCGCTCAGGCGTGCTGGGTGAGCACGGACTTCCGGCCGTCGAGGGCGTCGTTGAGGGTGATGGCCGAGTCGATGAGGGCGAGGTGGGTGAACGCCTGCGGGAAGTTGCCGAGTTGGCGGCCCGTCGGGTCGATCTCCTCGGAGTACAGGCCCAGATGGTTCGCATACCCCATCATCTTCTCGAACACCAGCCGAGCCCGGTCGGTCCGGCCGGCGCGAGCCAACGCGTCGACGTACATGAACGTGCACAGCGAGAAGGTGCCCTCCGAGCCGCGCAGGCCGTCGGGCGAGGCGTCGGGGTTGTAGCGGTAGACCAGGCTGTCGCTGACCAGTTCGTCCTCCATGGCGTCCAGGGTCGACGCCCACATCGGGTCCCCGGGGGTGAGGAACCCGACCGTCGCCATCCGCAGCAGCGAGGAGTCCAGGACGTCACTGCCGTAGTGCTGGACGAAGGCGTGCCGGTCCTTGCTCCAGCCCTTGGCCATGACCTGCTCGTAGACGGCGTCCCGCTCGGCCTGCCAGCGTCCGGACGCGGACGGCCACCCCTTCGACTCGGCGAGCCGCAGCGCGCGGTCGAACGCCACCCACGACATCACCCGCCCGTACGTGAAGTCCTGGCGGCCGCCGCGGGTCTCCCAGATGCCCTCCTCCGCCTGGTCCCAGTGGCCGGCCAGCCACTCCAGGTCCGTCCGCAGCGAGGTCCAGCCGCCGTAGCCGACCGTGAAGCCGTGCTGGTGCGCGAAGTAGATGCTGTCCAGCGCCTCGCCGTAGATGTCCAGTTGGAGCTGGGTGGCGGCGCCGTTGCCGATCCGGACCGGGGCGGAACCCGCGTAGCCCTCCCAGTGGTCGAGGATCTGCTCGTTCAGGTCGGAGGAGCCGTCGACCTTGTACATGATGTTGAGCGGGCCCGTGTTCCCGTTGCCGGCGCCCTCCTTGACCCGGTCGCCCAGCCAGACGATGAACGCCCTGGCCTCCTCCGTGAAGCCCAGTCCCAGCAGGGCGTACACGGAGAAGGAGGCGTCCCGGATCCAGGTGAACCGGTAGTCCCAGTTGCGCTCGCCGCCCAGCTGCTCCGGGAGGGCCGCCGTAGGGGCGGCCACCACGGCGCCGCTGGGGGCGAAGGTCATGAGCTTCAGCGTGATCGCGGACCGCTCGACGACCTCCCGCCAGCGCCCGACGTAGGTCGACTGCGCCAGCCAGGAGCGCCAGAACTCCGCCGTCTCCTCGAAGAGCCGTTCGTGTTCCTCGCGGCGGATCTCCCTGGGCGGCCCCTCGGCCCCCATCTCCAGGATCAGCCCGCGCTGCTCGCCGGCCTGCAGGGTGAGCGTGACCTGCACGTCGGCGTCCCGGTGCGTCAGAATGTCCGCGATCCGCTCGTCCTCCGGCTCCCGGATGGGGTTCACGGTGAGTTCCGTACCGTCCTCCGCGACGAAGACGGCCCCGTGCTGGGTGATGTGCACCTCGTGCTTGCTGAGCCCGTAGTCGAACCGCGGGGCGATCTCCACGTCGAACGTCATGGTGCCGCGGACACAGCGCACCAGGCGCACCAGCCGGTGCCGGCGCGTGGTCCTGGTACCGGTCACGGGCATGAAGTCGACGACCTCTCCGGCGCCCGCCTCGGTCATGAACCGGGTCACCAGGATCGCGGTGTCGGGCAGGTACAACTGCTTGGTCGAATGGGTCGGGTGCGCCGGCCGGACCGTGCAGTGGCCGCCCCTGTCCTTGTCCAGAAGCGCCCCGAACACACTCGGCGAGTCGAACCGCGGGGAGCAGAACCAGTCGACCACCCCGTCGGTGGTCACCAGCGCCGAGGTCTGCAGATCGCCGATCAGCCCGTGGTTCTCGATGAGCGGGTACTCGTCCATCGGGGCGCCCCTTCCGGCCTGCGATTCACCCGAATGCACCCCCTCGATCAGCGTATGCCGCAGCTCCTCCTCCGGCTCGTCGGGCGAGGCTCCCGGCCCTTCGTCGCCGTACGCCCACCGCTGCGCGCCTGTCCCTGTGCGCCTACCGCTGCGCGCCGGCCCGGCGAGCCGCCCGGTGCCACAGACGGCGCTGCACGCGCAGCGTGAGAACCCCGACGATCACGAGCACCGCCACGTTGAGCAGCAGCTGGACCAGCGAGCCCCGTGCCTCGTGCCAGTCGGCGAAGGCGAGCGAGACGGCGATGTCGGAGGCGGCGGGAATGGTGGTCACCGAGATGAACACCCCGAGCAGGGCGCTGGCGCGCGCCTCGGTGAGCGAGACGATCCCGACGATGCCGGCCAGCACGGCGACGGCGACCGAGAAGAAGTTCGGGGTGTCGATGAGATGGGACACGGGCCGCAGCCCCAGGTCGAAGGCCGTGGACTGCAGTCCGGCCGCGCGCGCCAGCGCGGCGAAACCCAGGGTGGCCGCGATGGCCAGGGCGAACCCCACCGCCAGCGCCCGCGCCCCCTCCCGGACCCTGCGGCGGCTGCGGCGGTCCAGCCCCAGGGCGATGCTGGTGATCGCGTTGTACTCGGGGCCGACCACCATGGCCGCCACGATGAGGATCTGCGAGTTCGTCATGATGCCGACCGAGCCGATCAGTCCGGCGATCACCAGGAACAGGTAGAACGACGGCGGATAGGTCCCCGCCGCCCGGATGTGCGCCTCGACCGCGGCCCACAGCGGTGTGTGGACGAGCGGGCTCGGCTGTGCCACCTCGATGCGCTCGGCCGACTGCGAGAACATCATGTCGACGTCGGCGACGGCGATCGACCCCGTACGGTCGACCCCCAGCTCGCGCAGGTCGCCGAGCACGCCGTTCGCGGCACCCTTCAGCACGTCGCACTCGACCGCGTCACCGCCCGGAAGGTGTGCCTCCCGCAGGACCACGAGGTTGAGCACGCGGTCGTGCGAGGCGAGCAGTGCGACGGCCTCCTCGGTGAGCGCGGAGGGCATGACCATACGGAAGTGGATCAGATCCATCCGAAACCTCCCGGGGACGGGATCCGACGTGCTCACGGACGGCGCCGGGCCCCGGCGGGACCGGACGGGCCGGCTGCGGGTCCCTCGGCGTGGGGCCGACCGCGAGTCCCTCGACGTGGGGCCGTGCTGCCGGAGCGGGCCGGCGGCTGTCACCGATCCGGCGCGGCCCCGTCCCGCACCGCCCGCGCCGCGGCCGCCAGGACCTCCGCCGTGCTCTCCGACTCGTTGATGTCGATGGTGACGCCCGGTTCGTCGGCGTGCAGCGGATCCAGCGTGGCGTACTGGGAGTCGAGCAGCTCCAGCGGCATGAAATGGCCCTTGCGCCGTGCCATCCGCTGCTCGGCCACCTCACGGTCGAGGGCCAGGTACAGGAACCACACGTCCGCGTCCGTGTGCCGGAACCGGTCGCGGTACGCGCGCCTGAGCGCGGAGCACGCGACAACGCCTCCGCGCCCACTCGACGCGGTGGCCCGGATCCACTCCGTGACCGCCTCCAGCCAGGGCCGCCGGTCGGCGTCGTCCAGCGGGTGTCCGGCCGCCATCTTGGCGCGGTTCGCCGCCGAGTGGAGGTCGTCCCCCTCCAGGAACGGCACACCGAGCAGCTGCGCGAGCCCGGCTCCCACGGTGGACTTGCCCGACCCGGACACACCCATCACGATCACCACACGCGAACCGCCCCCGTTTCGGCCGACTGTCCTCCCGGACCTGCGGACGGCATGCATGACTCCACTATCACCCGCACTCCCGACCGGGGCAGCCGACGGCAGGCCCTGGCAGCCGGCCGGGATCCGAATCCGGCAGCACGTCCTGGGATCCCGTCAGTCCGTGTGGTCGGGGGCGATGCGGTCGACGAGCCGGAGCAGTGCCGACCAGGCGAGGTCGTAGGCCTTGTCGTCCTGGAGGTCGGAGTCGTGTTCCTCCCCGGCCAGCTGGCGGGCGGTGAGCTCGCGGACCTCGGGGTCGGGGAGGACGAGCTTCGCGCCCCCGGCCATGGCCGCGGTCTGTATCTCGCAGGCCTTGTCCAGGTAGTGCATGCGCAGGAACGCCTGGCCTGGGGTCTCGCCCACGGTCAGCAGGCCGTGGTTGCGCAGGATCATCGCGGGGTGGCTGCCCAGATCGGCGACCAGCCGGCGCTGCTCGGCGAGGTTCAGGGCGACGCCCTCGTAGGAGTGGTAGCCGAGCCTGCCATGGAACTCCATGGAGATCTGGTTGAGCGGGAGCAGCCCCTCTTCCTGCGCGCCGACCGCACAGCCGGCCCTGGTGTGGGTGTGCAGGACGCACTGGGCGTCGGCGCGGGCCGCGTGGATCGCGCTGTGGATGACGAACCCGGCCGGGTTGACGGGGTACGGGGTCTCCTCCACCGGGTTGCCGGACAGGTCGATCTTCACCAGGTTCGAGGCGGTGATCTCCTCGAAGAGCAGACCGTAGGGGTTGATCAGGAAGTGGTGCTCCGGGCCCGGGAGCCGTACCGAGATGTGCGTGAAGATCAGGTCGGTCATCCGGAAGTGCGCCACCAGCCGGTAGACGGCGGCGAGTTCGCGGCGCAGACGGAGTTCTTCCGAGGCGGGGGTGGGCATCGGGGACCTTTCATCGAGGTACGGGCACGTGCGGGCGCCGGTGCGGATGCGGGGTGCGGGTGCGTGGTGCGGGTGCGGTGGGTCAGGCGGCGCTGAGCTCCGGGGCCGCGGTGGCAGGGGCGGGCTCGCCGGCCAGGCGGCGGCGCCAGGTCTCCAGGACCGTCTCCTCGGTCGGCCTGGTGGCGAGGCTGACCCCGACGTAGGCGACGAGGCTGGCGAGAAGGCCGTAGTAGATCGGCTCGTTGGCGAGCAGGCCGTCGGTGAACATGAGGGTGATCACCGTCGTACCGCCCGCGATCATCGCGGTCAGCGCGCCCGGCAGGTTGCCGCGCCACCAGACCAGGCCGCCGAGGATCGGGACCAGGAGTCCGCCGACGAGCAGGTTGTAGGCGACGGTGAGCGCCGCGATGACGTCCCCGAGGACGCAGGCGATCCCCATGGCGACGACGCCGAGGACGGCGATGGCGAGCCGGTTGGAGCCGATCTCGTCGTGGTCGTGGTCGCCGTCGCCGGAGACCGCACGGCGGCGCAGCCGGGCCCAGATGTCGTTGTTGGCGACGGTCGCGGAGGCGATCAGGGCGCCGCTGGCCGTGGACATCATCGCGGACAGCGCGGCAGCCAGTACCAGGCCCCGGACGCCGGTGGGCAGGACGTGCTTGACGATGGTGGCGAAGGCCTGGTCGGCGTCGGCCAGGTTCGGGTAGAGGGTCTTCGTCGCCATCCCGATGAACGCGCCGGCCAGGGCGTAGGCCAGGCAGTACACGCCGGCGACGGTGCCGCCCCAGGAGGCGACCCTGTCGCTGCGGGCGGTGAAGACGCGCTGCCAGATGTCCTGCCCGATGAGCATGCCGAAGGTGTAGATCAGCACGAAGGTGAAGATGGTCTGGCCGCCGATGGAGGTGGGCGAGAAGTAGCCGTGCGGGAGCTTGTCGGCCATGGCGCCGAAGCCGCCCGCCTTCACCACCGCGATCGGCAGCAGCAGGACGAGCACGCCGAGGCTCTTCACGACGAACTGCACCATGTCGGTGAGCGTGATGGACCACATGCCGCCGAGCGCCGAGTAGCCGACGACTATCGTGCCGCCGACGACCACCGCGACCCAGCGCGGCACGTCGAAGAGGACGTCGAAGACGCTGGCGTACGCGATCGTCGAGGTCACCGCCAGCATGAGGGTGTAGACCCACATGACGAGGCCGGAGATCACGCTGGCCGCGTCGCCGTAGCGGAGCGAGAGCATCTCGGCGACCGTGTAGACGCGCAGCCGGGCGATCCGGGCGGAGAAGAAGACGCTCAGGGCGAGCAGTCCGAGGCCGATGGCACCGACCATCGTGGCGCCCGAGACGCCGTAGGTGTAGCCGAGGCGCACGCCGCCGATGGTGGAGGCGCCGCCGAGGACGACGGCGGCCATGGTGCCGGTGTACATGAGGGGGCCGAGGCGTCTGCCGGCGACCAGGAAGTCGCTCTTGGACGCGGCACGCCGTTTGCCCCACCAGCCGACGCCGATGATGCCCAGCAGGTAGGCGGCCATGACGAGGTAGTCGAAAGTCACGGGATCCTCCGGGGACGGGGAGAGAAGCGGGGAGGAGAGAAGTGGGGGGTGACACGACCGTAGCCACGGGGTGTACTGGTGCTGAAGTGCCGCTTCTGTCCAATCTGGAGACACCCGTTGGATGAATCCGCCAGCGCCGGAGCCGATGCCGGACAGCCCTCCGTGCGCCTCGGCGTGCTGCTCGCCGACCCGGCCCTCGGTCTCACCCAGGTCGCCGGGCCGCCGGCCGGGGACCGCACGGTCGGCACCGTCGGCACCACGGAGCTGGAGGACCCCTCCCCCTACCTGGTCGGCGGCGAGCTCCTGCTCACCTCCGGCGTCCGGCTCCCGGACGACCCGGGCGGCATCGACACGTACGTACGGCGCGTGGTCGCCGCCGGCGTCGCCGCGCTCGGCTTCGGCGTGGCCCCCGTGCACGCCGAGGTGCCGCCGGACCTCGCCCGCGCCTGCGACCGGCACGGCCTGCCGCTGCTGCGCCTCCCGCCCGCCACCCCCTTCGTCGCCGTCGGGCAGGCCGCCTACGCGGCGATCGCCGAGGACCGCAACCGCGAGCTGCGGGAGATCTCCCGGGCCCAGTCGGCGCTGGCCTCGGCCGCCGCCCGCCCGGACGCCCTCCGCTCCGTCCTCGGCCAGCTCGCCGCGCACACCGGGGCGTGGTCGGTCCTGTACGACGCCCAGGGCACCGAACTCCTCGCGGCGGGCCGCCGCCCCGCCGCCGCGGACCTGCTGCGCGACCTCGCCGTACACACCCTGCGGCGGGACGGCGGCCGTACGGCGGCGGCGAGCCACGCCCCCGACCAGGGCGTCCACCTCACCGTCCACACCCTGCCCATCGGCACCGAGGGCACGGCCACCGCGACACTGGCCCTCGGACAGGCCGCCACCGCACCCCCGACCACCGTGCACCGCCAGGTGACCGGCACGGCCACGGTCCTGCTGGCCCTGCTCACCAGCCCGCGGCACGCCCTGAGCACCGACACCCACAGCGTCGGCGCGCTGGTACGGCTCATGCTCGGGGCCACGCCCGCCGACGTCGCCCCCGCGCTGGTCCCGCGGGACGGGCCGACGGCGAGCGGGCACTGGACGGTGGTCCACGGCCGCCGCCCCGACGGGACGCCCGCCGTCGCCGATCCGGCCCAACTGGCCGCTCTTGCCAGCCTGTTGGGCACCCCCTACGTGCACATCGACGGCCCCGCGCTCAGGGCGCTGGTCCCCTGCGCCGCCGACGCCAGGCCCGGCGTCCCCGACCGGACGGCCGAGCTGGGCTGGGTCCTCGGCTACAGCGCCCCGGCAACCGCGTGCGACCTGCCGCACGCCGACACGCAGGCCGGACGCGCCCTGCAACGCGCCCTCGCCGCAGGGACTCCCGCCGTCGTCCACACCGCCGACCCGCTCACCCTGCACGCGCTCGTCGCTCCGGCCGACGCCCGCGAACTCGCCCGCACCCGATTCGCCCCGCTGGACCGGGCCGGCCCGCCGGGCGCCGCGGTCCTCCTCGACACCCTGCGGACCTGGCTCACCCTGCACGGCAGCTGGGACCGCGCCGCGGCGGCCCTGCAGGTCCACCGCAACACCGTCCGCCACCGCCTCGCGCGCGTGGCCGACCTCCTCGACGTCGACCTCCAGGACCCCGGAGCCCGCATGGAGCTCTGGTTCGCCCTGCAGTGGCTACCGGGCGAGGTCCCGTACGAACGCCCCTGAGGAAGGCGGCCCGCGCGGCCTCTTCCCGGACACGGCAACGCACTTGCCCGAGGGGGACCGGGTCGGCGGCCGCCGAGGGCAGCTCACCGACGTACGACCGCCCCGGCCCCGCGGTGATCGCGGGGGTGTCGCCGGCCCCGGCCCCGGTGTCCCGGCCACGGCGGTGGGTGATCATCCACAGCGAGGCGAGCAGGGTGGTGGAGAAGAGGACGAGGAGCAGTTGCGACGTGTGCGTCCCGGCGCTGTCCGCGGCGCGGGCGACGGGGTTGGGCAGACCCGAACGGTCGAGCAGCCAGCCGAGGGCCAGACCTGCGGTCAGCAGCGCGACTATTACGACGACAACACGCGCCTCATGCCAGGCCGGAGAGGAGATTCGGGAACCCCTGCACTGTCGTCCGAATGCGCTGGAGCGCAGAAAACGCTGCTGTGTACGGCCGGATCCGAGCCCGTGGTGTGATCGTCGCCACAGAGACGTCAAGTGCCGAGCGGACAGGGCTTGTTGTGGAACTTTCCCTGCGTGACCGGATACGCGCCGGCGATCCGGAAGCCTTCGCCGAACTGTTCGGCGCGCATGCCCAGGCCGTCTACGGTCATGCGGCCCGGCTGTCGGCGGACCGGGGCACCGCGGAGGACGTGGTGTCCCTGACCTTTCTGGAGGCCTGGCGGCTCCGGGAGAAGCTGAGACCCGAGGCCGCCGCCTCTGACGGCGATGCCGACGTGCCCGACGGCGACGGACTGCGCCCCTGGTTGTACGGCATCGCCACCAACGTCCTGCGCAACACGCGCCGTACCGCCCGCCGGCACGGCGCCGCGCTCGCCCGGCTCCCCGACCGCGCGGCGGACCGTGACACCCTGCCGGACTTCGCCGACGACCTCGTCGGCCGCATGGAGCAGGCCGAGCGGCTCGCCGCCGCGCGTACCGCGCTCGGCCGGCTGCGCAGAGCCGAACGCGAGGTGTTCGCCCTGTGTGTCTGGTCGGGACTGAGCTACGCGGCCGCGGCTGAGGCCCTCGGCGTGCCGACGAGCACCGTACGGTCCCGGCTCGCCCGGGCGAGGCAGCGTCTGCGGGCCCTGTCGGAGGCGGAGCTGGCCCGGCGCGCCTCCGCCGGGCGGCGTGCCGGGCACCCGGAGGAGCCGAGTACCGCCGCGCCACCGCATGTTCCCCCTCAGCAGAAAAGGCCGGGACTCGACCCGCGCACCGGACAGGTACCGGGTGGCCGTCCCGAGACGGCCCGGTCGACACAGGAGAAGCACCGATGAACCCCGAAGAACGCGAAGAGCGCCAAGAACTGGCCTGGCTGCTGCCGAGCCCGGGCGAGCCGGTCCTGCCGACCCACCGCCACGACCTGCTGAAGGACCGACTGATGAGAGAGCTCACCGAGCAAGCCCCACGGCTCCCGGAGACCACGACAGCACCCGGCCGGCGAGCGCGCGCCCCGCGCCGCCGGTTCGCGGTGATCGCCGTACCCCTCGCCACGGCGGCGGCGATCGTCGCGGCGGTGCTCGCCGGCGCCGTCGGGTCCAGGACCGCCACGACCGATCCGGACGCCGTCGACCTCCTCCGTCGCATCGCCGAGGTCGCCGCCGCGCAGAAGGCCGTGCCCGTCAGGGACGACCAGTACGTCTATGTCCGCACCCAGGGCGCCATGAAGTTCTCGGACACCGACATCCGGGTTCTGCGCGAGGCGAGTTGGACCGCCGTCGACGGAAGGCGCGCGGGACTGCGCCGGGTCACGGTGCTGGTGGGACCGCCGTTCCGGGCCCGGGACCCGTTCTCCTCCTACTCCAAGGGCACGCACGACATGAAGCTGAGCCCCGACCCGAACGTCACCACGTTCCGTGAGCTCCAGGCACTGCCCACCGACCCCGATGCGCTGCTGGAGAAGATCTACGCCGGCACGGGAGGAGAGGGGCAGACCAGACAGAGCGCGGCGCTGGAGAAGATCGGCGACCTGCTGCCCGACGCCACACTCCTGCCCGAACTGGACGCCGCGCTCTATCGCGCGGCCGCGAAGATCCCGGGTGTCTCGGTCGTCGCCGACGCCAAGGACTACACCGGACGCTCCGGCATCGGTCTGAGTTTCAGGGAACGCGACGGCCGCACCGTCTGGGTCTTCGACAGGAAGTCCCTCGGCTTCCTGGGCTCGGCGGACGAGGCACTGCTGGAGGTCGGGGTCACGGACAAGGCAGGCGAGACGTCGACCACGTGAACGCCGGCGCGCAGGTCAAGGAGTGCCACGGTGGGTGCCATGGCGAGTGCCACGGCCTGGGTGAGGGGCAGGCCGGTCACCGGATTGGTCACCTCGCACTCCAGGTCCTCCCCCGTCACCCGCAGCCCCAGCGTGGCCCGGGCGCCGGCGGCGTGTTTGCGGATGTTGGTCAGCGCCTCCTGGACGACACGGTAGACCGTGTGCTCCACGGCGGACGGCAACGGTCGTGCTCCAGACCGGAGTTCCGGCACCGTCGCGGACCACGGCGCCCAGTCCACGGGCACCCCCGCCGCCGCCGAGTCGGCCAGCAGCCGAGGCAGATCCCGCAGCGCCGGGCCGGGCCGGAAGGAACTCTCGACGGTCTCCGGATCGCGCAGCACATCGAGGATCTGGCGCAGCTGGGCCAGCGCGCGCCTGCCGGTCACCCTGATGAGCTCGCCGGTCTCGCGGGCCCGCTCCGACTCCTGCGGGTCCACGCTCAGCGCGCCCGCGTGCAGCGTGATCAGGCTGACCTCGTGGGCCACCACGTCGTGCATCTCGCGCGCCAGCGCGGCCCGTTCCTCCGCACGGACCCGACGGGCGATCAACAGTGCCTCCCGCTCGGCCTGCTCGGCGCGTTCGGCCAGCTCCTCCAGCCTGGCGTGCCGGTACCGGAGCACCGTGCCGCGCCAAGTGGGTGCGCCCACCAGCAGGGCGGCCGCCATGACGCCTGTCGCCGGGGCGCCCGTGGTGAACTGGCCGAGCACCGCGACGGCGTAGACGCCGTACCGCAGGGGGCTCGTGGCGCGCCGCCTGGCCAGCGAGTACATCGCGAAGGGCAGGGCCGGCTGAACGGTCAGCAGGCTCGCTCCGGCGACCACGGCCGCCACCAGGGTGGGCCGGTCGCGCCGCCAGGCCAGCAGGAGTCCGGTGGTGCACTCCAGGACGGCGGAGACGGCGAACGGCAGCGGCAGCAGGGACCGCGGTGCCGAGGTCGGCAGGAGTCCTCCGGAGGCGATCAGTGCCGCCAGCACCCAGGCGAGCGGCTCGGAGGGCCACTGGATCCGGGCGGGGCGAGCCGCGACCGGGGCCGGGGCCGGTGGGACCGGGGGCGGTGGGACCGGGGCCGGGGCCGATGCAGAGGAAACGGACACGCGTGCCACGGTAAAGGGCCTTTCGGTTGATCGTTCCGGGGACCGCCGCCGACCGACGCACAGGGGCCGGGCCCCACCGGGACGGGCCACCTCCCGCTGGGCCGGGCCATGTCCCGCCGGGACGGGCCACGTTCCGCCGGGCCGGCGCGAGACCGGGCGGCTCAGGGCTTGGCGCTCCCGCTGCTCGTGCCCTTGTCCTGGGCGCCCTCGTCCTCGGCGGAAGGCAGGACCTGGGTGGCGGCGACCTTCCCGTCCCGGTAGCAGATCTGAAAGGTCTGCTTCTTCGCCAGGGACACGTTCTTCTGCAGGTAGTAGTCGCAGGTGGTGCCGGCCGGCGGCTCGGGCTTGTCCTGCGGCTGGAGGCCGCCCGGCTCACCGAGTCGGTCGCGCACCGCGTCCCGGCTCTCGCCGACGTGGACGCCCTTGAACTGGGCCGTGGTGATCATGTGCGAGCCGATGTCGCTCGCGACGTGCCTGATGCCGAACCAGAGACCGACTCCGGCAAGCACGACGACGCCCAGGATTCCGACCAGGATCTTTCCGACGACGCCCATGACAGAACTCCTTGGAGAGGGGGATACCGACGTCCTCCTGACGTCGCCCAAGCAGTCTGTTCCGGCACTCCGCGCGGATCGTCGCCCTGAACGGGGAACCCGACCCCCGACTTTCGTATCCCCCGGGGCCGGCTGAACCGACAATGACGGCATCTGGCATGCGACAACTGACCGCGGCGGACGGCGAGAAGGCCCGGGTCCATGACCTGGGCCTTCCCCATGAGGCGGGTGGCGCGACCGAACTCGCGCCGCACGGCGCCTACATGTGCACCGCGGGTGCCTTGTCGGGGTCGGCGACCGGTGCGCCGCGCCGGTACAGCAGCACGCTGACCACCAGGCCGGCGGCGAAGAAGGCGGCCGACCACCAGTAGGCGGTGGAGTATCCCTCCAGGCTCGCGTGGGCCAGGACCATCGGGTCCCTGGGGTTGCGGCCCGCCAGGTAGTCGGTGACGGCGCTGGTCGCGAGGGTGTTGAGGAGGGCGGTGCCGAGGGAGCCGCCGACCTGCTGCATGGTGTTGACGGCGGCGGAGGCGACACCGGCGTCGTCGGTGCGCACGCCGTCCGTGGCCAGAGCCATCGCGGGCGCCATCACGAGTCCGAAGCCGAGGCCGGCCAGGACCAGCGGCGGCAGGATGTCGGTGGCGTAGGAACTGGTCAGGTCGAGACCGGTCAGCCAGACCATGGCGGCGGCCGCGATGCCCATGCCCAGCGGAACCACCGGCTTGGGGCCGATGCGGGGGACGAGGACGGTGGTGGCGAGGGTCGAGGTGAGCATCAGCCCGGCGATCATCGGAAGGAAGGCCAGTCCCGTCCTGATCGGGCTGTATCCGAGGCTCTGCTGCAGGTAGTAGGTGAGGAAGAGGAAGACCCCGAACATGCCGGCGCCGATGATCAGCACGGAGAGGAAGGACGCGCCGCGGTTGCGGTCGAGCAGGACGCGCAGGGGCAGCAGGGGGTGGGCGGCCCGGGTCTGCCACCAGGTGAACAGAGTGAGCAGTACGGCCCCGGCGAGAAGGAAGCCCCAGGTGGCCGGGGAACCCCAGTCGTGGGTCTCGGCGTTGGAGAAGCCGTAGACCAGGCAGAACAGTCCGCCGGAGACGAGGACCGCGCCGGGGACGTCGATCCGGGCGCTCCTGTCGCGGGTGGCGCGCCGCAGCAGGACGGCGCCGCCGGCGAAGGCGACCGCGGCGAAGGCGACGTTGACGTAGAGGGTCCAGCGCCAGTCGAGGTGTTCGGTCAGGACACCGCCGAGCAGCAGGCCGATGGCTCCGCCGGCGCCGGCGATCGCGCCGTAGACGCCGAAGGCCCTGGCACGTTCCCTGGCGTCGGTGAAGGTCGTGGTCAGCAGGGACAGGGCGGCCGGGGCGAGCAGTGCGCCGAACGCGCCCTGGACGGCGCGGGCGCCGACGAGCAGCTCGAAACTGCCGGCGGCACCGCCGAGCGCGGAGGCCCCGGCGAAGCCGACCAGCCCGACCAGGAAGGTGATCTTGCGGCCGAACAGGTCGGCTATCCGGCCGCCGAGCAGCAGCAGGCTGCCGAAGGCGAGGGCGTAGGCGGTGACGATCCACTGCCGGTCGCCGTCGGAGAAGCCCAGGTCCTTCTGGGCGGAGGGCAGGGCGATGTTCACGATCGTCCCGTCCAGGACCACCATCAGCTGGGCCACGCCGATGACGGCGAGGATCCACCAGCGATGGGGAGGCGGCGCGTCGGCGGAGGGGAGGGCGGAGACGGTGGTCCCGCTCGCCGGTGTCGAGGCGGAGGTCTTGGGCATGACGAAGCTCCTGGAGAGGTGAGCAGAGGTGATCAGAAGCGGGCGGGGGGAGCAGGGTGAGCAGGGGTGAGCAGGGGCCGGCTGGAGTGGAGCCGGAGAATCCCGGGTCAGGGTCAGGCCGCGGGAGCGCTGATGCGCGTGCCCCGCGGGGGCGCCGGGCGCCGCGGCAGGCAGTGGGTGACGCCGCGCAGGACACCGGTGACCGGTTCGGGTGCGGATCCGGGCTCCGCGAGCGCGCGTCGCCGGGCCTCTGCGGCCGACGACGCGGAGAAGGTCTGCCAGTACCGTGCCTGGCGGTTGAGTTCGCCGATCAGCGGCATGAGGTCGGTCGTGGCGGGGGCGACGGCAGGGGCGGAAGTGGGGGTGGGGGCGGGGGTGGGGGCGGGCAGCCCCAGCCGCTCCGCCGGTCCGTCCCCGAGGGCCTGGCGGAGCACGCGGTGGATGAGGGTGCGCACCTGCTCCTCGGACAGGGCCGTCCCCGGCGCGCCGGCCATCGCACGGGCCTGGGCGTCGACCGTCGCGGCGGTCAGCGCACGTGAGGTGGCGTCGGGGGCGGCCGTCCGGGAGTCCAGCAGGTCCCGCAGCCGACGGGCGTCGGCGTGGGTGGCGACGCCCTGGTGAAGGCTGTCGTCGATGCCGAGGAGATGGGCGACGTACGACCAGTACGCGTACAGGTGGCGCTCCTCCTCGCCGCTGATCTCGATGCCCACGGCGGCCAGCGCCTCGTACGCGACGAGGGTGAAGCCCAGCCAGAGGCGGGCCGTGTCCGCCTGGCTCACCGGGACTCCCCCGGCGGACGTGTCCCGGCCGCCGGCCGTCGCCGAGGCCCGTAGCCGGGCATGGCGCAGCCGGAGCCGGACCGTGGCCACGTATCCCGGGGCGCCGCGCAGCAGCCCGCCCGGCCGCAGCGCCTGTCGTATCCACACCCCGGTCTCCACGAGCCGGCGCGTGGCCAGGTCCTGCTGACCGCCCGCGCGGACCAGCTGCCCCGCGACGGCCGGGGACGCGTAGAGGTGGGCGAGGGCGGCGGGGACCGAGCAGAGCTGGAACCACAGGGGCGGCACGGACAGGGTCGTGATGTCGCCCCGGTGCGGCGTCAGGGGATCGAGCCCGGCCGGGGCGGTCTCCACCTGCTCCAGCAGCGCGGCGACGGCGGCCGGGAGAGGCGCGTCCAGGCCGGCCGGGCCGGCCGGGCCGGCCGGGCCGGCTGCGCCGTACCGGAGTCCGGCGGCGAGGGCGTGCCGGACCCGGTCGCCGTGGAGGTCCAGCTCGGCGATGACCGCGTCGGCGAGGGGATCGCCGCCGGCGAGCGCGTCGCCGGCGGGGCACGTGAGCACGGGTGCGGCTGCGGGCGGCATGCGGCGATCGGGCTGCGAGGGATGCGAGGCGTGTGCGGGATGTGCGGGGTGTGCGGTCATGTCGCTCTCACTTTCCGGCTCTCCTGGAGGGGCACTGCGGCCGTCCGTGTCAGGCAGGCACGCATCACACCGGAGCACTTCCTGACGCCTGTCAGATTACCGATAATCTGACAGGCGTCAAGTAAGATGGGAGTGCGTACGCTGGCACGACCGAAAGCAAGGGAGGCAAGGGTGGGAGCAGCAACCGGATCCGCTCGGCGGCCGGGACGTCCAGGCGTGGACACTCCCGCGGTGCCCGAGGAGCAGAGCATCCTGCAGCGCGGGCTGGAAGCCTTCGCGGAGCTGGGCTACGACCGCGCCTCGGCTCGCGAACTGGCCCGCCGGCTGGGCGTGAGCCACAACTTCATCAACGACCGCTACGGGTCCAAGGCGGCCTTCTGGCGTGCCGTGGTGGACCACGCGCTCGGGTCGCAGCTGGCGCTCCTGACGGCGGCCGATCCCGCGGCGGACGCAGCGGAGCGCCTGCGGCGGCTGATGGCCGACTTCTACCGCTCCGCGGTGGAGACGCCGCTGGTGGGACGCATCATGGTGGACGAGTTCTCCCGTGACAGCGAGCGTCTGGACTACCTGTACGAGCGGTACATCGCGCCGCTCATGCAGCGCCTCCTGCCCGACGTCGAGAGTCTCGTGACCGCGGGCCGCATGGCACCCGTCCCGTCGGACGTCCTGTTCTTCGTCGTCGTCGGCCCCGTATCGGGCATGGTGGAGATGCCCCTGGCCCGCCGCCTGGGCAGGCCCGAGGCCACCTCACCGGAGCAACTCGGCGCAACGGCGGAGCTGCTGGCATCCCTCGTGGTCAACGGCCTGCTCGCGACGGCTCCGAAGAGCGGTTCCCCGACGAAGGCGTGACAGGGGTCGTTCCCCCCGGGCCAGGACGACGTCAACGTGGCGGCGCGGTGCAGCCTCACATCCGGGATCTCAGCACGTCGACCTCACAGCCCGGCGCGAAGGGGTCGAAGCCGTGCTCGGCCAGCCAGCGGACGATCAGCAGGCTTCGCAACGACCACCACGCGTGGATCACGTCGAGGTCGACGGCGGTGCCGTAGCCGGCGATGACGTCGTCGAGGTGCGCCTCGTGTCCGAGCGTGAAGGTGGCGAGGTCGTACAGGGCGTCACCCTGGCCCGCCTCGGACCAGTCGATGATGCCGGTGACCTCGTCGCCGTCGACGAAGACGTGCGCGATCTGCAGGTCGCCGTGCGTGAACGCCGGAGTCCACGGCCGGAGCGCGGCCTCGGCGACCTGGCGGTTGCGGGTGACCAGCTCGGCGGGCAGGACACCGTTCGCCACGAGCAGCTCGCACTCGTCGTCGAGTTCCGCCGCCAGCGCGACGGCGCTCCGCCCGGCCCGGCCCTGCCGCGGCGGCAGGGGCGCGTCGTGCAGCTTCCGGATGGCGGCGCCCGCCGCGGCCCACGCCGCCGGCGACCCGGTCGACGGCCCGCCGAGGCGCCCGAGCGTCGTCCCCGGGAGCGCGGCGAGCGCGAGCACGGGCGGCTTGTGCCACAGGACCTCCGGGGTCGGGACCGGCACGAGGGACATCACCTCGACCTCGACGTCGACACGCGTCTGATCGACGTCCACCTTCAGGAACACGTCACCGACGCGCAGAGTCGCGCGCTCGGAATGGGCGACGACGACCTCGACCTCATCCATGGGCACCCAGTATCCCGAGGACGATCGCCGACGTCGCCGGCTTTATCCCCGGCTCCGTCGCCTGCGACGTCGCGGCCGACCGCTCGTCGCTGCCCGGGTCCGGGAATGTGACGCTTGATCGTTCGGGTGCGCTGGTATCTGAGGGCACTCCGGTGACGGCTGTGCCCCGCGATGGCTGATGACAACGACAACGGGGCTTCCGGGTGGGGCATGAGAACTGAACAGAGCGTTCGGCGCGGTCGCCGTCGAACTGGTCCGAAGAAGCGGACGTGGGTCGCGTTGGGGGCACTCGTCGCCGGCGGCGGCGTGGCCGTGGCGGCCGTCGCCACGGCCGGCTCACCGGGCCATGGAGCGCCGGCCGCGCAGGGACCGATCAGGACGCATGTCCACTCGCTGTCCCTGACCGGAGCCGATGCGTCGCTCAAGACACTGGGGGCCCGGTCCACGGCTCCGTTCAGCATGGTCGGCGTCACCTGGAACGGCGCGCACGCCGAGCTGCGCGGCACGGTGGAGGTGCGGACCCGTTCCGCCGCCGACGGCCACTGGACCCGGTGGCTGAAGATGCAGCAGCCGGACGAACTCCCCGACGCCGCCGAGCTGAACCGTCCCGGGGTGCGCGGCGGGATGTCCCCGATGTGGTCGGGGCCGTCGAACGGAATCCAGGTCCGCGCGACCGGCGCGGGCAGGACGACCGCGTTGCCCGCCGGGCTGCGGGTGGACCTGGTCGACCCGGGCAAGCCCGCCACCGGCGGGACAGCGGACTCCGGCATGGGTCTGGCGGACTACGCCATGGACGCGACGGCCACCGACACCGCCTCCCCGGCGGCCACCGACACCGCCTCCACGACGGACGCCTCCGCCCCGGCCGACACCGCGACGGCCACCACGGGCACCGGCGCCTCGGACACCCCGACCGCGACGGACTCCGCGTCGCCCACGGACACCTCCACGGCCCCCTCCACCTCCCCGACCCCGTCCACCGGGACCTCCCCCTCCGCCACCACCTCGACCTCGCCGAGCGCGTCCCCGAGCGCGTCCCCGACGACCTGGCCCAGCCAGCTTCCGACGACGTCCGAGGCGTACCCGTCCTGCACGACCTCCTCGTCCGGCCCGTCGGCGTCGACGTCGGCGTCGGCGACCCCGCCCGACCCGATGCCGTCCGCGACCGTCTCGACGGTGGCGCCGCCCACCGTGGTGACCCGGGCCGGCTGGGGCGCGGACGAGTGTGCGCGGGACTCGGGTTACCCGTCGTACGGCTCGGCGGTGAAGGTGATGTTCGTCCACCACACGGACACCACCAACGACTACTCCTGCGCCGACTCCCCGGCGATCGTGCGCGGCATCTACGCCGAGCACCTCAACCAGGGCTGGCGCGACCTGGGTTACAACTTCCTCGTCGACAAGTGCGGCACCGTCTTCGAGGGCCGCTTCGGCGGAATGGCGCTCCCCGTCGTCGGCGCCCAGACCTACGGGTTCAACACCAACAGCATGGGCGTGGCCGCCATCGGCACGTACACCGACCTCAGCGGCGGCGACTCCACGGCCAGCACCTTCACCGGGGCCGCGCCGAGCCAGGCGATGCTGGGCTCCATCGCCCGCATCGCGGCCTGGAAGTTCGGCATGACCGGCGTGAACCCGGGCACCGGTACCGCGTCCCTGCCCGAGGGCTCCTCCGACAGCTACGGCTTCACCCTGGGCAAGAGCTACAGCTTCGACGCGATCTCCGGGCACCGCAACGGCTTCGCCACCGACTGCCCCGGCAACCAGCTCTACAACGCCCTGAGCACGATCCGCTCCTACGCGGCCGGCCCGGTCGGCGCGGTCTCCGTCACCGGGATGTCCGGCGGGGCGGCCAGGTCCGGGACGAGCTACTACACCAAGGGCGCGGCCACGGTGAGCTGGACGACCGCCACGCCGTCCGCGGTGATCTCCGGCTTCGACGTCCTGGTCGACGGCAAGGCCGTGGCCCACACCTCCGGCTCCGCCCGCTCCGCCTCGCTCTCGGTGGCCGCCGGCAGCCACACCGTCCAGGTGCGCGCCACCCACGTCCGCGGTTCGACCACCCTGTCCGGCTCGGTGCCCCTGGTCGGCGACACCACCGCGCCCACGTTCCCGACCGCTCCCGGCGTGCGGGTGCGCACCGGCACGGTGAGCTCCACCTCCGTCCCGGTCACGGTGGCCTGGAAGGCCGCCGACAACGCGGCGCTCGCCAAGGTCACGGCGACCTCGCCGTCCTCGGCCACCTTCGGCCCGACGGTGACCTCCTGGTCGACCGGCGCCAAGCCCGGCACGTCGGACCTGTTCGCCCTGAAGGCGTACGACGCGGCCGGCAACGCCACCGCCGCCTCCGTCCACCGGACGCCGAGCATCGTCCAGGAGACCTCCACCACCCGGACCGGTACCTGGACACGCAAGAGCAGCACCAGCTACCTGGGCGGGTACTCCTACGGTTCCTCGTCCGCCAAGGCCTCGATCAGCTGGACCTTCACCGGACGCTCGGTGGCCTGGATCGTCTCGCGGGCCGCCACGTCGGGCCAGGCGTACGTCTACGTCGACGGCGCCAAGGTCACCACGGTGGACCTGAAGTCCTCCACCACCCTCTACCGCCAGGCGATCTGGACCAGGAGCTGGTCGGCCGCCGCCAAGCACACCCTGAAGATCGTCGTGGTCGGCACCGCGGGCCGCCCGACCGTCACCACCGACGGCATCGCCACCATCGGCTGAACCGCCGGCCGTACCTCACGAAGGAGCCCTCTGCCCGCGGGAAGTCCGCGGGCAGAGGGCTCCCTTCAGGCACATCCCGCTTCCCGTCGACGCCGACGGCACCCCCATGGCTACGCCAAGAAGAAGCCGGACGCCGTCCTCTTCCCCGGCGAGAAAACAGCGGCCTTCCGGCGCACCTCCTCCGGCCGTAGGCCTCGCCGTGGGGACGCAGGGCGCGGCGAGTGCTGCTCGTCAATCTGGCGCGGCGCCTCGGCGATGCTGCCGACGCCGTGCCCTGACAGGGACTCCGCCGGGACGGCGTGCCCGTTCGTTGCCCAAATCCGTTCGGATCCTGCGTAACATCCCACCGGCCCCGAGCGTGTCCTGGACATGAGCAGGTACGCGGCACGGGGACGTGCCCGACGGACGGGGGACGACGGGGATGGCGACGCAGCCGGAGGAGTTCGACGCGTTCTACTCCGCCACCGCCAAACGCATGGTTGCCGTGGTCTATGCGATGACCGGTGACCTGGGGGCGGCGGAGGACGCGGTGCAGGAGGCGTACGTACGCGCATGGCAGCGCTGGACGAAGCTCACGCGTGAGGGTGATCCACTGCCGTGGGTGCGCACGGTGGCGATGCGGCTGGCGATCAGTACATGGCGGCGGGCCAGGGGGAGGCTGCGCGCGCACTTCCGGCACGGCCCGCAGCCGGATGTGCCCGAACTCTCCGGCGACCGTGTGGCGTTGGTGGCCGCGCTGCGCGAACTGACCCCCGACCAGCGGCAGGCGGTTGTCCTGCACCATCTCCTGGACCTGCCGGTGGAGCAGGTCGCGCGGGAGACCGGCGCCTCCAACGGCGCCGTACGCACCCGGCTCAGCCGGGCCCGCAAGATCCTCGGCGAGCGGCTCGCCGAGAGCGATCCCACTTCCATTGCCGAGGGGGCGGCCAGCCATGGCTGAAGTCGAGGAACTGCTGGACGAGGTCACGGTGTGCATGCCGTCCGCGGCTCAACTGCGCGCCCGGGGGGACCGGCGGCTCGCCCGTCGGCGGTCCGGTGCCGTGGCCGCGGCCGTCGTCGCGGTGGCGGGGGTGGTGACCTGGGCCGTCCTGCCGGGGAACGGTACGCATGAGACGCGTCCGGCGAAGACGCCGGCCGCCTCGCGGTCGGCCGCGGTGGGAATCACCCCGTACACGAAGAACGGGGTGATAGAGCTCAAGGCACCCAAGGCGCTGCCGCTGTACGAGGAGTGGCACTGGCGAGCGAGCGGGGACGGGAGCGACGACCCGGTCCTCGGGTCGACGGGAGGGTGCCTGGCGGTGGACCAGCTGCTGCAGCGGCCGAGCAGCACGTGGAGCTACGACCGGGACTTCCGGGGAGACCGGGGGGCCAGGGCGCGGCACACGTACATCGAGTACGGCGGCCGGAGCGACCTCACCACAGACCTCTCCCGGCTGCGCGAGGCGCTCTCCGGCTGTGGCCTGACGTCGAAGGGTACGTCCACGGGTCCTCAGGGCCGGACCGTCGAGACGTACACGGGGACCGTCGATCAGCGTGTGGCGCGGACCGTCGTCGAGTACGGCACCCGATGGCTCTCGGTGGTACAGGAATCCGGCGGAACGCCGGGGAGCTGACCCGGCCCGGCCCTGACCGGTCCTGCGGGCACGACGGTCCGTCTCGCGATGACCGTCGTCCTCAGGGCACGGGTGGTGCCGTTGCCCGGCCGGCCTGCACCGCCGGAGAAATGCCACGCGGTTGCTCGCGAAGTGGCGTCCGGTGCCAGAGGCTGGGGCGATGTCAGAGCCTGTTCAGGAACCGGGAGAGCCGGCGAGATCGCCAGGGTGAAGCGCCGACGTGGCGGCGCGGATCCGGAGTGAGGCGGCCGCGACGGGTTGTCAGCCCCTTCTGCCAGCATGCTGCCGTGACAGACACACCTGATCAGCGTCCCGCCGAGACCACGCTCGACTTCCTGCGCTCCGTGTTCCCGCCGGAGTGGCGCGAGCCGGCGCTCGGGCAGGAAGCCGTCGCGGAGTGGGAGCAGGAGAACGGGGTGGCCCTGCCGGAGCCGTACCGGACCTTCATCGCGGAGGTCAGCAACGGGTCGAGCCTGGGCCCCGCCGGCGACGGCGGCCTCCAGCCGCTCGGCTGGCTGCCCGACACGTGGCCCAGCCTCGGCCCGCGACAGCCAGGGCACCCGTTCCCCCTGGAGGCGGCCTGGCTCTGGGAGGACGACGAGAGCGTCGACCCCGAGGACCCGCGGATCGACGCCGCGTTCAACAAGGGGTCCGTGGTTCTCGGATCCGAGGACGGGCCGTCGTTCTGGCTCCTGCTGACCACCGGCCCCCGCCGCGGCGAGGTGTGGATGATCGCCGACGTCGGCGCCGTCCCGGCCCCCGGCGACCGGGCATGGGGCTTCGAGGAGTGGGTGCGGCGTTGGCACACCGGCGACGACTGGTGGGAGTGACCGCTCCCCCGCGCACAGCCGAAGGTTGCAGACCGTTCGAACCCCTGGTGCCGGCGGACAGCGCGTCGGAGAGTCGCACGGCCGGGTCGCCGGCGAACGGATGCCGCGACTGATCGCCGCAGAACGAGCCGTCTGCGAACACGCCTTCGCACACCTGAAGAACCGGCGCGTACTGACCCGGCCCCGCCTCGACGTGCAGTGGGCCACCCGGCTCGTCCGCCCGCTGATGGTCGTCGACTGGCACGAGATCGCCCGCTGACCGACGGGACGTGACCAGGCCATGTCCGCGGCACCGGCGCCCTGAGGGACGCCCCGGTCGTGTTCGGGGCGGTCGTGTTCGGGGCGGTCGCCTTCCGCCTGGTCGGTACCGTCAACCAGCGGATGGCTCACGCCATCCGGGCCGCCCCGATGCGGCGGTTCAGCCGGTCGCGGGCCCCGTGGGGATGGCCGCGACCGCCGCTGCGGTCATCTGCCGTGCGGTGGTCACGAGGCTGGTGATCGCGTCGTCGGGGGTCAGGTCGCAGAGGTCGATGAGGGCGAACAGCGACTCGGCGCTGATCACGAGGGCGAGGCCGCGGACCAGTTGTTCCACGTCCGGGCGCTGCGCGGCGCCGCACCTGTCGGTCCACGGGGCAAGAGCGTGCTCGATGAGTGCGAAGCGGCGGACGGGACGGTCCTTGGACGTCGAGGGTTTCGCGATGGTCGAGGAGACGACCACCCGGACGGCACCCTGCCTGCGCAGCACCGCCCGGCCGAGGATCTCCGCCGCCTGGCCGATCCGTTCGACCGGGTCGTCGCCGCGCGTCGCCGATCGCAGGACCGCGACCAGGTCCTCCGTCATCACGGCGGCGCGCAGGAGCGAGAGGAGGTCGGGAAAGTAGCGATAGGCGGTCGCTTCGGAGACCCCGGCCTCGGCCGCGACCGCCGGCATCGTGATCTCCGCCCCGGTGTCGGCGAGGTCGCGGGCGGCCGTGACGATCGCCGACCTGGTGCGTTCCATCGTCTTGCTGAGCCCGCTCGGGCGACTCCGCTCGGCCATGATCACCCTTCCGTACCGGCCGAAAGCATAGCGGGCGAGACCACCGAATGAGAGTCGACTCTTTTTTTGAGAGTCCACTTGCATGAATGTTCGGATCGATCATAGGGTCCTTGGCGTTGGCAACCCCACCAGTCAGGGAGACTCCATGGCCAAGGTGTCGATCACCGGTCCCGGCGAGGGCGAGCTCATCGTCAACGGCCCGTCGACGATCCGGATCCTCGAGGACGGCAGCAACACCGACCACCGCCTGGGGATGGGTGAGATCACCGTCCCCCCGCACACCGCCGGCCCTCCGCAGCACCGCCACGCACAGCACGACGAGGGCTTCTACATACTCTCGGGCAGCGTGCGGTTCACCGTCGGTGAGGACGACCACGACGCCGGAGCCGGTACGTGGGTCATGGTCCCGCCGGGCGCACCGCACACGTTCGCCAACGTGACCGACGACACGGCGGTCATGCTCAACACCTTCACCCCGGACCTGTACGTGCGGTACTTCCGAGACCTCAAGGCCATGGTCGAGTCCGGGCAGCCGTTGTCGCACGACGCCGTCGCAGAGGTCTGGACGAAGTACGGCACCGAACCGTCGACCGAGTACGCCTCGTGAACGTTCTCCTGGGGGCCAACGCCGTCGGCGCAGTCGCCGGCATCGCCTTCGCACTGGTGGGAGGCGTACGCCCGGCGGCGCTGAGTGAGAGCGGCACGCCGACCGCCGGCGAACGCTTCTACGGCTGGATGTACGCGACCCGGGGAGTGCCACTGGGAGCGGCGGCCCTCGTCGCACCACTCGCGTGGTCGGGTCCCGCCGTCTCGCTCATCCTGTGCGCGGCCGCCGCGGCCCAGGTGGGCGACGCCGTCATCGGAGTCGCCACGCGGAAAGGGACGATGATCGCGGGCGCTTCGCTCCTGACCGCGCTGCACGTCGCAACGGCTGTCGCCACCGCCTGAGCGCGACTCCCTAGCCTCGTGAAGCAAGACCGCAACCATCCCGAGCACCACAAGGACGCTGCCGGCGATCTGGCTCCCGACAACCGACGTGCGCATCCTGCGGCGTGCGACCCGGGGCGAAAGGGGGCACCGGGGGGGGCGACGGTCAGGGCTTGAGGAGGGCTTTGATCGCGCGGCGCTCGTCCATCGCCCGGTAGCCCTCGGCGACCTGGTCCAGGGGGAGGGTGAGGTCGAAGACCTTGCCGGGGTTGATGCGACCGGACAGCACGCGGTCGATCAGGTCGGACATGTAGCGGCGCACCGGAGCCGGGCCGCCGCACAGGCCGACCGCACCGTCACCGACCACCACGGCCGTCGAGCCCGGCCTGACCTCGGCGGCCAGCGCGGCCCGCCAGCCGGTGCCCATCACGTCGGAGACGGCCAGCAGGCCGGGCACGTGGTCGGCGTCCGGCTGCCCGTCGGTGGCGACGAGGGTGCCGTGGGCGTTGGGGATGCGGACGTAGTCGGCCTGGCAGGTGCTCATGAACTCCCGGTGCAGACAGCTCGACTGCCAGCCGCCCAGGCAGTTCGCGCAGGTGTTGTCCGAGGTGGCGAAGGAGCCGACCACGAACTGGCCCGGCCTGACGTGAGTCACCTCGGCGCCGACCTCCTCGACGATGCCGACGTACTCGTGTCCCATCGGGTGCGGGTCGCCGACGGGCTCCAGGCCGCGGTACGGCCACAGATCCGAGCCACACACGCAGGTGGCGACCGTGCGGATGACCGCGTCGGTGGGGCAGCTGATCCTCGGGTCGTCCAGGGTCTCGAAGCGCACGTCGCCGGGGGCGTGGATGACTGCTCCACGCATGGTGGTCTTTCCTTCACTGCGAGGGTTCGGGTGGGAGGGGCTGAGATGCCGCGTTCAGGGGGCCTGAACAGCGGCTCGACATCGAGCCTCACACGCACGGGAAGGCGCGAAAAGCGGAGGAATCCATCCGGGGAGGGAAACATCCCGGGCAGAATTCCTCCCCCTTTCGCGCGTCCGATCGATGCCATGCTGGGTGGCATGACCGGCACTGTCCCCCTCAATGACCTGGGAGAATTTCTCAAGAAGTGTCGCGCCGAGCTGAGCCCGCGCACGGTCGGCCTGCCCGAGTCCGGCGGGCCCCGCCGGGCGGCCGGGCTGCGCCGCGAGGAGGTCGCCCAGCTCGCCAGCATCAGCACCGACTACTACACGCGTCTTGAGCAGGGCCGTATGCAGGCGTCCGCGCCCGTGCTGGGCGTCCTGGCCCGGGTACTCCACCTGAACGACGACGAGCGGAGCTACCTCTTCCAGCTCGCGGGCAGGACCGCCGGCCGCACCCGGCGCCGAGGCAGGCAGAAGGTCCAGGCTCGGCTTCAGCGGGTTCTGGACGACCTCACCGCCACCCCGGCCATCGTGCAGAGCGACGCGTCCGACGTGCAGCACGAGATCGAGTTCCAGCTGTACGGGGCGATCGCCGCCACCAAGGCGGTGCTGCCCGCCATGCGCGAGGCCGGCGCCGGCACTCTGCTCTACACCACGGGCGCCGGCTCCCTCGACCCCGTGCCGGTCGTCGGCAACGTCAACGCCGCCGCGGCAGCGCTGCGCAACTGGGCGGTCAACCTGCACGAGGAACTGGACGGCACCGGCGTCCAGGCCGCCCACATCGCACTGGACGTGTCGATCGCCGTCGCCCTCATCCCGGGCTCGCCGGTGATCCAGCCCGAGGACATCTCGCCCGTCTACTGGGATCTGCACACCACCGAGCGCGACCGGGCCGAGCTCGTCTTCAAGGGCTGACCGGCCCAGCCGCCCCGTCGAACCCCGATCGCGCCTCGGCGTGCGTGCGCCGCGGCGCGATCGAGGCGGAGGTTCCTTCGCGGCCTCCGGCGCCCTCCGGCCGAGCCTGTCGGGTGCTGCACGCCGCAAGGAGGCCCTCGGACAGAACGCCCTACGGGGGTGATGGTGCTGCCGGACGCCGTCAGGTTCTGGTCGGCGGCCCACGACGCCAGGAGCCGCAGTCCGTCGTGGGACGGGGAGTCCGGCAGGGCGGTCCAGACGATGATGTGCCGGGCGGCCATCGTGAAGAAGTAGCCGAGGGTGAAGGACTTGTCGCCGTTCTTGGCACCCGAGTTGGTGAACCCGGCAGCGATCTTGTCGGCCCACGTCTGGGCGTACCAGCGCTTGCTGCTGGCCTCGGCGAAGGCATGGAACGCGGCCGACGCCGTGCCCATGTAGGTGGGCGCGCCGAAGACGATCGCGTCGGCGGCGTCCAGCTGCGCCCACTGCTCCTCGGTGATGGCGTCCACGGCGACGGAGACCACCTCGGCACCGGCTTCGGCGGCACCACGGGCCACGGCCTCGGCGAGGACGGCGGTATGGCCGTACCCGGAGTGGAAGGCGACGGCGACAGTGACGGTGGGACGGTCGGAACCGGACATGCTGATGGTGCTCCTCGAAAAGGGGATTGCGGGGGTATGGCTGCCAGCCTGGCACCGGAAAAGCCCGCTGTGAGGGGGTGGAAACATGCCCCCGTACGGGATCGTCCGAGGTGAACGGCGTCCTGACCTGCGACGGAGGGATGCGAGCACGCGGTGGACGGTCGATTGGTTCCCCGCTGTTCCCCGTGGTTCCCCGACGATCTGGCACGCGTCATTCGTCGTCGCAGCTCTCCAAGACCAGCCCTACGGAGCCTTGTTCGAGCCCGTTGTTCTCCTCCAGGCGGAGGTGAGCGCCGTCCGGCGTGCCGTCCTGAGCGAGAGTGAGGAGGTGGCCGGCCGGCGTCTCCTGGGCGGCATGCGGTGGGACCTGCGGAAACTTGCGCAGGTGTGCCGTACAACCCTGAAGGGGCTCCAGGGGTCTTGTGGGCATCCTGTCTTCCCAGTGGAGGTTGCATCACTGTGCGTGTGCGCAGCATTTCGGCCGTAACAGCGCTCGCGGTCGCTCTCGGCTCTGTCGCCCTGATCGGGTCGGCGGCGGGCTCTGCTGTCGCCGACAGCAGAGCCGCACTGCCCATCACGTCCAGCGGCGACATCATCGTGGACGGCGTTCACCAGCGCGTCTTCATCAGTGACCCGTCGGGAGGCAAGGTCGTCGCCACCGACTACAACGGCACCGTCATCGGGACGATCACCTCGCTGCCGCAGGCCGACGGCCTGGAGCTCTCCGCCGACTCGGCAACCGTCTACGTCGCCGTGCCGGGAGCCGACGAGATCGTGGCCATCGACACGGCGACGCTCACCGAGGCCGGGCGGTACGCGACGGGTGACGGCACAGAGCCGCAGCACCTGGCGCTCGCCGGCGGCAGACTCTGGTTCGGCTACGGCAGCGTCGGGCACGGCAACATCGGCTCTCTCGACCTGTCCGGCGGGCAGCCGCAGGTTTCCCTCGCCCAGGAGGCCGAGGGGACGTGGAAGGACGCTCCCCTGCTGGACTCGGCACCCGGCGCTCCCGACACCCTGGCGGCCGGCTCTCGCCAGTACTACTTCGCCCTCGGCATCTACGACGTGTCGTCCGGCACGGCCGACCGGACCGCGTTCCTCGGCGGGCAGGACGCCGCCATCGCCAACACCGCGGAGGACCTGGCGCTCACCCCGGACGGCACAGAACTCGTGGTGGCCACCGCGGCAGGCGACTTCCAGCCGGTCTTCCGGACCTCGGACCTGTCGCAGACCACCAGGTATCCGAGCGGCTACTCGGCACAACGGTCGGTGGATGTCGCGCCGGGTGGCCTCGTCGCGGTGGGCACGGACACCTACGCCAACTTCACCCCCCAGGTGTCCGTCTACGAGCCGGGCGGCACGACCCCGAGGCGGACCGCCGATTTCACCGACGAACAGGGTGGAGTCTCCCAGGAGACCCTGCTCGACCACGGCGACCTCGCCTTCGCACCCGACAGCAGCCGGCTCTTCGCGGTCACACACGGTCTCTCCGGCAAGTACAGCCTGCGCGTCGTCACCGACCCCGGCAAGGCCGTCACCACCGTCACGGTGAACGCCCCGGCGACCGCCGACCGTGCCAAGTCGCTGACCGTCTCCGGCAAGGTCACGAACACGCTCGGGCTGCCCGCGGGGACCACCGTCGCGGTGACCCGGACGGACCTGGAGTCCCCGAACGGCAAGGCGCTCCCCGCCGCGACGGTGAAGGCGGACGGGACCTTCTCCTTCACCGACGTCCCGCCCGCGGGCAGCAAGGTCACGTACAAGGTCTCCTATGCCGGCGACGCCGATCGCACGGCCGCCTCCGCCTCCGACACGGTCGAGGTCTCCCGGAACGCGACGGCCCTGACCGTGAACAGGAACGGCGCCGTCTACGACTACGCCAGTAACGTGACGTTCACCGCCCACCTCGGCACGACGTACAAGAACCGGACGCTCTCGCTCTACGCGGACACCGCGGGGGACGGCAAGGGCAAGTACCTGGTCAAGACCGGCACGGTCAACAGCGGGGGCAACCTGTCGGTCACCCTGCCCCTGAAGCGCGACACCACGGTGAGCGCGTCCTTCTCCGGCGACGCGCGGACCGCCCCCAAGACGGCCACGAGCCGGGTGGGCGCGAAGGTCAAGGTGTCGCTGAGCCTGAGCCGCTACTACAGGACGGCCAAGGTCAACGGGCACACCAAGTACTACTTCCGGAAGAAGACCGACCCGCTTCTCACGACCACGATGACGGCCTACCCCGGCCGCGCGCAGAAGCTGGAGTTCCAGATCTACTCCGCCGGAGCCTGGCGGTCGGCGGGGTACGAGTACTTCAAGCTCGGCTCCACGGGCAAGTCGGTGGTGACACTGGGCGGCACGCACCAGACCGGCTACTCGATGCGCGTGCGGTCGTCCTACATCAACAACGCCTCGAACGACAGCGTGAACTCGACCACGCACGGCTCCTGGAAGTACTTCACCTTCACCAGCTGAGGCCGCGGAGCGGGCCGCGCCGAATCCCCGGTTCACATCGACGACAAGATCGGTGTGATCACGGCGTTCTGCCAGGGTGTCAACACATGCCCGGCCGCGTTGACCCGAGTATGACGGAGCACTCGATGGCATGGGACGAGACGGGCCTGTCCGGTCTGCAGGCGCAGCTGGCGCACGACATGCTGAGCCGTGTCACAGCGTTCACGTCCGGACCGGACGTCCGGCTCGTCCGAGGTGTGATGGCCTCCCCGGACCGGCCCGGCGCCGGCCGCGTCGTCCTCTGGGACGGGCGGCACCTCGACAGCTCCGTCGCCTACGACGTGCCACTCACGGACCCCCAGGGCGGAAACATCCCCCCGGGGGACCTCGCCGCCGCCCTGCGCGGCGTGGCCGCGAACCGTTCGGAACACGAGGCCGAGAAAGCACCGCGCGACGCCTTCGGGATCCCCGTGATCGACGCATCCGCCCTCGTGCACGCCTTCGTCGCCGAGCCGCGTTTCGAGGTCCCGGACGCACTGCACGCCGCAGCGGCCGCGTTCTCCCTCTCTCCAGAGCCGGAAGACTCCCCGGAACTGCGCCTGCGCGGCTTCCTCCTCCTGGACCGGACAAGGTGCCGCCTCTACCTGGACACCCCCGAGTCACAGGACGCACCGCCGTTCGGCATCGACCTCCCCCTCCAAGACGAGAAAGGGTCCGTCACGGTCGGCGTGACAGCGGTGCACGCCGCGCTCCCGGTCCTCCTGCTGGGCGAGCTGGAACGCATGCGCAAGGACGTCCACGACCCGTACTGCCATACCGTCTACGACTTGGTGGACTGGCTCTCGGGCAGCTGACCGCACAACGCCCTGACACGAATCCGGCACGCGACAACTGATCACGATGGACAACAAAAAGGCCCGGGTCTCTGACCTGGGCCTTCTCCCTCCTCGCTCGTCTCGTCGCCGTCGATACGGCTCACCAGTTCGTCCAGGTACACCAGTTGCAGCACGAACACCTGACCCGCGAGGCTGAGCACGCTCAGCGGGGAGCGACGACGTCGGCCCGGGGCAGGTGAGGGCGCCCGGGCGCCGGCGTGATCCGCCCGCGCCCCGAACAAGGCACATCGCTACTTGATTTCGATCGCCCCGTTGCCTTGTGCGGGCGTCCTGCGGCGCTGGAGAAATACCTGGTCGCTCCCTGTCGGGCCGCTGCTCCGGGTCCCGGCGGGCGAGCCGAGGTCGCCCGACTGCGCGCGGGGAAGGCCGGACGGGTAGAACTGCGCGTACCAGCGCCGCAATGCCTTGATGCCCTTTTCGTGCGGCAGCAGGATCGGGTGCGGTCGGTGGATCTTGTGATCCCAGATCCGGAGCTCCTCACGCACCTCGCCCAGGGCTTGCGTTCGGAAGACGACCTTGAGCGCGGGCGTCAGGAACGGGAACCGAGCCGGTTTACGGATGTAGTACAGCATCCGCATCTCGCTCGTACGGTCGTCGACGGGGGTGGTGAGGGCGACGGCGGTCAGTGACAGGACGGGGCCCTGGGTGCGGACCACCATGACACCCGGTCCGTACATGAAGGCGTCGAAGGTGTTGTCGATGTCCCGGCCGAGAACGCGCCGGCGGATCCGGCCGCGGGCTTCGGCGAAGGGGCCGTTCGACCGCCAGTCCTGGAGAAGTGGTTCGCTCTGGCCGTGAATGAAGTGGAAGTGGGACTCGTCGACGATGTTCTCGCGCATCTCCTGGACGTGGATGCGCGCGCGGCAGGTGTCGTCGATCGGCTTGGCGAACCGCCTGGATGCCGCCTCCGGTATCTCCGGTACCTCCCATGACGGATCGTCCGGCCCGGCGTGGACGAAGACGAGCCCACTGTGCTCACGGACCGGAAAGCCGCCGAGGGACACCTTCGGAGTCCGCTGCGCGAACGGGGCCTTCACGCACCGTCCGTCCGGGCCGAATCGCCAACCGTGGAACGGACACTCCACGGTGCCGTCCACGACCTTGCCGCCGGCGCCGAGATGCGCACCGTAGTGGGGGCAGTGCGCGTCCCGTACGGCCGCTCGGCCATCAGCTCCGCGGAAGGCGATGAGCGCCCGTCCGAAGTAGTGGAGGCTGACGACCTCGCCCGGACGGAGCTCGGCGCTGCGGAGCACGGCGTACCACCCGTACGGAACGGTCGGCATCGGGTAGTCATCGGCTCGCGGGTCGCGCGGCAGGGCGGCAAGTTTGTCATGGCGCCGACGAAGAGGCATGAGTGGATGCTAGCGAGGGCGCTGCTCCCGCACCGCCGGAAGCAGCGCCGCGTACCCGGGCACGTCCGGACACTTCCAGCCGTAGGGCGAGTGGGCGGCACTCCAGGTGGGGGTCTCCTGGAGCGGTGTCGACCACAGTGTCACGCCGGTCTCATCGACGACCGCCGCCCAGTGGTGCCCTTTGCCTACGTCGACGCCAACCCGTACCCGGGTCCGTGGCTTGCTCACTCGCCCTTCCTCGCACCGCACGGCACTCGATCAAGGAGGCTGCGGAGCGGACCTGCTCAACGGACCAGTCCGGGTGATCGGCACGAACGCACATCGTCCAGGGGCGGACGCGTGGTGGAATGCGGGGGGGGTGGTGGCCCCGGTTCCGACGGGGCCACCACCCCTTGTCCTGCCCTTGTCCTGCCCCTGTCCGGTCAGGCCGGTTCCGCCAGGGTCAGCGGTAGCAGGTGGTCACGAGGACCGTGTCACCCGCGTGGACGACCGTCGGGGCATGCGGCGAAAGCGCGACCACCGCGTCCTCCTGCTTCCTGCAGTCGGACATCCGGACCCGGGTGAATTCGGGCGTGAGGCGGAAATGGACAAGCGCCACCCTGGCCCTCGCCGCGCTCGCGCCGGCCAGCTGCTCCCTGGCGATCGTGCCGTCGCTGGTGCGGACGAGCAAGGTGGTGCTGTCGGCGGCGGTGCTGTCGGCGGCGGTATGCACCGAGGTCTGCGAACCGCTGCCGGCGACGCCGGCGGCCAGGGCGGTGCCCGCGCCGCAGGCCACGACCAGGGCGGTGGCGATGCCCGCGATGGCGGTGGCCCGCTTGCGGCGAGCCCCACGCTCGATGACGGCCGTGTCGAAGTGCGGCGTCTCGGCGGTGTTCACGAAGTCGTTCATGGCGTTCACCAGTTCCTGCTCGAAGAGTGTGCAGCCAGAAGGCCGCGATTCGTGTGATCTCATCGGATTCCTTCCGTGGGCTGCTGCGGTGAAGGGCTGGAGAGTGCGGGGAACTGGCCTCTGAGCTTGTCGATGCCGCGAGCGAGCTGGGACCGCACGGTGCTTGGTGAGATCTTCAGGTCGGCTGCGATCTCGTCATCCGACAGGTCATGGAAGTACCGCAGTACCACGACCGTCCGCATGCGAATCGGCAGACCCTGGAGGGCCCGGACCAGTTGGTCCCTCGTGTCCACCTGCCCGTACTGGTCCCCGGGGGCGGCACGGTCGCCGTCGTCCTGGTGCGGGACCGTGCGACGGAACCTCCGCCACCGGTCGTTGACCAGGTTCACCATGATCCGCCGCACGTAGGCCTCCGGAGCGTCCTTGGCGGCGATGGTGCGCCACTTGCGGCAGGCCCGCTCCAGGGTCTCCTGGACCAGGTCCTCCGCGGTCTCACGGTTCCCCGTCAAGACGAGGGCCCCGCGGAACAGTACGGCCGACCGGGCGACGACAAAGTCGTGGAAGTCGTACTCCGACTCCGACTCCGCCGGTCCGGGCTCACCGATTCCGATTCGGACATCGCGCTCGGTTGCCAGGTCCACATCCCCATCCCTTCCTGTCACCCCTCCTCGACGGGAAAGCGGTCCCGTGTGCTGCACGCACATCGTGAGACCTGGGTCACACAGGTCCTGGAAGGAACGGGCCCGGCCCGGCGACCGGTGCGGACCTGGTTCGAGGCGGAAATGGACGCCGCCCGTGTCCCGTTTGCGAGCCCGCCCGCCCCGTCGCGGGGGGCCCGCCCGGCGGGGGAGACCGGCAAATGCGTCGACCACCGAGTGCCGGGTGCCACATACGGTCAGGGCCTGATCGCGAACACCATGCCTATGTCGCCGGCCTGCTGGACCGGGTTCTGCTCGGTGCTGACCGTGAAGCCGTGCGTGAGGAGGGTCCTGCAGACCGCGTCGCGGTTCTGCCGCCAGCGCTCCACCTCCACCACGGCCTGGCGGACCAGCGGCCAGTGCCGTTCCTCGATGCCCCTGAGTACCTCGAGTTCGGCGCCTTCCACATCGATCTTGAGCAGGTCGATGCGGTCGATGCCCTGCTCGTCGAGCGCCGATGACAGGGTCCGGACCTTCACCCGGTGCGTCTCAAGGCGCCGCATCACCCGCAGCTTGCGGCCGACGAGAACAGTGAGAATGGGGAGGGGTACGCGGCGCAGGACCGGTCCCAGGCCGCCCTGACTGATCATTTCGACAATGCTGGCGGTGACCCGGCGCCGCTCAGCCTCGATGTTCCCCTGATCTCGCGAGGAAGAAGAGAAGATCGTGGCGGCCGGAACGTAGCTGAAATCGAGCTCGTCCTCGCGAGACGCCAAGCCGTAAGGGAGCGCGGTCAGGCGCCCGTTGAAGAAATCGCGAGCGTTGCGCTCAAGTGTCGCGTGGAGTGGGGGCAACGGCTCGAAGGCATAGATCCGCACGTCCCCGTCCAGCCGTTCGTACACGGTCGCCGAGAACACGCCGATGTTGGCGCCCACGTCGAGTACCGTCGCGCCCGGCGTGCACACGATGCCGTGGGTGAAGTAGCCGCCCACCTCCTCGCGCAGGAAGGACACCTCCCAGGGATTGATGCTGTGCAGTTCCATCACATTCATGGCCATGACAAATTCACTATCAGCACTGGGACGGCAATCCAACCCGTGCGGTTCACTTCGGCCGATTCCCTCGCCTGGCACTGCGGCCGCGCCGGGGCGTCACAACAGACCCCCGGGCCGTCATCAGCCCGGGGGTTCGTGGTGGAGCGGGTGACGAGAATCGAACTCGCGCTCTCAGCTTGGGAAGCGACGGCGCTTGGGGAGTCGGATAGCTTCTGACCTGGGCATACGCGCTCAGGCGTGGCGCTTCGGAACGAAGGATTACGCCGTTGTCGACCGTGGTTTACGGGTCTTATGGGCACGCTATGGGCACGCCGTCGGGTTGGAGATGCGGTGGCGCTCTCCTCCGGCCGGCGAGTGGCCGAGCCCCAGAAGTGAGCGTTTGCCGTGAGGCTGCCGTTGCGTGAGTACACGCCGGATCAGTGACGGCCGAACGCATCGGGGCGGAGGTGACCTTGAGCAGCTCCTGTCCCTCGGTCTGCGCCGTGTCGCCGCCGAAGAGCAGTTGCTCGGCTGGCCCAGGAGAGACGCGGATCGCCCGCACGAGGCTGCCCGCCGTCACCTGCACGCTGCTGTTCGGTGTGCTCACGGAGGCGGGCTACCTGGTGGAGGCAACTCAGGCGGGTGTTCCGAGTGCTCTCATCGTCCGTGTCGGACGTACCTCCACCCGCGGGTCCCCCGCGACCCGGGCACTGGCGCACTGGCCGACCCTCACCCCGCATCGGTGAGCCTGCCTCTCCTTCGACGTGGAACCGCGCCTGGTCGACGGGCAGGGCGACGCTTACGACGAAACCGGCTCCGGGGCTGCACAGCCACAGGACCGCCTGGGCGATCTCGTCGGCAGTGCCGAGCCGGTTGATCGGCTGGTTCGCCTCGGCTTCGGCCCGGTCGAGCTCACTTTGTCAATCACGCCACTCACCATCGGGGTGTCGATGGTGCCGTCGACCGCGACGGCGACCTGGTCCTCGTCGCTGACGTCTCAGGTGAGGGCGAGGGCTCGGTGGCCGGACTACACGCGCCTCGAACAGGGCCGCATGCAGGCCTCCGCGCCGGTCCTGGACGTTCTCGCCCGGGTGCTCCACCTGGACGACGACGAGCGCGGCTACCTCTTCCAGCTCGCCGGCAAGACCATCGCCCGCACCCGGGGCCGAGGCCGGCAGAAGGTCCAGCCGCAGTTGCAGCGGGTGCTGGACGACCTCACCGCGACCCCCGCCATCGTGCAGGGCCGGCGCGGGGACGTCCTGGCCTGGAACGCGCTGGCGGCAGCGCTGGTCACCGACTTCTCCCGGGTCCCGGAGAAGCACCGCAACTACCCTCGACTGATCTTCACGGATCCGGCCATGCGCACCCTGTACTCCGACTGGGAGAACTCGGCGAGGCTCGCCGTGGCTCAGTTGCGGATGGAGGCGGCGAAGTACCCCGAGGACCCCCGGCTGATCGAGCTGGTCGGTGAACTGTCCCTGCGCGACAAGCAGTTCGCCCAATGGTGGGGCGACCACAAGGTCGCCGCCCGCACGGTGGGCACCAAGACCCTCGACCACCCGGTCGTCGGCGAACTCGTCCTGGACTGGGACACCCTCACCGCCAGCACCGACCCGGACCAGAACCTCACCGTCTGGACCGCGGCCCCCGGCTCCGCCACCCACGACCGCCTGCGCATCCTCGCCTCCTGGGCGGCCGAACAGCGTCTGTCGGCGTCGCAGCCGCTGAGCTGACAGCGCGGGCCGCATGGTGGCGTACTGCTCATGCGTCGTGGTGGCTGCGGGAGGCCGGGGCGGGGTTCGGCTGGACGTCTTCGGTGGCGGCCCAGGCAGCGAGCAGCTGCAGGGCGTCGTGGTCGGGGGTGCCGGGCGCGGCGCTGTAGGCGGTGAGGGTCAGACCCGGCTGGGCGGGCAGTTCCATGGCGTCGAAGTCGAGGGTGAGGGTGCCGACGGCCGGGTGGTGGAAGGACTTGCGGCCGGTGTGGTGCAGGCGCACGTTGTGCCTGGCCCAGGCGGTTCGGAACTCCTCGCTGAGGGTGACGAGTTCGCCGATCAGCCCGGTGAGTTCGGTGTCGTGCGGGGCACGGACCGACTCGGTGCGGAGCAGGGCGACGGTGGTGTTCACGGACACCTCCCGGTCGGGAAAGAAGTCACGGCCGCCGGGCAGGAGGAACTGGGAGCGGGCGATGTTGGCCGTCTGCGCGGTGGGAGTGGGGAACAGGGGTGCGTAGAGGGCGCGGCCGACGGTGTTGGTGGCGAGGATGTCGAGGCGGCCGTTGCGGATGAAGGCCGGGGAGTCGGTCATGGAGCGCAGGACGCGCAGGACACTGTCCGGGAGCGGGCCGCGGGCGCGCCTGCGGCGGGCCGGGCGTCTCGCTGCGGCCCGGGCCAGGTCGAACAGATGGGCGCGTTCGGCGTCGTCGAGCTGGAGGGCGTTCGCGACGGCGTCGAGGACCTCCTCGGAGGCCCCGGCGATGTGGCCGCGTTCCAGACGGACGTAGTAGTCGATGCTGACGCCGGCGAGCAGGGCGACCTCTTCGCGGCGCAGGCCGGGGACGCGCCTGTTGCCGCCGTAGGCGGGCAGCCCGGCCCGCTGCGGGGTGATCCTGGCGCGGCGGGAGGCCAGGAACTCGCGGATGTCGCTCTCGGTGCTCACCGTTCCAGGCTAGGTCGGGTGGCCGGAGCGTGGGGGGCTCTGTCAGTACCTGGCGGCACAGACCCTCCCTCACCGCTTTGAGCTGCTGTTTCCTCGATGGAGGCAGACCATTCAGACCAAGGAGTCGTCCCTCATGCCGAAGCAGTCCGCACCCCAGGAGCTGGCCGGGATCGCGCCCAAGCTCGTCGAGGTCACCGACGAGGTCCTCTTCGGTGACGTCTGGGAACGGCCGGGACTGTCGCCGCGCGACCGAAGCCTGGTGACCGTCAGCGTGCTGGCCGCCCTCTACCGCGGCGAGCAGCTCGAATACCACCTGGGTGTCGCCCTCGACAACGGGCTGGGCGTGGCGGAGCTCTCCGAGGCGATCACGCACCTGGCCTTCTACGCCGGCTGGCCCAACGCCATGTCGGCGATCACCAGGCTGAAGGGCATCGCCGAGAAGCGCGGCGCCTGAACCTGCACGAACACGAAAACGAACACGAACACAAGCACAAAGGAATCGATCATGGAACTGCTCCCGAAGCCACCGACGATGAAGCTGCCCGAGAAGTGGTTCACCGGAGACGCCTGGGCGGACGTGATCTACCGCGGTGAGGAGCCGTCCCGGGCCCGTGCCAACGCGGTGCGCTTCGCACCCGGTGCCCGCACCGCCTGGCACTCCCACGGCCTGGGCCAGACCCTGTACATCGTCGAGGGCATCGCCCTGATCCAGTCCCGCGGCGGCGACATCCTCGAAGCCCACCCCGGCGACGTGGTCTGGACCCCGCCGGGCGAGGAGCACTGGCACGGCGCCGCCCCGGACCACTTCATGGTCCACATCGCGCTCTGGGAGACCGACGAGGTCGACTGGCTCGACCACGTCACCGAGGCCGAGTACACCGGCCCTCGCCGCGGCGGCCGCGCCGACCGCGGCGCCTGACCGGCGCTCCCGTACCGCCGTCAGCGCCGCCGGATGTCAGCCGGCCACCTCTGTCAGCCGCGTCTGCGGGAGCCTGCGGTGGATCGGCCCGGTGACCCGGGTCAGGGGCAGGCCGGTGCTCCGGGTGGCGTGGGCGATGATCTCGGCGGTGATGGAGACGGCCGTCTCCTCGGGGGTCCGGGCGCCGAGGTCGAGGCCGATCGGGGAGTGCAGCCGCTCCAACTGCCCTTCAGTTACTCCGACTTCACGTAGTCGGCGCAGGCGTTCGTCGTGGGTGCGCCGGGAGCCCATGGCGCCGACGTAGCCGACGGGCAGGTCGAGGGCGAGGCGGAGCAGGGGGATGTCGAACTTGGCGTCGTGGGTCAGGACGCAGACGGCGGTCCGGGCGTCCACGGCCGTCCGTGCCAGGTACCGGTGGGGCCAGTCGGCGACCACCTCGTCGGCGTGCGGGAAGCGCGCCGTCGTGGCGAAGACGGGGCGGGCGTCGCACACGGTGACGTGATGGCCGAGGAAGCTGCCGGCCTGAGCGAGAGCGGCGGCGAAGTCGACGGCGCCGAAGATCAGCATGCGGGGGCGGGTGGCGGCCGTGTGGACGAGGACGGAGAGCTGCTCCGGGCAGGTGTCGGCGTCTCCTCCGAGGGAGAGCAACGCGGTGCGTCCGGTGCGCAGTTGGGCGGTGGCCCGGTCCGCGACCGCCCGGCCGGCCGGCCCGTCGCCGAGCTCGCGGTCGGCGATCCAGCTGTCGCCGAGCACGCTCAGGATGGCCCCGGCGAGGGGGCCGTCCACGACCTGTGCGACGGCTGCGGGCCGGCCCCGGGCGGCCTCGGCGAGCGCCGCACCGAGATGCGGCCGGCCGGCGGGGTCGATGCGCTGGACGAGGACCCCTAGTTCGCCGCCGCAGGTCAGTCCCACGGCGAAGGCGTCGTCGTCGGAGTAGCCGAACCAGGCTCGCTGGGTGGGCCCTTGGTCGTGCAGCACCTGCCGGCACAGCTCGTACACCGCGCCCTCGACGCAGCCGCCGGAGACGCTGCCGACGGCGTTCCCGTCCTCGTCCACCGCGACCGACGTCCCGATGGGCAGGGGTGCGCTGCCGGTGACGGCCACGATGGTGGCCAGGGCGGAGGGGCGTTCCGCACGGCACCAGCGGTGCAGGGTGTCCGCGATGTTCAGCATGGGGGCTCCGGAGCAGACGAGCACTGTCGTAGAAGTCGTGAAGCAGGTGAGCGGGCCGCCGCCGCGGCAGGGCGCATGCGCGGCGGCGGCCCGGGGAGGGCCCGGCGGCCGTACGGGGAGTTCGGCTGCCGGACCCGGCTGTGGGGACGGTGGCGGTGGCTGTCGCCGTGGCGTCAGAGCAACGCCTCTGCGGTGATGGGCAGTTGGCGGATCCGTCGGCCGGTGGCGTTGAAGACCGCGTTGGCGATGGCGGGCGCGACACCCACCTGGACGACCTCGCCGAGCCCCTTGACGCCCAGCAGGTTGCCGGCGTTGTCCTCGCCGTCCAGGTAGATCGCGCGGATCTCGGGGACGTCGGCGTTGACCGGGACCAGGTAGTCGGCCAGGCTGGCGTTGACGATCCGGCCGTCGCGGTGGTCGGTGACCGTGTGTTCGAGCAGCGCTGTGCCGATGCCGCCCACGATCCCGCCGAACGCCTGGCTCTCGGCGAGTTTGGGGCTGATGATCCGCCCCGCGTCGTACACGCCGAGCATCCGCCGCACCCGCACCAGGCCCAGGGTGGCGTCCACGGCGACCTCGGCGAAGGTGGCGTTGTAGGCGAAGTAGGCGGACCGGTCGCTGCCCGGCCCGGTGTAGGAGCCGTCGGCCTCCAGGTGGGTGCGGCCGCCCCGGGCCAGCAGGCTCTTGTACGTCTCACCGCGCACGGGGTCGCCCTGCACGTGCAGCCGCCCGCCACGCACCACCACGTCGTCCGCGTGCACGCCGTACAGCGGCGACTCCCGGTCCCCTACGGCCAGTTCGACCGCCTGCTGCCGCACCTGGTTGCAGGCGTCGACGACGGCGGAGCCGACGCTGGCCATGGTCGCCGAGCCGCCGTGCGGCGAGGTCGGCGGATACAGGGAGTCGCCGAGCCGGAAGGTCACGGTACGCATGGTCAGGCCGAGGGCGTCGGCGGCCACCTGGGTCTGGGAGGTGTAGGTGCCCGGCCCCATGTCGCCCATCACGCGTATGCGGGTCGGCAGCTCGAATTCCAGTCGACAGCGACGTCACGTCATGCGTCGTTGCCGGGAAAACAGGAGCGCACCATGACCGAGGTCGATTTCGCCGAACTGGCCTTCAACGGATTCGTCGGGCAGTGGACGGAGGGCACCACCGACGGCCGGCGCGCGCCGCTGCTGCGCCGTCCCTCCGAGCTGGGCCTGTCCTACGAGGACGTGACGTTCCCGTCGATGGACGGCGTGCCTCTCGAAGGGTGGTTCATCCCGGCGGACTCCGACCGGCTGGTCATCCACAGCCACTTCTCGCCCGGCAACCGCTACGGCTACCCCGGCCACCTCCCCGGCTGGGACCGCTTCGGCGGCTTCGAGGTCGACTTCCTCCCCGCCTACAAGGGACTGCATGACGCCGGCTACAACGTCCTCACCTACGACCTGCGCAACCACGGCATGAGCGGCTACGGCAACGGCGGCATCTGCACCATCGGCCTGACCGAGTACCGCGACGTCATCGGCTCCCTCCGTTACGTGAAGACCCGCCCCGACACCAAGGCCATGAAAAAGGTCCTGTTGTCGGTCTGCCTGGGCGGCAACTCCACCGCGGTTGCCTGGGACAGGCACCCCGAGGAGTTCGACGAGATCCAGGCGATGGTGCTGCACCAGCCGCTGGAGGGCCGCTCCATAGGCGAGCAGTTCTCGAAGGTCATCGGCTTCGAGGGCGGCTACGACCGCCTCGACCGGGCAGTCCTGGAACGCACCGGCTTCCACTTGGCAGAGCAGTCGCCCGCGAAGTACGCCTCCGCCATCACCGTGCCCACGCTGGTCGGGCAGGTGCACGACGACGTGATGACCACCCCGGAAGCCGTGCAGGCCGTCCACGACGCCATCCCCGTGGAGGACAAGAAGATGCACTGGATCTACGGCACTTCACGCCGCTTCGACGGCTACAACTACTTCAGCGAGCACCCTGAGGTCGCCGTCGCCTGGTTCGACGAGCACGTCCGCTGACCAAGGCGGCCAAAGCGCAGCAGAACCCCCCGTGCGCCGGGTCTCAGCGTCGCCGCAGCCGCAGCACGGGGACCAGGTTCAGGAACAGCCCGACCACCGCGACGCCGGTGACCAGGTTCAGGCCGGGCCGGTAGGCGGTGAAGTCGGCGCCGCTGTCGCCCGCTCCGGCGAGCACGGCGGTGAGTACGGCGAGGACGAGGGCGGCGCCCACCTGGCCGGAGGTCTGCACCAGGCCGGACGCCAGGCCCTGTTCGGAGTCGTCGATGCCTTCGGTGGCCTGGGCCATGATGGCGCTGTACCCGAACGCGAAGCCGCCGCCGAGCAGGATCAGGGACGGGAACATGGCGGACAGGTAGTCCGGGGAGGACCCGGCCGTGGCCAGGAACCAGAGGTAGCCGAGGGTCGAGGAGGTCATCGAGGTGATGATCAGCGGTGCGGTGCCGAAGCGGTCGACGAGTCTGCCGGTCAGCGGCGAGCCGACCGCGACGATCAGGCCGACGGGCAGCAGCGCGAACGCCATGCGCAGGGGCGACCAGCCGCGGCCGTCCTGGAGGAAGAGGGTCATCATGAACTGGAAGCTGATGTAGGAGCCCATCAGCGCGATCATGCTGAGGTTGGCCCGGACCGTGGCGGCCTGGCGCAGGATCCCGAAGCGGATCAGCGGATGCCGGACCCGCCGTTCGATCAGGACGAAGGCGAGCAGCAGTACGACCGCTGCGGCGAAGGCGCCGAGCGTCGCCGGGGAGGTCCATCCCTTGCCGGGAGCGGTGACCACGGCGTACACGGCGAGCAGCATGCCGGCGGTGAGGGTGACCGCTCCTGCCGGGTCATGACCGCCGGCCTCGACGCGGCGGTCGCGCGGTATCAGCACCAGGCCGACGCCCAGCGCGAGCAGCGCGAGCGGGACCGGCATCAGGAAGGTCCAGCGCCATCCGATCCCGGTGAGCAGGCCGCCGAGGATCAGGCCCGAGGAGTAGCCGAGGGCGCCGAAGAGGCTGAACACCGACAGTGCCCGGTTGCGCTGCGGGCCCTCCGGGAACGTGGTGGTGAGGATGGACAGGCCGGCGGGCGCGGTGAAGGCTGCGGCCACGCCCTTGACGAAGCGCGTCACGATCAGCAGCGTGCCGTCGTCGACCAGCCCGCCGAGCAGCGAGGCGGCGGCGAAGACGGCAAGGGCGAGCAGGAAGACCCTGCGGCGGCCGAGCAGGTCGGCGGTACGGCCGCCGAGCAGCATCAGTCCGCCGTAGCCGAGGACGTAGCCGTTGACGATCCACTGCAGGGAGCCGGTGGCCAGGCCGAGGTCGTGGCCGATGGAGGGCAGCGCGATACCGACCATGGAGACGTCGAGGCCGTCGAGGAACAGCACCAGGCAGAGCACGGCGAGGACGGCCCACAGGCGGGCGGTCCAGCGCGGGTCGGAGGCGGCCGAGGACGGCGTCCCGGGGCGGGACTGGGTCAGGGACATGAGGGGGTGGATCTCTTTCCTGGCGGATGAGCCGGCCGGTCGGACGCCTCGGCGCTGAGGAACCGGTCGGAAGAGGGCCGGACCGGGGGCGGGGACGCGCGGCGCGGTCGGCCTCGTGACGAGCGTGCCAGGAGATGCCGTGCACGAAGAAGGGAGAACCTCTTCCCAGGCACGGGGTGCGTAGGAGAAAAGGCTCCCCCTTTTGAAGGGAATAGCTTTTGAAGGAACAGCCCGCGGTCGTCAGGCGGAGCTGCTCCTGGCCGTGTGGCTCGGGTCCGCGGCCCAGGACGCCAGCATGCGCAGGCTGTCGTGGGTGGGTGTGCCGGATTCGGCGGTCCAGACGATGATCTGGAGGTCGGGGTCGGCGGCCCAGGTGACGGCGTTCCAGTCGAGATGCAGGTCCCCCACGACGGGGTGGCGCAGGTGCTTGCTCCCGGTGTCGCGGACCGCGACGTGGTGGGCACCCCACCATTGCCGGAACTGGTCGTCCCGGACCGAGAGTTCACCCACCAGAGCAGCGAGCTGCGCGTCCCCGGGGTTGTTCGTGTTGTGCATCCGCATCTGGGCGATGGCCAGCCGGGTGACACCCTCCCAGTCCGCGTACAGCTCACGCATCGTGGGATCGGTGATGAGCAGCCTGATGTAGTAGCGCTGCTTCTCGGGGATCTTCCCGAAGTCGGTGATCAGGGCGGCGCCCATGGCGTTCCAGGCGACGATCTCGGTACGCGGTCCGATCACGAAGGCCGGGGTGTGCGCCATGTCGTCGAGCATCCGCTGCAACTGCGGCTGGGTCCTGGGACGCGGCCGGCGGCGGGGCGGACGGAACTCCTCCTTGGCCGCCAGCTCGTACAGATACGCGCGCTGGTCGTCGTCCAGGTGCAGGACCCGGGCCAGGGAGTCCAGTACGGACGGCGAGGGCTGGATGCGGCCCTGTTCGAGACGTGCGTAGTAGTCGGTGCTGATGGCCGCCAGTACGGCGATCTCCTCACGGCGCAGGCCCGCGACGCGCCGCGGGCCGCCGCCGGGCAGGCCGACGGCGGCCGGGTCGAGCTCGGCGCGGCGCGCCTTGAGGAATTCGCCCAGATCATGGCGGTGAGGATCGTGGCTCATGCCCTCACCTTGGCACCGGAGTGCGGCATTGTCAGGGGGAGGGATCTCTCCCTGGTTCAGCGGACGCGGCTCCACTTGCCGTGCAGCTGGACGAACTGCCCGCCGATGACGGAGCTGGCCATGCAGGTGCCCTCGGTGTAGTCCTCGATGTGCGTGACGTGGTCACCGGCGTCGGGCTCGGTCCAGCGCACGACGTACAGGCCGTCGCGGAGCTGGGTGGTGGTGTACTCCATCGTCTGCTTCCGGCCCTTGATGGCACCGCCGGTCACCTCGAAGCTGACCTGGGTCGCCGAGTCGAAGGTGATCTCCACCGTGAAGTGGCCGAGCGGGGTGTCCGGACCGAGGTCCGCCAGCCAGGTCTGTCCGACGCTGGGGAGGGTCGCGTTGCTGTCCATCGTTACTGCCTCTTTCTGTGGTGCTGTGAGCGGTGGTGCGGGGTGTCAGCCGAGGGCCTTGACGACTTCCTGGGCGAGGGGGACGGCCGAGGCGGGGTTCTGGCCGGTGAGGAGGGTGCGGTCCGCTTCGAGGTGGGGGGCGAAGTTCTCCTCGCCCTTGTGGTAGTCCGCGCCCACGTCCGAGACGAGGCGATCCTGGAGCAGCCACTTCGCCCGGTCGGCGAGGCCGTTCTGGATCTCCTCGGAGTTGGACAGCCCGGTCAGGCGGTAGCCGGCGAAGGGGGACTTGCCGTCGGCGTCCACGGTGGACAGCAGTGCGGCCGGGCCGTGGCACACCAGCGACACGATCTTGCCGGAGGCGAGCCAGGCGCTGAGCAGCCTGCCGGCCTCGGGGTCGTCGGACAGGTCCTCCATCGGGCCCCAGCCGCCGGGGACGAAGACGGCGGCGTAGTCGTCGATGTCGACGTCCTCGATGCGTATCGGGTTGGCCAGCTCGGTGGCCTCCCGCAGCGCGGTCCGCATCTTCTCCGCGCCCTCCTCGCCGCCGTTGAAGTCGGGGGTCAGGCTGAGCGCGTCGGCGGTCGGCGGGACGCCGCCCGGGGTGGCTGCCGCGATCTCGTGCCCGGCCTCCTTGAAGACGCCGTACGGACCGATTGCCTCCTCGGCCCAGAAGCCGGCGGGCTGCTCGAACCCGTCGGCCAGGGTCCAGTGGTCGGCGGCGGTGATGAGGAAGAGGATCTTCGCCATGGGTTTCTCCCTGGGGTGGGTCGAGAGTGGTCAGTTGTCGTTCGCGGCCTGCTGGACGACGTGGCTGTCGGCGGCCTGGACCAGGTGGGTGAGCTTGCCGCCGCCCACCGTCCACAGGTGGATGAAGCGGGCGTCCGACTCGGCGCCGGACTTGGCGACCGCGTGGTAGTGGCCGCGGACGAAGACGTGGTCGCCGGAGCCGTAGAACTCCTCGGCCACCGCACCGAAGGACGTGAAGCGGGGCGCGAGCCGGCCGAAGAAGTCGGCGCCGGCGCTCGCCCAGGTCTTGTAGACGCCCCCGTAGGGGAATCCGGGGGTGATGTCCCAGACGATGTCGGGGTCGATGACCTCGCCGACCACGTCCGGGGCCATGCCGGAGTCGTAGAGCCGGCGGACGAGGGCGACGTTCGGGGAATCGGACATGAGGGTGCTCCTCGATGATCTGCGGTGGGTGGCTCAGGCGGCGAGCGCGGCGCGGCCCGCCAGGAAGAACGCGGTCTGCTGGGCGACGCGGGCGCCGAGTCCCTCGGCGGTGGCGATGTCGGACTTGTGGACGGCCTCGGGGCCCGCGTCGACCGGGGTCTGGGCGCCCGCGCCGACGAAGTAGCCGAGGCGGTTGACGTCGTCCTCGCTGCCCTCGGTGGAGGCCCAGCCCGGCTGCACGCCGAGGCTGACCCAGTGCATGCCGTGCTGGGCGGCCATCGTGAAGAAGTAGCCGAGGGTGGAGGACTTGTCGCCGTTCTTGGCACCGGAGTTGGTGAACCCGGCGGCGATCTTGTCGGCCCACGTCTGGGCGTACCAGCGCTTGCTGCTGGCCTCGGCGAAGGCATGGAACGCGGCGGACGCCGTGCCCATGTAGGTGGGCGCGCCGAAGACGATCGCGTCGGCGGCGTCCAGCTGCGCCCACTGCTCCTCGGTGATGGCGTCCACGGGGACGGAGACCACCTCGGCACCGGCTTCGGCGGCACCACGGGCCACGGCCTCGGCGAGGACGGCGGTGTGGCCGTACCCGGAGTGGAAGGCGACGGCGACAATGGGACGGGAGGTGGAGGACATGGGGGGTATTACTCCTGGAAAAGGATCGCGTGAATCGTGCTCTGGAAGCTTGGCACGGAATTCGACAGCGAAGGTGGGAAGGATTTATCCCTGGCTTGGAGGGAAACCCAGGAGGAAATGCCGAAAATAGGAGTACCCATTTCTTCCGGGCTCTCCTTGATTTCTCCGTACGGGTATGGGCGGAGGCCGCACCCGTCAGGCGGCGGTGTCGGACGCGAGGCCCTCCTGCTGAGTCATCGCCCATGAGGAGAGGAAGCGCAGCCCCTCATAGGCGTGCGAGTCGGGTTCGGCGGCCCAGACGATGAGTTGCTGGCCTGGGTCGGCCACGCAGGTGAGTGCGTCCCAGCCGAGGGTGAGTTCACCGGCGACCGGGTGGTCGAACGCCTTGGTGCCACCGGCACGGGGTGCCACATGGCGACCTCCCCACCACGCACGGAACTGGTCGTCGCTCACGGACAGGTCGCCCACGAGGGCGGTCAGCCGCCGGTCGTCGGGGCAGGCCGCGGCCTGCTGCCGCAGCACGGCCACGGTGTTGCGAGCGGATTCCTCCCAGTCGGCGTACAGCGTGCGCATCGCCGGGTCGGTGAAGAGCCGCCGGACGTAGTTGCGCTGCGGCTTGGGAATCTTCGCGAAGTCGGTGCTGAAAAGGGCGGCGGCCATCGGGTTCCACGCGAGGATGTCCAGGTGCCGCCCCAGGATCATGCCGGGCGCCACGCTGAGCTCGTTCAGCACGGCCTGCAGCCGGGGGTGCGCCTTCTGCGGGGCGCGCCGCCGTGGCCCGCCGGCGTCCTTTCCGGCCAGCTCGAACAGCTGGTCCCGTTGCTCGTCGCTCAGGTGCAGGACCCGGACGAGCTCGGACAGCACGGCTGCGGAGGGGGTGATGCGCCCCTGCTCCAGACGGGTGTAGCAGGTGGTGCTGATGGAGGCCAGTACGGCCACCTCGTCCCGGCGCAGACCGGTCACGCGCCTGTGCCGGTCGGTTTCGGGCAGACCGACCGTGCGGGGGCTGAGCTCGGCCCGGCGGGCCTTCAGGAATTGGCCCAGCTCCTTACGGTGCGTACTGCTGTTCATACCGACCAGTGTGCGCGGTCCGCCACTTGACTGGGTAGGACGGTTTTATCCCTGGATACGCCGCTCCCCGGGTGGAATTCTTCTCTGTACGGGCCCGGCGGGCGATGACAGAGTCGGAGACCGGCAATAATTCGGCACTGGTCGCCGACGCTTCTGTATAGCCCATTGGCCATCGTCAAGGAATTCGGCATGTCCGGGTGACATAGCTGCCCCGGCAGCACAGGAATGCACGATGAGAATCACGAGGGAACTCCTGAAGCGGCCGCCGACCGGCAAGGGCCACCCATCAGTGCGAAGAGCCCACCCGGGCCCGCCCCCCCACCCGAGAAACGCATCAGGAGAAAAGTCATGCGCGCGACCGTGATCCACGCCCCCGGCGACATCCGGGTGGAGGACGTCCCCGAGCCCAAGATCGTCAACCCCACGGATGCGATCATCCGCATCGTCGCCACCTGTGTGTGCGGCTCGGACCTGTGGCCGTACCGCGGTCTGGAGCCCGTCGGTGACCCGCACCCGATGGGGCACGAGTACGTCGGAATCGTCGAGGAGACCGGCAGCGAGGTCACTCACGTCAAGCCGGGCCAGTTCGTGGTCGGCTCCTTCGCGACCTCGGACAACACCTGTGCCAACTGCCAGAAGGGCTGGCAGTCCTCCTGCCTGAACCGCGAGTTCATGAGCACCTGCCAGGCCGAGTACGTGCGCATCCCCAACGCCCACGGCACCCTGGTCGCCACCGACGGGCAGCCGGACGCCGACCACGTGCCCGGCCTGCTGGCCGTCTCCGACGTGATGGGCACCGGCTGGTGGGCCGCGCTGGCCGCCGAGGTCAGGCCGGGCTCGACGGCCGTGGTGGTCGGTGACGGCGCGGTCGGCCTGTGCGGTGTCATCGCCGCGAAGGAACTGGGCGCGGAGCGGATCATCGCCATGTCCCGGCACGAGTCGCGCCAGAAGCTGGCCCTGGAGTTCGGTGCCACCGACATCGTCACCGAGCGCGGCGAGGACGGCATCGCCCGCGTCAAGGAACTGACCGGCGGCATCGGCGCCGACTCCGTCCTGGAGTGCGTCGGCACCGCCGAGTCCATGCGCCAGGCCCTGCACTCCGCCCGCCCCGGCGGCAACGTCGGCTTCGTCGGCGTCCCGCACGAGGTCGCCGTCGACGGCCTGGAGTTGTTCTTCTCCCAGGTCGGCCTGCGCGGCGGCCCGGCTCCGGTGCGCCGCTACATGTCCGACCTGATCGACCGCGTGCTGTCCGGCCGGATCAACCCGGGCAAGGTCTTCGACCTCACCCTCCCCCTGGACCAGGTCGCCGAGGGCTACAGGGCGATGGACGAGCGCCGCGCCATCAAGACCCTCCTCACGCCCTGACCCCGCTCGCCTCGTGGGCGTGAGCTGCGCCGGCCGCGCTCACGCCCACGAGGGCACACCCCACCGCACGGTCTTAGCCGTAGAGGGAGGCAAGCCCATGACGACCTGGACGAACGACGAGCTGACCCGCATCGAGCACGCCGAGGAACTCCAGATGGCGCCCTCGCGCCGCGACGGAACGCCACGCACACCCGTGCCGATCTGGGTGGTCCGTGACGGCGACGACCTCTACGTCCGCTCCTTCCGCGGCAGCGCCGGCGCCTGGTACCGCACCGCGCGGGCCAGCCACCAGGGCCGCATCCGCTCCGGCGGCGTCGACAAGGACGTCACCCTCGTCGAGGTCACCGAACCCGGCGTCAACGACCGCATCGACGCCGCCTACCGCGCCAAGTACGGCCGCTACGGCGCGCGTTACATCAACCCCATGGTGGCCGCACGGGACACCACCCTGCGGCTCTCCCCTCGCTGAACCACGGCCCTCTCGCACTCCAGGAGAAGCACCTTGCCCGGTCTCGAACTCGTCGTGGTGCTGGGCGTGGCCGTGCTGGTGGGCAACGTCGTGGGACAGCGGCTCGGCATCGCCCCGCCCGTCGTCCTGCTCGTGACGGGTGTGCTCCTGGGGTTCGTCCCGGCAGTGCGGGAGGCACAACTGCCCCCGGACGTAGTGCTGTTGCTCTTCCTTCCCGTCCTTCTGTACTGGGAGAGCCTGACCACCTCCCTGCGGGAGATCCGCACCAACCTGCGCGGCATCCTGCAGCTGAGCACGGTCCTCGTGATCCTCACGGCCTGGGCCGTCGCGGCGGCCGGGCATGCCCTCGGGCTGCCATGGGGGCCGGCGTGGGTGCTCGGCGCGGCCATGGCGCCCACCGACGCGACGGCGGTCGGTGTCCTGGCCCGCGCCCTGCCGCGCCGCCAGGTCACCATCCTGCGCGCGGAGAGCCTGGTCAACGACGGCACCGCCCTGGTCGTCTACGGCCTCGCCGTCGGGATCACGGTCGACGAGGAACACCTGAGCATCCCGCACGTCGGCGGCCTGTTCCTGCTCGCCTACGGCGGCGGGGCCGCGGTAGGCGTGGCGGTCGCGTGGGTCAACATGAACCTGCGGCGCCGCCTGGCCGATCCCCTGCTGGGCAACCTCGTCATGATCCTGGCGCCCTTCACCGCCTACCTGCTCGCCGAACTGATCGAAGCCTCCGGCGTCCTCGCGGTGGTCACCAGCGGCCTGATCATGTCCCAGGTCGCCCCACGCATCATCCAGGCCCAACACCGCACACAGGCACTGGCGTTCTGGCCGCTGGCCACCTTCCTCATCAACTGCTCGCTGTTCGTCCTGGTCGGGGTGGAACTCCAGTACGCCGTCCGCGACCTGGGCCGCGCCGACCTCCGGGACGCGCTGATCGCGGTCGGTGTCATCTGCGTGGTGCTCGTCGCCGTACGCTTCGCGTTCCTGTACGCCTCCACCTACCTGGTCCGCGCCCTCGACCGCCGCCCCCGGCAGCGCACGCTCCGGGTGGGTCACCGCACCCGGGTGGTCAACGGGCTGGCCGGGTTCCGGGGCGCGGTCTCCCTCGCCATGGTGCTCTCGGTGCCGCAGACCCTCGACTCGGGCGAGCCGTTCCCCGACCGCAGCTTCATCGTCTTCGTCACCTCCGGCGTCATCCTCGTGACCCTGGTCGGGCAAGGACTGCTGCTGCCGGTGGCGGTGCGCTGGGCGAAGCTGCCACCCGACACCTCGATTGACGAGGAACACGACCTCGCCGAGACCACCGCGATCGAAGAAGCGATCAAGGCGATACCCCGGCTCGCCGCCGATCTGCGGAGCGAGCCGAACATCGTCGAGTGGCTGCGGCAGGAGTACGAAGCCCACCTCGCGTCCGTCCGCGCCCGGAGCTCCGGCGCCCACGACGACCCCGCGGTCCTCCAGCACCAGGACTACCTCGCGCTGCGCCTGGCCCTCATCGCCAACAAGCGCGCCACCGTCGTCCGGCTGCGCGACGAGCGCCGGATCGACGACACCGTCCTGCGCCGCATACAGGCCGCCCTCGACAGCGAAGAGGTCCGCCTGACTGGGGGCGCAGCAGTCGAATGACTCATCTCCGAGGAAGGACATTCTCATGAAGGCCGTAGGACTGACCGAGTTCGGCGGGCCCGACGTACTGCGGGTCCTGGACCTTCCGGTCCCCGAGGCCGGACCGGGCGAGATACGGATCCGGGTGCACGCGGCGACGGTCAACCCCGTCGACGCGCTGGTACGCCGTGGAATCGCCTTCGTCTCCGACGCCCAGCCGCCCTACGTCCCGGGGATGGACGCGGCCGGCGCGGTCGAGCAGATCGGCGAGGGAACCGACACCGGCCTCGGTATCGGTGACCACGTCATGGCCGTCGCGGTCGTCTCCGGAACGCACGGCGCCTACGCGGAACACCTCGTCGTACCCGCCGAGTCGGTGGTCCGCGTACCGGCGGGTGTGACCGACGTCGAGGCCGCCACGCTGCCGATGAACGGCCTGACGGCCCGTATGGCACTGGATCTGCTGGAACTTCCCGCAGGCGCCACCGTGGCGGTCACCGGAGCGGCCGGCGCGGTCGGCGGCTACGCCGTGCAACTGGCCAAGGCGGACGGACTGCGGGTGCTCGCCGACGCGGCACCGAAGGACGAGACGCTGGTGAAGGAACTCGGCGCCGACGTCGTACTGCCGCGCGGCGCCGACTTCCCGGACCTGGTGCGCAAGGAAGTACCCAAGGGTGTCGACGGACTCGTCGACACCGCGGGCATCGTCGCCCTCATCCTCCGCGCGGTGCGCGACGGCGGCCGGGTGGTGTCGTCGGCCGGCGGTGTCCAGATGCCCGCCGAGCGCGGCATCAAGACCCACAACACGTTCGTCCCGCAGTACGCACGCGAACACGCCAAGCTCGACGACCTTCGACAGCTTGCGGAGGAAGGCCGGCTCACGCCGCGGGTCGCACGGACCCTGCCGGCCGAACAGGCCGTCGAAGCCCACCGGCTGCTGGAGACGGGCGGCCTCCGGGGACGCGTGGTGCTCACCTTCTGAGCAGCGACGCCCCGCACCGACACTCCGCTCCGGCTTGGCCACCGCGCCCTCCTGGCCCAAAACCGGATGCCGGGCACCGGCCGGGTCGGCTACCTTCCTCGTGGTGCAGGTGCGCAGGCAGCGGATACTTCGCCTTCCAAGCGGGTGACGCGGGTTCGAATCCCGCCGTCGGCTCCGGCCGGCGTCGTCCAGCGGCCCAGGACGCCTTACGTCTCCGCCGCCGACCCTGATCTCTGCACGTCACACACGCCCCGCCCACCCAGGGATGGGTGGGCCGGGCGAGTCTTCGGGCAATGTGCTTGCCGCGGACACGGCCAGGTCGCGGAGCAGGCGGCGCTGGTCTATCAGCACTCCGACGAGGACCGACAGCAGGAAGTTGCAACCGGTCTCGACGCGACTGTGCGTAAGGCACGCCAGGAAGCTGCGGCCGTGCCAGAAGACGACGCCGTTGATCCAGACGATCAACGTTGTGGCGCGGATCCGGCACGCCACAACTGATCACGGTGGACAACAAAAGGGCCCAGGTTTCTGACCTGGGCCTTCTCCATGGAGCGGGTGACGAGAATCGAACTCGCGCTCTCAGCTTGGGAAGCTGATGTTCTACCATTAAACTACACCCGCGTAAGACGCCGACGGAGTCGGTGTCCGAACGCTCGCTCACTGTACCCCATGACGGACCCCCGGCGCTGTGACCGTGGGGTCCGTGCGTGTTCCACGGGGTGGGATCCGGCTGCGCGGGGCGGGAGTTGGGGCGTACGGTGGAGGTGTGGGAGAGGGGCCCGGCAGGCCGGAGTGCCGCCTGGAGAGCCGTCCCTTTGATCCCGTAATGTGGCTTTCCGTCGTCACGGCAGTAAGCCCGACGCGGCTCCTGGGGAAGGGACTCAAGGGACTTGATGGAACACACCGTCGTCCGCTGTGCCGAAGGGCACGTGTTCAACACCGCTTCGTTCCCGATGCAGCAGGCCGAGCGGCTCGGCCCCGGTCGGCTCGTGCGGTGTCCTAAGTGCGCCCGGCTGCGCAGCGTCGTACCGGTGGCTCTCGAGAAGCGGTAGCGGCAGAGGAGAACAGCAGTAACAGAGGCGCGTGGACTCGTCATGGTTTTCGCGGGTCCGCGCGCCTTGCGTATCCTCGGGGCGTGCTTCTCTCAGACAAGGACATCCGGGCCGAGATCGATGCCGGGCGGGTACGGATCGATCCCTACGACGAATCCATGGTGCAGCCGTCGAGCATCGACGTGCGGCTGGACCGCTTCTTCCGGGTGTTCGAGAACCACCGGTACCCGCACATCGACCCCTCCGTCGAGCAACCGGACCTCACCCGGCTCGTGGAGCCCGAGGGCGACGAGCCCTTCATCCTCCACCCCGGTGAGTTCGTCCTCGCCTCGACGTACGAGGTCATCTCGCTGCCCGACGATCTCGCGTCCAGGCTGGAGGGGAAGTCCTCGCTCGGGCGGCTCGGGCTCGTCACGCACTCCACCGCCGGGTTCATCGACCCCGGGTTCAGCGGGCACGTGACCCTTGAGCTGTCCAATCTCGCGACCCTCCCCATCAAGCTGTGGCCGGGCATGAAGATCGGGCAGCTGTGCATGTTCCGGCTCTCCTCCCCCGCCGAGCACTCCTACGGCAGTGAGCGCTACGGCTCCCGCTACCAGGGGCAGCGCGGGCCCACGGCCTCCCGCTCCTACCTCAATTTCCATCGGACGCAGGTGTGAGGGACCAGGAAGGGACCAGGAGGGGCCAGTGATGAGCAGCGGCAGTGACACCCGGGAGAACCTGAGCTACGAGCGGTTCGGCGTCGCCGTCCGCGAGCTCGCCCAGACCATTGCCGATGACGGGTACGAGCCGGACATAGTGCTGAGCATCGCCCGTGGCGGGGTGTTCGTCGCCGGCGGGCTCGCCTACGCCCTCGACTGCAAGAACCTGCATCTGGTGAACGTCGAGTTCTACACGGGGGTGGGGACCACCCTGGAAATGCCGGTCATGCTCGCCCCCGTCCCCAACGTCATCGACTTCAGCGAGAAGAAGGTCCTGATCACGGACGACGTCGCCGACACCGGCAAGACGCTGAAGCTGGTCCGCGACTTCTGCCTCGACCACGTGGCCGAGGTCCGGTCCGCCGTGATCTATGAGAAGTCCCACTCGCTCGTGAAATGCGAGTACGTGTGGAAGCGCACCGACGACTGGATCAACTTCCCGTGGAGCGTCGAGCCGCCCGTGGTGAAGCGGGCCGGGCAGGTGCTGGACGCCTGAGGCGCGCGGCAGTGCAGGAAGGGCCCCCGGCGGAGTCGCCGGGGGCCCTTCTCGTGTCTCGTGGGTGATGCGGAGGCCGGGACGTCGGCTAGAACGTGCCCAGCTTCACGATCGACAGGAGGGCGATCAGCTGGATCGCCGACGCGCCCAGGGCCTTCGGCCACGGCAGGTCGTGGGACTTGGAGACCATCAGGGTGAGGAGGGCGCCCGCCGCGACCCAGGTGGCCCAGCCGAGGACCTGGACGAAGCCGGCGTCGCCGCCGAAGAACATGGCGAAGAGGAGGCGGGGGGCGTCCGTGATCGACATGATCAGCATCGAGAGGCCGACCGTCGGCTGCCAGGCTCCGTCGCCGCCGAGCTGGCGGGCCAGGGTGTGGGTCACCACGCCCAGGACGAAGGCGGAGAGGACCATCGCGATCGCCGTCACGAGGACGATCGGGACCGCGTTGGTGAGGGTCGCGTTGATCGCGTCCGCGCGGGCGCCGTCGAAACCGAAGACGGCGAGCAGGCCGTAGAGGAACGTCACGATGAGGGCGGGGGCCCACATCGCGTAGTCCCGCATCTGGAGGAACGTCTGGTTCGGGGCGAGGACGATCCCCTTCAGCAGGTCCTTCCAGTGCAGGCGCGGGCCGATCGGGCCGGACGGCGCCGCCGACCCGGCGTGGTAGGTCGCGCCCTGCGTGTAGGCGCCGGCCTCGTCGACCGAGAAGGCCTGGGTGTGGCCCGGCTGGTTCGCCGCGTACGGGTCGGGACCGCCGGCGCCGTATCCGCCGCCGTAGCCGTTGTCGTCGCCGAAGTACTCCGGGCCGTCGCCGCCGGCGGCCTGGCCCGGGTAGCCGCCGCGCGCCTGCCCCTGCGGCCAGCCGGAGCCGCCGCCTTGCTGCGGGTACGGCTGCGGGGCCGACGGGTACCCGTACGACGGTCCCGCCGGCTGCCCGCCGAAGCTCTGGGGCGGTGCCTGCTGCCCGTACGCGGGTTGTTGCGGTCGCGCTTGCGGGGCTCGGTCGTCCCGGCCGCCGCGTCCGTTCCTGAATCCAGCCACGTCATCGAACGTACCTGGTCCCGGAGATCCGTGTGGCGGGCTCGGGCACCCGAGCCCGCCATTGCGGCAGAGCTGTGACATCCCCTAAGGGACCCTCAGGGGCGCTGAGGGGAACCCTCGGGGGCCCGCCGAGCGCCGGGCGCTCACTGACCGAACAGCGAGCCCAGCTGCGCCGACGTCCCCGACACGCCCAGCGACGCCGCGTGGAAGGACACCGCGCCGGTCGCCGTCGGGCCCGCGGCGGAGCCGGGCAGGGTCCATACCGCGCCCTGTCCGCCGTTCTCGTGCCGGGCACCGACCGCCAGATCCGCCCGGCCGTCGCCGTCGAGGTCGGCCAGGCGTACCGCGCTGCCCCAGAAGTCGTCGGCCTCGTTGAGGTCGGGGACACCGGGGGTGTTCTGGGTCCAGCGGGTCGCACCCTGGCCGGTCAGGCCGGCCGCGGAACCGCGCAGCAGGGTGACCGTGCCGGTCTGCGGGGCCGTGGTGACCGTCTCGTAGGGCGTGCCGACCGCGACGTCGTCGTAGCCGTCGCCGTCGGCGTCACCGACGGCGAGCGAGTCGCCGAACGAGCTGGTGCCCTGGGCCCGGGTGGCGCCGGGGACGCCCGGGCTGTCCTGGGTGATCGCCGCCTGCGGGGTGGGGCTGATGCCGTGCGGGCCGCCGAGGTATGCGATGACCTCGCCGGGTCCGACCTGCGAGCCGTAGACCAGGACGGTGGCGGTGATGACGTCGTCGTAGCCGTCGCCGTTGACGTCGCCGGCGACGACCGGCCGCCGGCCGCTGGTGGCCAGCGTCCGCTGGGCCCTCGGCCGGGAGTCCGCGCCCAGGTACACCACCTGGCCGTCGAAGGGTTCGTCGGACTCCCCCACGATCGTCCCGCTGACGACGAGGTCGTCGACGCCGTTGCCGTTGATGTCGCCGGCGGCCAGGGACCGGACGCCGTAGGACTCGCCGGTGCGGAACGAGGGCACCACCCAGGTGCGGGACGCCGCCCCCGCGGTCTTGGTGAAGCCGCCCCGGAAGATCTGCACGTCGGCGCCGGTGCTGCCGACGGCCAGGTCGGCCCGGCCGTCCGCGGTGAAGTCGCCGATCGCCAGGGACCTGCCGAAGCGGGTGTGGGAGGAGCGGGCCGGGTCGGCGATGATCCGGCCTCCGGTCAGGCCCTTCCTGCTCCCCCAGACGATCGTCACCGACCCGGCCCCGCCGTCCTCGCCCCGGGACCCGACGACCAGGTCGGCGTAGCCGTCCCGGTTCAGGTCGCCGAAGGCGAGCGCCGAGCCGAACTCGTCGCCCTTCTCCGCGGTGCCCGGGACGGACGCCGAGTTCTGGGTGACGACCGTGCGGTTCGACGCCTTGACGCCGGACCCGGAGCCGTAGGTGACGACCACCGCGCCGGCGTCCGTCCTGCCGCCGACCGTGGCGCCCGGCGCGGCGGTGGCGAGGTCGCGGTAGCCGTCGCCGTTGAAGTCGTCCGCGTACTTGGCGGGCGCGGCGGAGGCGGTGGCCGCGGGAAGGGCGGTGAGGAGACCCGTGGTGAGGGCCGTGGCGAGCAGCAGGGTGGTGCGCTTTGTCATGGATGTCCCCCGTGAAGTGGTGAGGTGACGCGGCGTCAAGGGACGCGTCACCGTGGTGAAGGTGCGTCAGCCGGTGAGGCCGGTGCCGAACGCGCCGTACGTGCGGGAGAGCCCGAAGGTGCCCGGGCCGAAGGACTTGGAGCCCGTCGCGGTGATGCCGGAGGCGCTGCCGCGCAGGGCGGTGACCGCGCCGACTCCCTCGTCCTCGAAGGACGCCCCGACGGTCAGGTCCGCCTTGCCGTCCTTGGTGACGTCCGAGAGCACGAGGTCCGAGCCGAAGTAGTCCATGTCCTCGGCGGTGCCGGGGACACCGGCGGTGTTCTGGGAGATCGTCCGGGCGCCGGTGCGCGAGACGCCGTCGGCCGCGCCGTTCATCAGCACGACGAGACCGGTGTCCTCGGCCGCGCCGATGTCCTTGAAGACGACACCGATGGCGAGGTCGCCGTACCCGTCGCCGTTGGTGTCACCGATGGAGACGGCGCCGCCGAAGCCGTCGCCCTCCTTGTCGGTGCCGGGGACGCCCGTGGCGGACTGGGTGAGCTCGGCCATGGGAGCGTCCCCGTTGACCGGGCCGCCCCTGCTGCCGCGGATGACGACGACCTTTCCGCCGAGGGTGCCGGTGTGGTCGTCCTCCTTCGCGAAGACGTTGCCGATGGCGATCTCGTCGTAGCCGTCGCCGTTGATGTCGCCGAGGGCGAGGGAGGTGCCGCCGTTCAGCGGGCGCGGCTGGGTCGCGACCACGCCGCCCGACGCACCGAGGTAGGCGGCGCCCTTGGACCAGCTGCCCGAGGGGTCCGAGGTGAGCGCGGTGCGGTAGGTGAGGACGAGGTCGGCCTTCTTGTCGCCGTTGGTGTCGCCCGCGGCGAGCGCGTCGATGCCGAACTCCGCCTTGTCCGGCGTGGGGACCTTCTGGGCGGCGCCGGTGGTGCCGGACTTGGTGAAGCCGCCCTTGACGATGTAGGCGTACGACGCGGCCGTGCCGGACGCCAGGTCGGCCTTGCCGTCGCCGTTGAAGTCACCGGCGGCCAGCACCGAGCCCCAGGCCTCGTGCTTGGCGGCCGAGGGGTCCTTGACCGTCGTGCCGTTCTTCAGGCCGCTCGCCGAGCCCCACAGGATCGTGACCGAACCGCCGTCGCTGTCGGTGCCGTTGTCCTCGCCGGGCGCGCCGACGGCGAGGTCGGTGTAGCCGTCCTTGTTGAAGTCGGCCACGGCGAGCGCGTCGCCGAAGAAGTCCTCGGTCTCGGCGGTGCCGGGGACACCGGCGGTGTTCTGGCTGACGACCGTGCGCTTGGCGGGGTTGAGTCCGGAGGCGCTGCCGTAGACCACGGCGACGTACCCGGCCATGCTCTTGCCGCCGACCTTGGCGTAGGGGGCGGCGAAGGCGACGTCGCCGTAGCCGTCGTGGTTGAAGTCGGCCTTGTAGGCATGAGCGGCGGCGGCGGACGCGACGGGGGCCGAGAGGGTCAGCAGACCGCCGGTCAGCGCTGCGGCGGTGACCGTCGCGAGGGCGAGGCGGTGTCGGCTGTGTCCGTTCATGGGCAGGGAGCTCCTGAGGTCGTCGTCATCGGTGACGTCGGGCGGGCCCGCCAGCCCTGCGACCGGTGGGCCTGCGGCCGGCGGGCCTAGACGGGCGGGCCTGCCCGAACGCCTTGTGGAAGAGGTCTGTTGACCTGTGGGTCAGTCGGCGAAGACGGCGCCGAGCTGCGGCACGCCGGTCGTGGAGACGCCCAGCTTGCTCGCGGCGAGCGTCCGGGAACCGGTCGTGGTGATCTTCGAGCCGTTGGACGGCAGGTAGGTCACCGCGCCGTCGCCGCCGTTCTCGTACGAGCCGACGACCAGGTCGGCCTTGCCGTCGCCGGTGACGTCGTCGAGCTTGACGTCGACGCCGAAGAGGTCGTTCTTCTCGTCGTCGCCGGGGACGCCGGCCGTGCTCTGCGCGAAGGACTGCGCGCCGGAGGCGAGGTTGATCCCGGTCTGCGAGCCGTAGAGGACGGTCACCTGGCCGGTGTTGGCGTTGCTGCCGATGTCCTCGTACGGGGAGCCGACGACGAGGTCGGCGTAGCCGTCCCCGTTGATGTCGCCGAGGTCGATCTCCCAGCCGAAGTTGTCGCCCTTCTCGGAGGTGCCGGGGACGTTGCCGGTGTTCTGGTTGAACATGGTCACCTTGGCCGGGCCGGAGGCGCTGCCGTAGGTGATGGCCACCCTGCCGCCGTTGGCGGAGTCCGGGAAGACGGTCCCGCCGCTGCTGGCGTCCCAGGAGGCGCCGCTGACGATGTCACCGAAGCCGTCGCCGTTGATGTCGCCGACGCCGGTGACGATGCCGCTCTTCAGCGTCTTGGCGCCGGTGACGGTCAGGCCCGTGGAGGTGCCCGGCAGCCAGTAGTTGGTGTTCCAGTGGTCGCTGGTCTTCGTCTCGTACCCGTCGACGATCAGGTCGGTACGGCCGTCGCCGTTGACGTCACCGGCGGTGAGCTTCATCGGGCCGTACGGGTAGTCGCTGGTACCCGGCTGGATCGGCGGCTTGACGGTGTACCGGCCGCCGGGGGTGCCGCTGCCGGAGAAGCCGCCCTTGAACACCCACAGGGTGGCGGCGGAGCTGCCGACGGCGAGGTCGGCCTTGCCGTCGCCGTCGAAGTCACCGGCGGCGAGCTGCAGCCCCCAGTAGTCGTGGCTGCTCGGCGACGGGTCCTTGATGTCGACGCCCTTGCCGGTGAGGCCGCTCTTGGAGCCCCACAGGAGGGTGACGGTACCGCCGTCGGTGTCGGTGCCGACCTTCTCCGACGGGGAGCCGACGGCGAGGTCGTCGTAACCGTCGGCGTTGAAGTCGGCGTACGCCAGGGCCTCGCCGAAGTCGTCGCCGGCCTCGGCGGTGCCGGGGACGCCGGCGGTGTTCTGGCTGATGGTGGTGCGCTTGGCAGTGGTGACGCCCGAGGCGGAGCCGTAGAGGGCGACGACCTGGCCGGCGCCCTTGTGGCCGTTGACGTAGGCGGTGGTCGCCGAGGTCGCGATGTCGCCGATGCCGTCGCCGTTGAAGTCGGCGCGTGCGACTTTGACGGAGTCCGCGGCCGACGCCGAGGCGGCCGAGAACGAGAGCAGACCGCCCGTCAGCGCGGCCGCGGTGGCCGTCGCGAGGGCGAGTCGCGGGAACGTGTGCATGCGGGTCGTCTCCTGCGGCATGCGGGGGCCGTCCGCACCCGGCGGACGGCCGGAGTCAGTGTTGTCCGGCCATCAGGAGACCCGCGTCAGGGAGTAAGGGTTGTACGTGAGTTCGGTGAATTCTCGGCGACTGGTGTGACCTACACGGACCTCGGCCGCCACTGGTGCGGGACGCCCCCGCGACAGGCGCGTCGCCGCACGACCGGCCCCGGTTGTACGGCGGGGTGGGGCCGGTGGGGGCGGGTCGGGGCGAGTTGCCGCCCTGACGGCGAAGAGGCGGTCTCGCGCCTTGCGGGCGAAGCCTTATCGGTAGCAGACCTCGGTCGGATTGCCCGGGTCGCGCAGGTCGCGCAGGACGACGCGGCCTGGCCCCCGGGGATCACGGCAGTGCGGGCCGTGCAGGTCCAGTGCACCGAGGTCGTCGGCGAGTGCTGTCCCGGCCCCCGCATAATCCCGGTCCAGCTCGAAAGCCACCCGCGTTCCCGCACCGGCCGGAGCATCGAACTCCCGGGGTTCCTCGATGGGGCGGAGCCCGGCAAGCTCCTGCCGGAAGCCGTGTCCCCCGCGCCACACCTCGATCACGGTGCGCGAAGTCAGAGCTGCCGCCGCGGCGCTGTTCCACCGGTCGGGGCCGAGCAGCGAGCCGTAGTAAGCCGGCTGCGGCCGGTCCTGTGCGTCCAGGGCGTCGGCCTGGTCGTCGGCGACCCAGAACTTCAGATCACCGTGGACTGCCGCTTCGATCTGCGGGACGTGGTCCGGTGCGACACGGGTCGCCGGATGCAGGGCGTGCCTCAGCACGGCGCACAGCACCCGGGTTGCCAACTCCGGACTGCCCCGGCCGACCCCGAAGTACATGCTCGGTGTCGCACGCACATGCTGATCGAACTCGACGACCTGGATGTCGGCCGCGCTGTACGTCTTCCCCGCCACAGATGCACGCTACTTTCCGGCCCGGCCGTTATCCAGAGGCGGTTCCGCAGCAGGGGAGACCTGACAAGGAGAACAAGGCGAACAAGGCGAACAAGGCCATGGGCTCGGCGTCCTCGCCCACCGTTCAGGCGCACGGGCTGTGGAAGCATTCCGTGTGGGCCTGGGACAGGGGGACAGTTGGCTGTTGACGGAGACGAGACGACTGCGAGAGGTGCGGCGAGCGCCGCGCAGGGGTTCATGGCGCTGCCGGGGCGCACGGAGGACGGGAGGCAGCTGTTCCTGAGGTGCCTGGCGGACGTGATCCGGGTGCTGAGCCTCGATGTCGCCCCCGAGCCGGACGCCGGTGATGAACGGCAGTGGTCGCGTCACGTGCGCGGTGCCCTGCGCAAGGCATGCCGCCAGGAGCCGGAGTTGCCCGAGGCGTCCTTCGGCGTCCTCATGAAGGCGGCGGTCCATGACCCGGACCCGAGCTTCAACCGCCAGTTCGTCGAGCCGGCTCTGCATGCCTTCGGGTACCGACGCGTCCGCTCCGCGCTGCTGGACTGTCTGCGGACGGGAACCGACCTGGAGCGGGCAGGCGCTGCGCGGGCCTGGTACTGGTCGGCGCTGCCGCTTCGCCCCTCCGGAGTCGGCGCGGAGGGCTCGGACATCGGAGGCCAGGCAGAGGCCGCAGCGGCCGACGACAGGTCTGTCCTGGTGGGTGAGTGGCACGAGGCTGCGCTCCGGGAGTTCGTGCGGAACGAGCACCTCGACGTTCGGCGCTGCATTCTGCCCGGACTGCCGCTCCGGAAGTCGGCGTACCCGCCTGAGCTGCATGATGTCGTGGAGGCGGCGGTGATGATCGCCCGATCGCATCCGGACGAGTACATCCGTCACCGTGTGGAGCACCAGGTCCGTGGTTGACGAGCCGTTGTGGGGCGCGGCGAGGACCTGGGTCGCCGAGGTGTGTAGCGGTCGGCCGCCGGGCGACGACCGTCCGCGTCGCTGAGGGACCCACAACAGGAGCACCGAGGTACTCCCGGCCGTGCCCCGGGGGCAACGCGGCTCCGAGTGGTTGCGCGGGTACCGGTCCCGGTCCCCGGCTGATGCCCTCGCGAGCGGGTGTGCCGGGCACGTACCGCCCGGGGCATCCGCCCGTCTGCTACCTGGTGAGATCGGTCGGGCTGTCGAGTCGTGCCAGCTTCTGCGGGTTGGACGTCGCGTAGATCCGGGTGATGCGCCCGCTCTCGACCAGGAGGCTGACCGCGGCCCGGCCGCCGTCGGATTCGATCCGGATCGCGGGGGCGCCGTTGAGCCACACCAGCATGGTCTCGGACTCGCCCCGTTCCGTGCCGGCGAGCATCGTTGCCACGAGTTCCGCCCCGTGGACGGGGGCCAGGGCGGCGGCCGTGAGCCCGCCTCCGTCGGCGATGAGGATCACGTCCGGAGCCATGATCTCCAGAAGGTCCTGGATGCGACCGGTGTACAGCGCGGCGAGGAACCGGTCCATCACCGCCTTGTGCTCCATCGGGCTGACAGTGACGCGTGGTTGGCGGGCGGCGACGTGGTTCCGGGCCCGCCGGGCGATCTGCCGAACCGCGGCGGGGGTCCTGCCCACGGCCTCGGCCACCTCGTCATGCGGCGTGTCGAAGACCTCACGGAGCACGAACACCGCACGTTCCACCGGTCCGAGCGTCTCCAGGACGGTCAGCATGGCGATGGAGACGCTTTCCGCGAGTTCGACGTCGTCGGCGACGTCGGGGTGGGTCAGCAGGGGTTCCGGCAGCCACTCGCCCACGTAGTCCTCGCGACGGCGTGAGAGCGTGCGTACGCGGTTGAGTGCCTGCCGGGTGACGGCCCGGACGAGGTACGCCCGCGGGTCGTGGACCTGTGTCCGGTCGACGCCGGCCCATCGCAGCCAGGTCTCCTGGACTGTCTGTAAGCACTTGTTTTGGCTCCACTGCCGGGGTGGAGGAGGCGCGAATTGGTGTGATTCACGCCCCTGTAGCAAGGTGATTTGGCTCCACTTCGATCGGGTGGTTCCGCTGGCCCGGGTGGGGGGTGATGACGGTAGTTTTGAAGCCTCGGTGGACCTCCGCCAGCGCGCCCCCGACAGGTGCGTGGAGGGTTGCCGACCCGGCTCGACTCAGGTCGCGGACCTCCCGGTGACCGCGGCGGCTGGACGAGAACGGGCGATGGTGCGGCCGGCACTGGGACTCGACGGCCGGACCCGAAACGGCTGCGGCCGGTCTCCCGCAAGGGAGGCCGGCCGCGGTTGTCGGTGCAGGTCAGCGGCGGCGTTTCCGCTGGGTCTGCGCGAACCGGTAGGACTGGGTGCCGGTCTCGACGATGTGCGCGTTGAAGGTGACCCGGTCGACGATCGCCGTGCAGAGACGGGGATCGGTGAAGGTCTGCTTCCACTCCGAGAACGGGGCGTTTGACGCGATGGCGATGGCCCGGCGTTCTTCCCGCTCGGTGAAGATCTGGAACAGCAGTTTGGCCCCGGCCTTGTCCAGGTCGAGGTAGCCGAACTCGTCAAGACAGAGCAGGTCAACGCGGCCGTAGCGGGCGATGAGGCGGGTCAGCTTCTTCTCGTCGGCGGCTTCTGCGAGTTCGTTGACCAGGTTGACGGTGGTTGTGTAGCGGACCTTGAGCCCGGCCTCGGCCATGGCCGTGCCGATCCCGATCAGCAGGTGGGACTTGCCGGTGCCGGAGTCGCCGATCAGGCAGAGCGGTTGCCCTGCCTTGACCCAGGACGGGTCCGACAGAGTTCCGACGATCTCGGGAGTGACGTTGGGGTTCTCCGCATAGTCGAAGTCCTCCAGCCGCTTGGGACGGGGGAAGTTGGCGTCCCTGACCAGCCGCTGCTTGCGCCGCTCCTCCCGCTCGCCGCACTCGGCTTCCAGCAGGTCGGCGAGGAAGTCCTTGTAGCTTGACCGCTGCCGCATGGCATCGGCGGCCATCTCCTGGACCCTGCTGCGGATCGTGGGCAGGTGCAGGGCCCGGCAGGCTTCGTCGATGGCCGTGTCCACGGCCTCTTCCGGCCCCATGTCCCTGCGCGGCGGAGGAACCAGGGCGGCCGTGGTGTCGGTCGTGCTCATGCGGTGCCTTTCGGTTGACGTGTCAGAAGCTGGTCGTAGTGCGCGACGGTCGGCAGTGGCCTTTTGTCCTCGGGCAGTTGAGCCCGGCGGGCCGTCAGCGAGACCACCCCGCTGGGCTCGGCCCAGGGCGGCGGGGCTCCCTCGTCGTCCAGGTCCTCAGGAGGTGGCGGGGCCAGCGCGGCGGCTCTGCGAGCCTCGACGGCCACCACGTCGGCGGTGATAGCACCCGCCCGGACCGCAGCGGCCATGCCCTGCTCGACAGCCGTCGCCGGCATCCGCCGGTGCAGTAGCAGAACCTCGATCAGTGCCCTCGTCCCGGCCGCGTCGCCGTGGGCGGCCCGGGCTGCGGCCCAGAACGCCTCGTGGATCTCGGTGAACAAACCGCTCTGCCGTGCGGTGACCAGCGCGGTCGAGCCGGCCATTGCCCCGGGCTTGACCAGGAGAATCTCCAAGTAGTGGTCAAGCTCGTCACGGAAGTCACCCCTGCGTGTCAGCCGCGGGTGGCGGGCGACGATCTCCCGTCGTTCGAAGACGAGAAGCTCGTTGCCCCGCAGCAGCACCCGCACGTTCTGGCCGATGAAGCGGGCCGGCACCGAGTAATGGCACTGCCTCACAGTGATCCGGCTGCTGCGGTCGACCTTCGGCGTCAGGGTGATGCCGCACTCGAACTCCTCGAACGGCAACGGCGCCAACTCGTCTGCCTCGGTGAAGAAGTTGAAGCCGACCGTCGTCAGCCTGCCCGCGAGGATCCGTTCGTCCTCGACCGCATCGATCTCCGCGATCTTCGTGTTCAGCTCCTCCAGCGTGGCGACCTCCGGAACAGGGACGAGGTGAGTGCGACGGAAACGGCCGCCCTCGTGCTCAACCCCGCCCTTCTCGTGGGCGCCGTCCTGACCAGGGATGCAGTAGAAGGCGTCGAAGCCGTAGTGGGCCCGAAAGGACACCCATCGCTCCGACTCAATGCGGCTGCGACCAGTGCAGATGCGGTTGACCGCCGGTTTGAGGTTGTCGTAGCGGATGTGCTTGGTCGGCACTCCGCCCAGGACGTTGAACGCCTCGACGTGCCCTTCCATGAAGGACTCCTGGGCCTGCGAGGCATAGACACGGTGGACGGCCTTGCCCGAGTACGACAGTCGCAGCGTGAACAGGTGGCACTTGACGACCTCGCCCGCCAGGCGGACCCAGACATCGGCGAAATCGACCTCGGCTTCCTCACCGGGCAGGTGGACCTGCGGGACCATGCCCGTCAGATGCCGACGGCCCTCCAGCACCTCGGCCTCGATCTGCAGACGCCTGGCCAGCACGTAGTCGCAGACCGTGGAGTAGGAAACCAGGTCGAAGTCGTACTCCTGGGCGAGACGCTGATGGATCCGGCGGGCGGTGTGCTTCTGCTTGCGCGGCGCACTCGCGTCCTCCCGCAGCATGTCGTCGATCCACGGCTTGGCCGGATCGAGGACCGTAGCCCGCGGCACCGGTTTCTTCCGCGGCGGCGGAACCGCAGACAGCAAAGCCTGCCGCACCGTCCGGCGGTGCACTCCGTACTTCTCCGCCAGAGCCCTCTGCGACAGTTCCGGATCAAGACGCCTGTCCCTCCGGATCGCAGCGAACAGCTCCGTCCGCGACAAACCCATCCCGGCCTCCCGACACGACCGTGATCGACGCACAAACCCTGCCGTCACCGGGCGGACGGAGCAGCGCATTCACTCCAAAGAGGGCACGTCGCGGACCTGCCCGTCGGCCTGCTCGCGCGAACGCCGCCGGCCTTCGCGCGGTCCGCCGTACTACTCGCTCTCGTCGAGAGCCCGATAGTCGCGGCTGCGCGGCAGGCCCTTCACCAACTGCAACGTGCTGACCGTCCCCGCCGAGCAGCGGGAAGTACTGGAGAAGCGGTTCGCCTCGCGGGCGCATGCCGTGGAGAACTCGGACGGGTTCGAGTGGTTCGAGCTGCTGCGGCCGCAACAGGTGGGCTGATGTACCACTAGGCCCGCTCAGCAGATCTCCGTACAGGCATCATGTGCGCGTGACTTCGCCACAACCCGACCTCGTTGCGCGCCTTGTGCAGGCGGAGCAGCCCACTGATGTCGTCCACGTCGGCGCCGCCTGCCTGGCACAGAAGCTGGGTGGCTTTGTGTGGGTGAAGTCGAAGCTCTCCCTGGAACGGCGGACGGACGGGCGCCGCGAAGTAATCGGGCTGGCGAAGAGCAAGTACAACAGGGCCGGCCACCTGGTCGAGTTCATCGTGGAGAGCCTGACCGTCTTCGACGACAGGTTGGGCGCCTGGCGTCGGGCCAATGCCGCACTCACCGTGAGCAGGCCGGAATCAGCCGAGTCGATCGTGTGTGCTTCCAGCTTCCTGGACATGTCCAGCGAGCACCGCGCGGTACTGACCCACCCCGGCAAGCGCGTGGCGAACCTGGAACAGCTCGCAATCCACCTGCATGAAACAGCGCTGCCGTGGTTCGCCAGCATGGAAGACCCAAGGTGCCTCGCACAGGCCGTCCCCGATGCTCTACTCACGCCATGGGGCTTCGCCCAGGACCTCATGGAGTTCCTCGTCACCGCCGGCCAAACGGCGCAGGCGCGCGCTGTATGGGCGCGGGTCCGCGACCTCAACCCGAACCACCAGCACGCGTTCATGGCAGGTCATGACATGGCTCGGTCCATTGATCGGCCGTGCTGGCACACGCCTGAGGCCGTCGGGTGGAGCGCAGCGGTCCTGAGCCTGATGTAGACCAACGCTGCTCTGTTCACGGCCGGAGCCGAAAAGGCAGCGGCGCCACTGTCGCCGTACCGTTGAGTCCCGACCTCGCAAAGCGATCGGCCGATACCCCATAGCCTGATCGACCACCTCATCAGCTGAAGGCTCCCGCCCCGGTGGCCAGAAGATCAAGCCGGACATGATCGGAAGGGCATGCCAGGACTCCGCCGAGCCTGTCCAGCCAGTCGGCCACCTCATCGTCTGAGGCGTACTGCGCTTGCATGATCCGCTGCATGAGCGCGACAGCCTCCGCGCGACTCATCCCCACAGCAGTCATCAGCCCCTCCGCCGAGTCACCCTAACGGGATGCGTGATCGCCCGAACAGGTCCCGGTCGCTCACGCCCTCCTGATCAATTCTGCGGCAGGATGGGGGCATGAGCGTAGTCAAGATCAACGTACTGGAAGTGCCGGCCGAGCAACGGGAGACGCTGGAGAAGCGGTTCGCCCATCGCGCCCACGCCGTGGAGAGCTCCGACGGGTTCGAGTGGTTCGAGCTTCTCCGTCCGATCGAAGGCACCGACAGCTACCTCGTCTACACGCGGTGGCGTGACGAGGAGTCCTTCCAGGCGTGGATGGAGGGGCCCATGAAGGCGGCGCATCAAGGTAGTGGTGAAGGAAGCGGCGAGAAGCCGAAGCCAGCCGCTTCAGGTTCAAGCCTGTGGTCCTTCGAAGTGGTCCAGCAGGCCGAACCCAAGAACGCTTAGCTCAGCGGCCGATAAGTTTTCGCTGCCAGCGAAGGCCCGACCCGCAGACTAACCCCGATCAAGTTCCCTCGTTATTCCCCCGTCGCGCTGGACGGGCCTGCTGCGCACGCTATCCTCCCTGCTCCGGACCGGTTAGCGCCCGTACCACATAACAGCAACCAGCCGATTGCCGAAAGAGAGGGCTACATAGTGGCTGAGGCCATCAACCCACGCCGCAATCAGTCCGTTGGAACGGCACGGCGAGCCAACACCCTCGCACGTTGACGACCAGGGCTGAAAACTTTTACGCCTTTCGAGGTCAACGGCTTCAAGTCGAGACCATCAGGACAGCCATTCAGCGAAACATGCTTCACGTTCGGAAGTTCTAGAATTTCCGAGATGTCCTCAAGATTGCTAGCGTGATCTATCGAAACCTTGGAGAGGCTTTTGAGTGAACTAATCCCCGGAAGCTCACGCCCCTGCCACTTATCCAGATAGAGATGTCTTAGATTCGGCATTTTGAGGGGCTCGCCAGAATCAATTACCTTAGTCCCGGTAAGATCGAGAACTTCAATAGACGAGCTATTGAATTCCGACAATGGAACGCCGGCGTCATATTCCTGAATCCCCAGCCATTCCACCTCGCATGACCCCAGAGCATCACGCAATCCTTGCAGGCCACCCGGACTCTCCAGAACGAGAGTCCGCAAACCCCCAAGGCGGGCCAATGGGCCTACATCCCGAAGTTGGCTACATTTTCGCAGAATAAGCCAATTCAACCTCTCCAGGCCCCAGACGGGTTCAAAGTCCCGCACCTCTGCAAGATGCCCCAGGCCGAGCAAATGCAGATCCAACGTACGCAGGGGGTCGAGGTCCGTCATCCCTTCAACCCAGACACGGAACCGACTTAGGCTGGGAAGACGTTCCACCCAATTAAGGTCTTCGATTTCATCGCTTACCAAGATAATATCTTCAAGGCGTGAATGATTTCCAAGTTCACTATGGTCGGCGTCCATTATTTCTCCGTGAAACCTTTTTGTCAGACCACGAACTGGCTCCAACATCGAAGCATCGGGCACTATGCCGTCAAATTCCAATGCCCGAACTTGAGGTAGGTCTTGCACAAACGAAAGGTGCTCAGAGTTACCTAGGGTCAGAACTCCGTCATTCAAAGGGATGCGTGAAACGATTTCCTGGGAATATTCCTCAGAGTCATAGTGATCCCAACCCAGTACCAGCTGCTGCTGAACCAGCGCCCTAGAATCCGACGCATACCCGCTCAGGAGCTCTAGAGCTTCAGGACCGTTAATCAAATAAGCAGACTTCACTACATTGGCGGCAGTGCCCTCCTTCAGACCTGACAGGCTATTAGGGAAGAAGCGCAGTACCGCATCTCCAGCTCTCGGTAGTGAGTTCGCCTCACTTTCACTTCTCGGCGGAATTAGGCTACTCAAACACTCGTCAAGCCTGCTGGATAGATCGCGTGGTACGTCAGGCATGGTCTCAAAACAGGCTGACACCAGCAGTCGCAAAGATCTCCGGTATCTTGGCTCAGCTTCGATCCGACATAGCAGGCCATCAACGAGTTCGCGCCTCAATGGACTATTTGCATGCCCTGTGGCCATAATAACGGTGTCGCGCCATTGATCCAAGTGTGCTTTGGCAACCAAAGGCTCAACGTCGCCATCTTCAGAGGCCTGCTTAGCAGTCAGGTACTCTTGAAATGTCCGATGAATGAAATCAATTCTCCCAAGGACCGGTTCCCTAATTAAGCCACTCCGTTGGATCAAATGATCAAGAACGGCCTCAGCCGGATGATTGAGATGTGGCATTGCCTTGATCTTCTCTTGCACGCGTCGTTGAACGGCATTTTTAGCCATCTCGGAGCGATTAGTCATGGAGAGGCACCAAGCAAGATCTTGGAGAATCAAAACCTTCTGACGCCTCTCCAGTGAGACTTCAAAATAACTGGGAATTTGCCTCTCGGCATCTCGCCTCTCAAGCAACATTTCCAGGGCCGCTGCGTAGAGGCCCATACGGTCCCGGGGCAGCTGCATACGGCGGTCAAGATTCAACGCACACAACATGGCGGTGAGAAGCGGAGTTGTGGCCAGCGCCTGCAAATGCGGCTGACTACTGAGTCTCTGCAAAAGAGCCCTCTGGTAGCCAGGAAGTTCACTCGGTTTACAGGGATATACCCCTGAATCCATAACTGCTGCGTGCCAATGAGAAATGAATTCTCGTACATCGGCCGACGTCATGCGTTCCAGTTGAGCCGACCAAAAACCTTCAGAGTCCAGCCAGGAAGAAGCCGCAGCAGACGGGCGCGAAGTAACGACTATTCGGAGATCCGGGTATGCTGTGATCAGCGACCTCAGCCATGCCCTGACTTTCGGACGTCGTCGTCCTGGAAGTTCATCCACTCCATCAACCAGAAGAAGCGCACGTCCGGTTGCGAGTTGCCTATGAACCCAACCTGCAGGCATTATTCCGGAAATGCTCGGGGTTGTGGCACGTACAAATTCCTCTGGAGCAGGCAGCTCCCCGTCTGAATGACTGCGCAGTTTAATGAGAAAGGGAACCATACCATTCCATGACGCCAGCTCGCGCTTAAACGTAGAACGGGATGCGGATGTTGCAATCCAGTGGAGGAGTGTGCTCTTCCCTGAGCCGGCCTCACCTCTAATAAGGTTACGGGTGCTCCCTGCTAGCACGCTTTCTACGCGCAAGGATTTCCCGGCACCCAGTATGTCCGCTGGCCCTTCGGAGCCGGGCTTCACGTCCGAGTCTTCGCCTTCCTCGGACTCCCATTCGCTGGTAACGCTGAGGCTTATGTAAGCGATACTCAAAGTTGCGCGTGGCGTGAAGTTATTTACCGGCACACCGAAAACTTCGACCTCGCTCAACGAGTCTGCCAGCAGGCGCAGATAGCGGTTTTTGAATTCGCCATCAAATTCCTGACCGTCCGGTGAATCCAATCGCCGAACGGGTATGCGGTCAAGCGCTAGTGACACATTTGCAGAAATTACAGAAAGTCGACTCAAGGCCTCGCTCGTGGCTCTTGCAGTGTACTGAGGGAGGAGCTGCACAATCTGCATCAGGCATTCGCAGCACTCTTGAACGACTAGTTCATAGAACCTTTCCCCTGCTTCCGGAAGTCCCAGGCGTACCAAACTTTCCCGATTTTCTGAGATAATGGATCGGGCTAAGTTAGTTCCCTCAGCATCAGCCTGAAGTACGGAGTCATCTGACAGGTCGGCTTGAGACAGAGCCCGAGTTGCCTCGACTATTGCGGCCAGTTTATCATTTTCGCCGAGCGATCTATATTCAATTTCAGACATTGCCTTAATTCGCTCTGCCACAGAGTCGGAGATATCCTCCAGTTGACGCTCAAGTCGGCGACGGGAAAAAGCGTCCCGGAAATTTATCCCTATAAGTTCAGTAAGGGGCTTGTTGCGATCCGCCGCATTCTTGCGATTCGACAGCCACTGCCGACCCGCCCGATCAACAACCACTCGACCAGCACTCACAGCTGCGGTCTCAAGCAAAGCCATGCCCTCAGCCCCCACTCTGAAGCAACTCAGCATGAGTATGCCAGCGTCACCACATCATCGTGGAGGAATCGGAAGAATCAGTGCGAGCAGAGAATCATGGTGAAACTGAGGCCAACGTGACCCCTCACCTGCCATTCGACCAGGTCAGCGCCAAACCGGTCGTAAATGATCACCGCTTCTCAAGCTGAGGGCTCCGGCCCTCGCTGAGATGGTCTGCTCTGGGTACTGTCCTCAACGTGTGTCCGGTGCACGTCGGGTTGGTCACCCGTGGGCGTGCGCAGGTTGATCGCGCGCGACTAGGGGAGCTGGTTCGGGCATGGCGGTTGACGCTGCTCGGGGGTCGGAAGAAGCGTTCACGTCGGCAGGGGCAACACGTGTGATGGCTGGCGCTTGCCGGCTGGTCGGGCTCGATGCCGCCGACGCAGAGTTGATCAGGTTAGGGGAGAACGCTCTCTTCAGACTGGCCTCGGCTCCGGTGATCGTGCGTATCGCCCGCTCGGTCGAGTACCTGCCGTCCGTGCGTCGAGAGGTTGCCGTATCGCGCTGGCTGGCGGGTGAGGGGTTTCCGGCGGCTCGTGTGGTCAATGACCTTGAGCAGGCGGTCATGGTCGATGGGCACCCGGTGACCTTCTGGCACCTGATTGTTGAAGACGGCCGTGCTGCTACCTATGGGGAGTTGGGTGCCGTCCTGCGGGATCTTCACTCGCTGACGCTGCCTGATGGCTTGGACCTACCTCGATACGACGCTTTCGGGCGTTCGGACTTGCGGCTTGAGCGGAGTGTCGGGGTAGCTGATGACGATCTCGACTTCCTGTGCAAGCGGGGGCAGGAACTAAAGGAGCAGTTGGCGGGGCTGCGGTTCGAGTCGTCGGTGGGGCCGGTGCACGGGGACGCTCACACGGACAACCTGATGGTGGGTCGGGATGGCGTCGTGTACCTGATCGACTTCGAGAACTTCTGCGTTGATCACCCGGAATGGGATCTTGAGGTGGCGGCGCACGAGTACGACCGGTTGGGCTGGGTGACGCAGGAGCAGTATGCCGCCTTCGTAGGCGCCTACGGGCGCGACCTGAGGTCGTGGCCGGGCTTCGGTACGCTGTGTGACGTCCAGGAGTTCAAAATGACTACTTGGCTCATGCAGAACGTGGCTGAGGGCGAGAAGGTAGCCGCGGAGTTCGCGCGTCGGATCGCGTCGTTGCGAGACGAGGGTGCACCGCGCCGGTGGCTCCCCTACTGAGCGCGTAGCGCCTACTCGTCCAAGCTGGCCAGTGCTTCGGAGACTCGGTTGTTGAATTGTTTCACGATCGGCGTTCCTGAGTGGGTACTGATTCCTTGCTGAAAGTCTGTGACGTAGCGAAGGAATCGAGCCGATTGCAGTGATTCGCCTTCTTCAACTGCCTGGGTGGCTGCGACGATTGCGCTGTCCAGTTCGCCGTTCAGGATGTGGCTCTCCGCGAGTACCATGCGGCAAAATCCCAGTGTGCGCGCGTATTGTGGATCGATTTTTGCGACGGCTTTTTCAGCGAATCGGAGTGCCTCGGCTGGCCGTTTGAGGTCGCGAAAGCAGTGGGAGAACTCGCCGATTAGTTCTGCTTCATCGAAGTAGGCGAGCCATTCGGGGTCATCGGCTGTGGCTCCCTCGAAGTGGCGTTCTGCTTCGTTCATCGCGCGTGACGCTCCGGTGAGGTCTCCGGCGCTGGATAGGGCGCGGGCCTCGTGGATCGCGTACATCGCCTTGGCGCGTGGTGTTGCGCTGTCCTTGGCGCCTTCGACTGCGGATCGCGCCAACTGCAACGCGCGTGACGTGTGCCCCAGGTAGTTCGCCTGGTGACTGAGATTGGCCAGGACGGATGCGCCGAACATCCGGTCGCCGGTGACCTGGGTGAGTCGTAGGGCATGGAGGAGGTAGCGGTTCGCGAGTCCGTGATTCCCGATGTCGTACGCCATCCACCCCAGGACTTCGGCAGTCTCCGCGGTCACCGTGAAGAGGGCATGGCCGACTTTTTCCGAGTAGCTGGCATTCAGTAGGGGTAATACTTCGTGTCGAAAATAGTGCCTTAACGCCTTGTGGCCGTGGCCGCCGCCGTACAGGAAGTCCAGGCGCATGAACATCTCGGTAGCGGTGCGGATCGCGCGTACGTCGCGCATTCCAACACGCTGGGCAGTGTGCCTGTCGGCGTCCACTCCGTCCGGACGGGCCACCATCCACGAAAGAACTGCGGCGTTTATATCCCCGTCTGGGACGATCAGAAGGCTGCCCGAACCCGGCTCGGTGCGCTCCTCGGAAAGATCTTCCAGCGCTGTCAGGGCGTCGGGCAAGAGGGCGGTGTACGCAACGGGCTGGGGTGCGGCCGGCTCCGGGGCTCCGAACAGGCCGAGATCTCCCGGAGTGATGCGGCGTGCCAACTTGGAGGCGAACACGTCCGCCATGACTGCGGCTGCCTCCGTCCGGATACCCGCTCCATCCCGCCAACGCTGTACGGCGACGTGGGTCGTTCCGAGTGTGCTGCCGCGCTGCTGCGCGAGATCTCGCATGCGCTTGGCAAGGCCCTTGTTGGAAAACCCCGCCTCATCCATGAGGGAGATCAACTGCGCGTTGGGCTCTCGGTTCATGCTCCCCTGCCAACCCGAGAATGACTGCGAGTGTCCATCGTGTCACGGCGGTGTCGCCCTGGGGGGGGGTTCATTGGTGAACCCCCCTTGTCTTTGCCGGTGTTCACGTGAACCCCCTGGTGAACGCTCCCGGTGACGTCCATTGCGCCGTGTACTGGCTTGCGTGAAGCAAGCGGAGACGTGAGAGCTGCCGGAGGGACACGATGGACGCGGGGAAAACCAAGCACGTGATGAGTGAGCTGGATGCATACGCTCACTGGTTCGTGGCGCCGGATCCGTCCTCCGGCGGGAGCTTCATGACTGTGACGCTCTTCGCCGAGTTCGGTGACACGGGTCGTATCGCCCGCGACACGGCGACCGTCTTCCTGCGCGGCGCGGTTCCGCATGACCTCGTGTATGACGCCCAACTCGCCGTCTCGGAACTGGTCGGGAACGTGGTGAACCATGCGGTGCCGGACCGTCATCGGTCCCATCCCGGCGGATGCCGGCGCATCGACGTCGTTTACAAGCTCTACCCGAAGTGGCTGTTCATCGGAGTTGCGGATGAGGACTCGACGCCCCCGCTCCTGCCCATGGGGGACTTCTACTCGCCGGAGTTGGTGACGGAGTTCTCAGAGGCGGTCCTGGCTGACAGCGGCCGTGGCCTGATGCTCACTCAGCGGATGGCGGCGGCGGTGTGGTGGACGCCGAAAGAGGGTGGGGGCAAAACGGTCTGGTGCCGCTTCGACCTGGACGGCGGAGCTGAGCACAAACCGTACTGATGATCTCCGGTCCGCCGTCCCCACATCACTCCCACGCGATCGGGAGTAGGCGGCGGGCCGGAAACCGGCCGAAGTCTGACCACTTCGGCCAAGGAGCGCGATCACTGGAAGGCCCCGGGGGGGGCTCCCCCTCCCGGGGGTCGCGCTTCATAACCCGATAAGGCCGGGCCACCCTGTCAGCCCTGGAAAGCGATGGGTGGCCCGGCTGGGAACGCGACGGTTCCCGGTGCCTGATGGTACCGGGGCCGTCGTGCTGCATTTCTGCCCTGGTGTAAGGAAATTGACGATCCGTTACCTAGATCAGGGTAGAGGTGGGCAAGGTGACTGGCTCCGGTGAGGGTTGGCTGAGTGACTGGCCCGACGTCCCGGGTACGGACTTCGGGTTCTGGGCATCTGGAGTCGACTACATGGCGGGGTGGCGTGAGGCACGAGAGTCGGCCGATCGCTTGAACCGGGCGCTCCTGGGCATGGGCTTCGAGCTGTCCGCTGTGCGGGCTGTCGCCTCGACGAACGAGGACGGGCGCGGTGTCGTACGGCTGGCGGGCTGGCCTGGTGCGGTGGAGCGCCTCGCCCAGTGCCTGGAGGCGCGTGTGGATGGCGACGGCGGTGCAGCGTGAGGCGCCCTCTCGCTGGTGAGTGGTGCGCGTGGGCACGTCGCCGGCCGCAGAGACTTTGGGCGGTAGCTGCCATGGGGCGAGTGAACAGGGGGCCTTACGCTCGCCAGCGGATCGGGCAGTCCTTGGACCTGCCCGCAATAGCCCGATCGGCCCCCTGTTCTTCGAGGCTCGCCCCATGGGAGCTGCCTAAAGTCTCGGAGGCCTGCGACCCCCAGCCCACCACACCCCGGCCTGCGACGACCGGTCGGTGCCTCGACTCCTTGGGCGTGCTGCGGGCGGGGGCGTCTGCCGGCCGGACGGGACCGGCGGCCACGCCGCACGCCCGGCCGGGGCGGCCGGGCGCCCCGGCGCGCCGAAGGCGCGCCCTTGAGGAAGCGAAGACTGTTTCGACCGATCCGCCTCGTCGGTGCTCAGGCGCGGGTGCGTCGCGTGGGCTGCTTGTCGGCGGTGATCCGGTAGGCGAGTTCGGCTCGGTCGGCACCGATGCGGAGTTCTTCGAGGATCAGGGGCCGGTCGTCGGTGTCGTGGGTGACGCGGGCCAGGTGCAGGATCGGCGTCGCGTCGGGGAGCTGGAGCGTGGTGCGCTCGTCGGGCAGGGGCATGCGGGCGCGCACGGTCTCGGACCAGGTGAGCTTGTGGCCGTCCTCGGTGAGCTGCCGGTAGAGGGCACCCGACCGCTTGTACGGGTCTTCGGCGAGTGCCGGAACCATGTCGGCGACGGCGAACGGGATCAGGGTGCGGTGCATCGCACGCGTGCCCGTGCCGGGATCGAGAAGCAACCGGTCACAGCCGAACAGGGCTTCTTCCTCGGCGAGTTGGAGGAGTCGGCCGGTGGCCTTCGTGGTGTGCGTGCGGTAGGCGCTGGGCTCTTCGCCTTCCTGCCATACGTCGCCGTTGGGCATGACGAACTTGCCATCAGGCGTACGGCTGATCCGGCGCTCGATCGTCAGCGACGGCTGCCCGTCGGACCGGACAAAGCTGCCCTTGCCGTGCCGGACGTCAATCAGGCCTTCCGCTCGCAGGGCTGCGATGGCGTTGCGGACGGTGGGGCGGGATACGCCGTAGCGGGTCATGAGCTGGGCTTCGGACGGCAAGAGGGAGTCGGGAGCGAACTCGCCCGACAGGATCGCTTCGCGGATCGCGGCGGCCACCTGCTGGTAGAGGGCTCCGGGGCGCTGGATCTCCGGCATCTGAGTATCTCCGGCGGGTCGGGGTCGTAGGCACGTCGCACGCGCGGCGTCACTCGTCAGCATAAGTACTTGCGCTCTCGCCGTACAGGGCTCCATAGTCATAACTCGTAAGGACAAGTGACGTCAGAGTGAGTCTGGCGTCTTGATTGGCCAGGGAGGCCGAAGAAATGCAGTCCATTCCCGTGGACACGGCGCGGCTGGGCGTACTGCGGTGCGCCATCGCGCCCGAAGCGAAGATCAACAACAGCGAGACACAGGAGGTGAAGAGGGACCGGGACGGCAATCCGGTCTGGACCGTTGCCGTGACCGTGCGGCAGGACGGGCGGCGGATCTCCGTCATCGAGATCGCCGTCAGCGGCCCGCCCAAGGGCATCGAGGAAGGTCAGATCGTCAAGGTCACCGGACTGACCGCGTTCATGTGGTCGATGGGCGACCGCCACGGCGTCAGCTTCCGCGCCGACGCCATAACGGCCGTGCACGGAACCCCTGTGCAGAGCAAGAGCGGTGACGCCTGATGGGACCCATCCTGATCGCGTTCGCTCTCACCGTGCTGGCTTGGATGCTGGTCGTCGGTGACCTGGTGCGCCGGCACCGGCCGGTCTGGCACTGGTACCTCGCCGGCTACCCGGCAACCACCTTCCGGGTGCTGGCGACCTGGCGCAAGGTCGCGATGCTCAACGACCTGTCCGTGTCCCGGCGCCCGCCCCGCGGGCTCCTCGGCGACCTGGTCGTCAAGGGCGACCCGCTCCGGCCGATCATCCCGCGGGCCTCGTTCCCCCGCGCCACCCGCCTGGGTCTGACCGTGTCCGTGCGCCTGCACGCGGGGCAGACCCCGGCTACCTACATGAAAGCGGCGGATGCCCTGGTGCACGCCTGGAAGGTGCATGCCGTGCGGGTCACCTCGCCGGAACGCGGGCTCGTGCTCCTGACCGCGACCGCCACCGACCCGCTTCAGCGGCCCGGCTTAGCCACCGCGCCGGCCGAACTCCTCAGCGCGCTGATCGGTGTCATGGAGTCCGGCGGCGCCTGGGTCATGAACCTTCGGCTCGTGCCGCACTGGCTGATCGTTGGGGCGACCCGTTCCGGCAAGTCCACGCTGTTGGCCCGGCTGATCACGCAGCTGGCCCGGCAGCGGGTCGCCCTGGTCGGGATCGACTGCAAGGGCGGCATGGAACTCGGCCTGTTCGCCGACCGGCTGAGCGCGCTGGCTACCTGCCGGAAGGAGGCGGTCACCGTGCTGTTCGCGCTGGCGGCTGACATGCGGGACCGGATGAGTGCGTGCCGGTCGGCCGGCGTCCGCTCGATCTGGGAGCTCCCCGACAAGCTCCGCCCGGTCCCGATCGTCGTGATCGTCGACGAGATCGCCGAACTGTACCTGTCCGACGGCACCCGCGAGAGCAAGGCGGAGGCCGAGCAGTGCTCCACGCTCCTCCTCCGGCTGGCCCAGCTCGGGGCCGCGCTCGGCCTGCACCTGGTCGTCGCCGGGCAGCGCGTCGGCTCCGACCTCGGCCCTGGCGTCACCGCCCTACGCGCCCAGCTCAGCGGCCGCATCTGCCACCGCGTCAACGACCCCGGCACGGCAGAGATGGCCCTCGGCGACCTCAACAAGGACGCCATCGCCGTCGCCCAGTCCATCACCGCTCAGGAACGCGGGGTGGCCGTGTGCTCCGGCCCGGACGGCGGCTGGAGCCGCGCCCGCTCCCACCTCACTCCCACTGAAGAAGCCATAGCCGTCACCCGCAAGTACGCCGCTCTCACCCCCGAACTGCCCGTCCTGGTCCGCGTCCTCGCGGTGCCGGAAGGAGACGACAAGTGATCAGCGAAGGTACGGCCTACGGGTTCGCGGTGATCTTCGGGATCATCACCGTCCTCCTCGTCCGATCCCGCGACGTCCGCCCCTGGGAAGCCGTCTGCGTCGGCCTCTTCGGCCTCTACGTCGGCCAGACCCCCGTGGGCCTGACCGTGCATGAACTCGTCACCTGGGCCATCAGCGGCTTCTCCCACACCTGAGCAGAAAGGGACCACCACCATGCCCATGCCTCGCGTGAGGTGCCCGTACTGCAAGGGCGACGGAGCACGGAAGACCTGGACCGGACGACTCCGGCGCTGCCGCATCTGCCGTGGCACCGGCACCATCCGCTGACCCACAACCCATCCACCGGACCGCCGAAGGGACAACCCCATGGACAACGGCGCACCACCACCCACCCAGCGTGCCGCCTCGGCGGCTCACCCCGGAAGGTCACCACCATTACCCCGGAGTTCACCCCGGCCGGCAGGCGCGCCGCCCTCGACCGCGCGGCGCGCCTGCGTCAGCTCCCCGAAACCGACCGCGACGCCATCCGCCTCGCCCAAGACCCGCAATTCCCCCGCTGGCTTCAACAGATCACCGCAACCGGCGGTTGCGCCCACCCCGTCCACCTCTCCGGCTCCACCACCACCCTGGACGGCACAACCGGCGAGATCCTCCACCACTACGACACCCGCACCGAACCCGGTGAACGTCTCCTCGTCCGCTGCCGCAACCGCCGTGCGACCATCTGCCCCGCCTGCTCCCGCCTCCACGCTGGCGACACCTACCACCTCGTCCGCGCAGGCCTCCTCGGCGGCAAGAACATCCCCGAGACGGTCCGCCACCGCCCCCGGCTCTTCGTCACCCTGACCGCCCCGTCGTTCGGCGCTGTGCACCGGACCGGGGAGGTGTGCCGCCCCCGCCGCGAAGGCGGAACCTGCGCACACGGGCGGCCCTTCGGCTGCGGCGCCGTCCATGCCCCGGGCGCTGGTGTCGTCGGACAACCGCTCTGCCCCGACTGTTACGACTACACCGCCCACGTCCTGTGGCACGCGCACGCTTCCAAGCTGTGGGACCGGTTTGTCATCGACGTCCGCCGGCGCCTCGCCACCTCCGCCGACCTCGTGCAATCAAGCTTCACCCAGCACGCCCGGCTGTCCTTCGCCCGCGTCGCCGAGTACCAGAAGCGCGCGGCCGTCCACGTCCATGCCGTCGTACGCCTCGACGGCCCTAACGGCCCGGAAGACCAGCCCCCGGCCTGGGGCACACCGGAACTGCTCATCGACGCGGTACGCGCCTCCGCCCGACGGGTCCTGGTCCACACCCCCTACAGCCCGGCCGCGGGGGAACTGACTCTTCGCTGGGGTGCCCAGGTCGACGCCCGGCCACTGCGCACGAACGGCGACACCCCCGACGATGACGCGGTGGCCGCGTACGTCGCCAAGTACGTCACCAAGGGAGCCGGCGAGACAGGCGCCGGCCTCGATCACCCCGTCACCGACCAGGTGGACATCGAGTCGGCACCCGTGAGCGAACACGTCCGCTCCCTCATGCGGACCTGCTGGCGCCTCGGCCGCCTCCCCGAGTACGAGCCTCTCCGCCTTCGCTCCTGGACTCATACCCTTGGCTATCGGGGCCACATCCTCACCAAGTCCCGGGCCTACTCGACTACCTACGCAGCACTCCGCGCCGAACGCGCCCGCCACATGGGCCATCTCGAAGTGCCCGATGTGACCAGTGAACGGCAATGGCGCTACGTCGGCTCTGGCCACACCCCCGGCGCTGCACTGATAGCGGCTGGCGTTGCCTCCGACATCCTCCTCAACCGGGAGATTGCACGCACTGAGGCGCGTATCGCCGACGGGGGTGCCGTCTGGTGAACGACCCGGATCAAGAGTTGCGGGAATGGGCACGAGCGCACGCTCGCAATGCGCCGCGTTGGTCGGAGCGGAAGTGGCGACGGGTGAACGTCACACTTCGACTGGACGTCACTACCCGGCGCCCGAGTTCTCCTCAGCCCTCGCCATGATGGGGATTCTTGAAAACGGCTCGGGCCGCAATTGCGTGAGGGCTACCCCAGATACTCGTCGCCCACGCAGGCTTCCGGCTCGCACAGCTTGGCAGCGCGGGCACCAGCCCGTCAGCATCCGCTTTGACTGCCAAGTCGCCGTCAGCCGGATGGAGTGGCTCGGTGTTTGGCCAGGGGCATGGCCGGTCACATTGCGATCATGCCCGATTCCCAGGGCGGCGGACGTCAGCACCCGCCGCGGCGCCGGGGCCCGCGCGTGCGTGGCCCCAGGGGGGACCGGCTGTCGCGGCCGGGTCCTCCACGGTGGATGTCGTTGCTAGACAAGGCGGCACGCATCCTCGCGCCGGGAACGCTCGTGATCGGCTTGCTCTACTTTTACGGCAGCACGTACACAGATGCGTACTACTCCTTCTTCGGGGTGCCAGCGCGCGATCTCCAGATGTCCGTGCAGGGCTACTTGACGAAAAGCCCGCAGGCGATTTTTTTACCGCTTTGCACCCTGTCCGTCCTTGGCTTGATCCTGGCGATGTACCTGCTACTGATCAACCATGCGCTGGCAGGCCCCCGGAATGAGGCCCGGCGCCGCGTGGTGGCCAGGTGGTTCATGTACCCCAGCATGGCTGTCTCGCTGTTGATCCCCTGGATGCTCTCGGACTCGGCGGCCGGAGCATCGCGCCTGGCCTCGGCGTGGAAATCACTTTGGCTGTGGGCACCCCTTGTCGTAGCTCTGGGAGCGTCGCTGTGGCTGTTCGGCCTCCGGCTAAGTCCTGGAGACTGGGGTAACCCGGACAAGCGTCAGCCGACCGGCAAACGGGTGTGGTTCGTGGCTGAGGTGATGCTGGTCGTGTTGGCAGTGGCCGCATTGTTCACCTACATGACCCGCTACGCGATGTTCAGTGGCTGGACTGCTGCCCGCATCGACGCAGACAACGGTTTCAAAGACGAGCCATCTGTTGTGATTCACTCGCGGGTGAGGATCACCCACGGTGTTCCGGGCGTCACCGTCAAGGACCAAGGCAGCGGAAGTGCCCCTTATCGATTCCGCTATGACGGCTTCGTCGCCCTTGCGAAAACGCCCACTCACTTCTATCTCGTCTCCCGCAACTGGCAATCCGGACGAGTGGTGCTCGTGCTGCCGGACGACGCCACCATCCGGGCCGAGCTGAAGCCGGCGTGAGTCCAGAATCAGGGCATTCAACACGCTCACACGCCCAGACAGAAGGCTGTGTGAGCGATTCCGTGGTGTGCCGGAGGCCTCTGTAGGCGATGCGTATCTGGCGCAGTCACCACGGAACCACAGTCAGCACCAGATTCAGATGTCGCTATCAGCCAGAGGCGTAGGCCTCATCCTCCGTCCGGAAGAGGGGGGTCAACCTAGTCTGGACTGGCTTGCGCCGTCCGACTGCCGGGCTGACCAATACCGCGGTGAGGGTCTGCTCCACGTACGCCCGCTGTTCTGGCAAGGTGAGTCCCTCCCACTCCGCGCGAAGGTCGACCGGCTTTCCGTGTGCGGCAGACTGCTGTTTGATCCAGCGGTTGCGGTCCCGCGTCAGCCGACGCTCTTGAGCTGTGAGTTCCTGGAGCATGGCGAAGTAGCGCTCTTTGGTCAGGAGGCGTTCCCTGCGGGCTTCCTTGGTCTCCTCGATGTCCTCACGGACGCGTGTCAGTGCCTCCTCTCCATCCCACTCCTGCGGTGCGGCCTCGGCCTGACGTGCTGCTGCTTCCTCCTCGTACTTGGCGATCACAAGCTCGGTGACCGCCTTGTCCGTCTCGGGACCGGGGATCCTCGTACCGCCTCCGCACCCGCCCTGCCCCTTGTCCGGGCACATGTAGTAGAAGAACCCTTCGGGCTTGTTGGCGCTCTTCGGGGCCTTCATCGCCCGGTGGGCGGCGCCGCACTCGTCCTTGTCGCAACGGAGAGTTCCGGTCAACAGGTACTTGCGGGCGTTGTGCCCGTTGCCGGGCTGCATGTTCTCGCCGATGACTTCGAGCAGGGCTTCCCACTGGTCGACGGAGATGATCCTGTCCCACTGTCCACGGACCGGTTCGCCATCGTCCCCGTAGACGATCTCCCACCGTTCGTTCTCGGTTCCCGTGTCGGGGTTGAGGGTGCGCGCCTTGCGAGAACGGATCCCGCATATGCGCGGATTGCGCAGCACCATTTTGAGCTTGGTGGGGTTCCACGCGCTTCCGCGCGGAGTCGTCACGCCGGCCTCGTTCCAGCGGACCGGGTAGGCGCGCACCGGGGCACCGCCGAGAATGGCAAGTGCCGCTTCGCGTAGGAGTTTTGATTCGACCGGGTGCAGAGTCCGCTTGTCGGCCTGCCAGCCGAACGGTCGTGCTCCCCCGGTCGGGATCCCCTCGCGCTCCAACGCCCGGTGCTTACGGCGGACGCGCCTGGCGGTGTCCGCGGACTGCTTGTTGCTCATCGCCACGACCACGCGAGCCGTGGCGCGTCCGTTCTCCGTGAGCAGGTCAAGGCTGCCGTTGATGTCGATGATGGGCCGTCGGTGGCGCTCCACGACGTCGATGGCGTCTTCAAGGTGACGGTTGTCGCGTGTCAGGCGGTCGATGTCGTAGACGATCAGGCCGTCGAGACGTTGGCCTTCGGGCGCCCGACCGGACTTGAGGTCCTCCAACGCGCCTTCGAAGACGGGGCGGACGACTCGGTACACGACACGGCCGTCGGGCAGGCGGATGCGCTTCTTGCGCCATGCGGACGTGTCGGGCTCATAGTAGATGTGTACGCAAGTGCCGCCGTGGCGGGCTATGTAGTCCCGGCCGTCTCGCTCCTGCTCCTTGGTGCTCTTGATGTCGCGGCCGGTCATGGGGCCGCGTCGCTGCCCGCCCTCGGAGGGTTCGCCGGCGGGCTCGTCGTCGTCCTCGTCGGTGGAAAGGCGGACTAGAACTGCCCAGTTCTGGTTCTCTAAGTTCCCCCACTGTGCGCGAGAGACCAAGTCATCTTCGCTCATGGTTCGTAAGGTACATCCGCACATCCTGTGCCCGGTCGAGGGGACCGAGCAGTACCTGGTGTACACGCGTTAGAGGGACGAGGAGTCCTTCCAGGCGTGGTTGGAGGGGCCGATGAAGGCCGCGCACCAGGGGGGTGCGGAGGGTGAGCGGCCGAAGCCGGCGGCTTCCGGTTCGACCCTGTGGTCCTTCGAGGTGGTGCAGTCGGCAGGGCCCAAGGGCTGACCGTAGGCCCTGCCGGTGGGGTGCGGTCAGGCCGGGGTCGTGGTCGGGAGCGGGGTGTCCGTCGGCGCCGGGGCCGGTTGCGGGACGGCGCGGCGGCGCCGGGCCGGGAGGCCGAGCGTCGGGTGGGCTACGGCCCAGGCCGCGCCCTTGCAGATGAGTTCCTTGTAGAGGGCGGCGGTCCGGCCCGTCAGGGCCGCCCGTACGACGCAATCGTCGGCCGTGACGTACTGGATCAGGCCCTCCGCGCGGCCCAGCGAGACGCACTGGTTGACATAGCGCAGCGGGGTGTTCGGGAGCTTTCCGCCGGTCAGGCGGGCCGCGATGGCGTCGGCGGCCTGCCAGGCCATCGGGAGGCCCGAGGCGCAGGACATGCGCAGCGGATTGCCGGCCGGGCCGGTCGCCATGGCCGCGTCGCCGATGGCGTACACGTCCGGGTGCGAGACCGAGCGCATGGTCCGGTCGACGACGATCCGGCCGGCGGCCGTGACCTCCAGGGCGGTGGCCCGGGAGATCGGGTGGACGGCGAAGCCGGTGGTCCACAGGGTGACGGCGGCCGGGACGGCCGTGCCCTCGGCCGTGCTGACGTGGCCGGGCGCGACGGCCGTGACGGCGGTGTGCTCGTGCACGGTGATGCCGAGGCCGTCCAGGACCTTCCGCAGGTGCCGGCGGCCCTTCGGCGAGAGCCAGTCGCCGAGGGCGCCGCGGGCGGCCAGGGCGACGTCGAGGTCCGGGCGGGCCTCGGCGATCTCGGTCACGGCCTCCAGACCGGTGAGGCCGCCGCCGACCACGACGACGGGCTCCCCGGCCGCCAGACCGGCGAGGCGCTCGCGCAGCCGGAGCGCTCCGGCTCGGCTCGCGATCTGGTCGGCGTGCTCGGCGGCACCGGGGACGCCCTGGTCGTTCCAGGCGCTGCCGAGGGCGTACACGAGGGTGTCGTACTCCAGTTCCAGGGCGTGGTCCCCGTCGGGGCCGGCCACCTCGGCGGTGACCGTCTTCCGGTCGACGTCCACGGCGGTGACCCTCGCGAGCCTCAGCTCCACGCCGGTCCCGTCGAACATCTCGGCGAAGGGCCGGGGCCTGAGCTCCTGGCCGGTCGCCAGCTGATGCATCCGGACGCGCTCGACGAAGTCGGGTTCGGCGTTGACGAGGGTGAGGGCGACGTCTTCGCGGCGCAGCCGCCGGGCGAGGCGGCCGGCGGCGACGGCTCCGGCGTATCCGGCGCCGAGGACGACGATGCGGTGCTGCATGTCCGTGCTCCTGTCATCCAGCTCTTCAGCGGGTCGCCCCCTGAACCGGGCGGTCCGCCGTTTCCTGACAGGAGGGCGGTGTGAAGCGGCTCACATCGGCTCACATCAGAGCCCGCATCAGGTCAGAAGAGGCGGAGTAGCGGGGCGCCGTGGTCGGTCGCCGCCCACTGCCTCGTCGCGCGCTCCAGCTTGTCCGGGTTGACCTGGTTGCGGAACGCGGCGATGCCCTCGGTGGTGATCTCCAGGCACATCACGCCGAAGACCCGGCCGCCGACGAACGCCAGCAGGGCGGGGCCGCCGTTGGCGGTCGTGGCGTACAGCTCGACGGAGCCGCCGGCCAGGGCCCGCTGGGCCGGGCCCTGCTTGAACAGGCCCCGCATGAACTTCGCGACCGCGACGGCACCCTCGAACGCCCTGGCCGCGGCCGGGACCTTCCCGCCGCCGTCACCGACCGCGACGGCGTCCTCGGTGAGCAGCCGGACCAGCGGCTCGGTCCGGCCGCTGGTGGCCGCCGCGAGGAACTCCTCGATGATGCGCCGGGCGGCGGCCTCGTCGACCGCCGTGCGGGCCCTGCCCTCCGCGACGTGCTTCCTGGCCCGGTGCAGGATCTGCTGGCTGGCGGCCTCGGTGAGGTCGAGGATCCGGGCGATCTCCCGGTGCGGGTAGTCGAAGGCCTCCCGCAGCACGTACACCGCGCGCTCGGCCGGGGTGAGGCGCTCCAGCAGGACCAGGACGGCGTACGACACCGACTCCCGCCGTTCCGCGGTGTCGGCGGGGCCGAGCATCGGGTCGCCGGCGAGCAGCGGCTCGGGGAGCCACTGGCCCACGTAGGTCTCGCGCCGGGCACGGGCCGAGGTGAGCTGGTTGAGGCAGAGGTTGGTGAGGACCTTCGTCAGCCAGGCCTCGGGGACCTCGATGCGGCCGGTGTCGGCGGCCTGCCAGCGCAGATACGTCTCCTGCACGGCGTCCTCGGCCTCGCTCGCGGAACCGAGGAGCCGGTAGGCGATGGCGGCCAGGCGCGGCCTGGCCGCCTCGAACCGGTCCACGTCGGTCACGGTCAGCGCCATGGGCCGGATCCTAGTCCTGCCGGTCGGCGGCGGCCCGACCGCGGTGGCGGTGGGAGCGGTAGTAGGTGACGGTGTCCGTCGTCGAGTAGTTGCCGTGGTCGACGTCGAGGACCGCGACCACCGCGATGTCGCCGTTCGTCGTGTCCCGCAGGCAGAAGGTGCGGCCGGGCGGGGCGTCGCGGAAGTGCAGGATGTCTTCGGCGGGGTGGTGGACGGCCTTGGCGGCGCACTGTGCGGCGGTCGGCGCCGCCTTGCCGGACACGACGTACACGTCGGTGAGCGGCTGGATCTCGAAGGCGCCGTCACCGTCGTGGCCCGAGTTGGTGCTGATGCTCCACTCGGTCTCCTCGGAGCCGGACACACCGGCGCGCAGGTCGAAGTAGTAGTGGTAGTCCTTCAGGAACAGCCTCCGGTGGGCGTACACCCGCGTGTAGCTCTCCGAGGCCGAGGTGGACGAAGAGGCCAAGGAAGCCGTGCCGGTGTGGTCGTGGTCCGGTGCCAGCGCCGCGTAGACGATCCCGCTCGCCGTGGCCGCGACGGCCACCGCCACCACGGCGGTGGTCACCCGGTCCCGGGCCCGTAATCGACGTCCCGGAGCGGACGGCTCCGGCGTACGCACGGAAGGGTCCCCGTCCGGGCCGCCGCCCGACGGGTTCCCGGGCGGCGGGGGGTCGGAAGGGTCCCCGGAGGGCGCGGGGTCGGAAGGGTCCGGGGACGGCGGAGGGGCGGGCGGGTCTCCCCTCGGGTCGTCGTCCTGGGCGGCCGGCGGTTCTGCGGGCGGGACGGCCTGGTCGGCCCAGGGCGACACCGCCTTGTCCACCGCCCCGGACGCCGCGACGGCGAAGGCGATGGCGATCGCCCACCGGTCGGCCGAGTCATGGGACGTCCACAGCCCCGTCAGCGCGTACGCCCCGGCCAGCGCCGTGCCGAACGTCCCCAACGTCACAAGGAGTAGAACCGCTCTCCGGCGCCCTGCGCTCACGTCCGCTCCCCCTGCCCCTCACGGCCCACCCAGCTTGGCATGGAACCGACATGCCGGGGAGGGGTGATACCGGGCATCCGCCCGCCCTCGTCGGACGACGGCGGTCCGGGCGACCCGGGTCGCTGTTGCCGGGGGAAGCTGTGCACATATTGTCGTGAATAGGCGGTATGCACCTCTCCAGGGGAACGCCCGCGTACGAGGCGTGCCTCCCACCGCACACGACCGGAGGGCGAACGTCATGCGGCTCCGTGCCCGGCCCGGGAGTGACCTCCCGGTCGACGACGCCCTGGGCGTGGCGCTGGCCGACATGGTGCGCCGGACGGGCGCGGCGATCGGCGGCCTGTACCTCGTCGAGGAGCCGGCCGCGCTGCTGCGCCTGGTGGCGCTGTGCGGACTGCCCGTCGACTTCACCGCGCCCTGGCAGCGGCTGCCGCTGACCGCGCCGGTCCCGGTGGCCGACGCGATCGCGGCGGACCAGCTGGTCTGGATCGGCTGCCAGGACGAGATGGCGCGCCGCTACCCGCGGGCGGCGGCCGTCCTGCCGTACCCCTTCGCGCTCGCCGCGGCCCCGGTGCGCGGGGTGCGCCGCCGGTGGGGCGGGGTGGTGCTGATGTGGCCCGCCGACCACCCCTCCCGGGCCACCACCCGCGAACGCCACCACATCACCGCGAGCGCCCGCCGGCTGGCCCGGCTCCTGGACGACTCCCCGGTGCCGCCCGCTCTCCCCGACCGGCCGCGTGTCGTGGCCGTGGACTCGCTGCACCACCCGGCCCAGACCGCACTGGCCGCGGTCGACTACCTCGACCGGATCCCGGACGGCGCCCTGGCCCTGGACCTGGAGGGCAGGATCACCTTCATGTCCGCCCCGGCCGCACGGCTGCTCGGCCGGGACGCCGACCGGCTGCTCGGCACGCGGCCGTGGCAGTCGCTGCCGTGGCTGGACGACCTGAGGTACGAGGAGCGGTACCGCCTGGCGGTCGTCAGCCGGGCGCCGGTCGCCTTCAGCGCACTCCGCCCGCCGGACCACTGGCTGACCTTCCACCTCCACCCGGACGCCAGCGGCATCAGCGTGCGCATCACCGCCGGTGCGGAGACGGCGGCCGGGGCGAGCGGGCGCGCGGAGCCCGCGCCGACCACGCCCGGACGCCTCTACCAGCTGATCCACCTGGCGGCCGCGCTCACGGAGACGGTGACCACCCGGGACCTCGTCGCACTCATGGCGGACAACGTCCTGACCGCGTTCGGCGCCCAGGGGCTCGTGATCAGCATCGCCGAGGCGGGCCGGCTCCGGATCGCCGGGATACACGGCTACTCCGCCGAAGCCGCCGAACGCCTCGACGCCCTCCCCCTCGACACCGGCGTCACCCCGGTCGGCCAGGTCATGGCGAGCGGTGTCCCCGCCTTCTTCGGCAGCCCGGCCGAGCTGACCGCCGTCTACCCCCGGGCACCCCAGGTCAGCGGGAAACAGGCGTGGGCCTTCCTGCCCCTGATCATCTCGGGGCGCCCGGTGGGCTGCTGCGTGCTCTCCTACGAGCGCCCGCACGCCTTCACCGCCGACGAACGCGCCGTCCTCACCCCACTGGCCGGTCTGCTCGCCCAGGCCCTGGACCGGGCCCGCCTCTACGACACCCAGCACCACCTCGTCCACCAGCTCCAGCAGGCGCTGCTGCCGCGCAGCCTCCCCGCCCTGCCCGGTCTCGACGTCGCCGTCCGCTATCTGCCGGCCGGGCACGGCATCGACGTCGGCGGCGACTTCTACGACCTGCTGCGCCTGGACGACACCTGCGCGGCCGCCGTCATCGGCGACGTCGAGGGCCACAGCATGGCCGCGGCCGCCCTGATGGGCCAGGTCCGCACCGCCATCCACGCCCACGCCACCGCCGGAGCCACCCCGGACCAGGTCATCGCCCGCACCAACCGGCTGCTCGCCGACCTGACCCCCGACCTCCTGGTGACCTGCCTCTACGTCCACCTCGACCTGGCCCGCCAGGAGCTCACCCTGGCCGGCGCCGGCCACGTACCGCCGCTGCTGCGCCCGGCGCCCGGCCGGGCCCACCCCCTCTACCTCGACCCCGGGCCGCCGCTCGGCGTCGACGCCTGCGCCCGCTACCCCGTCACCCGCGGCGCACTCCCGGCGGGCGCCGTGCTCGCCCTCTACACCGACGGCCTCGTCGAACGCCCCGGGACCGACGTCGACCGCGCCACCGCCGACCTCGCCGAGCACCTCGCGCACGCGGACGCCGACGACCTGGAGCGCCTCATCGACAGCCTCGTCCACCAGGCCTGGCCGGCCGGCGGCCACACCGACGACCTCGCCGTGCTCCTGCTGCGGACCGGGCGCCCGGGATCGTCGAGCGAGATCCGCTGACGGCCGCTCGGGACGCGGGGGATACTCGCCGCATGCCGACGCTCTTTTCCCGGATCCTCGCCGGAGAACTGCCCGCCCGGTTCGTCTGGCAGGACCCCGAGGTCGCCGCGTTCCTCAGCATCGCCCCGCTGACCCCGGGGCACACCCTGGTGGTGCCCCGGCGGGAGGTGGACCAGTGGACGGACGCGGACGGCGAACTGCTGGCCCGCTGCGTCACGGTGGCCCAGGCGGTCGGCCGCGGGGTGCGGCGCGCCTGGGACGCGCCCCGGGCCGGTCTGGTCATCGCGGGCTTCGAGGTGCCGCACCTGCACATCCATGTCGCACCCGCCTGGGGCATGGCCGAACTCGACTTCTCCCGGGCCACGTTGGAGAAGGACGAGGCCGCCCTTGACGAGGCCGCGGCACGGCTGCGCACCGCGCTGCGCGAGCTCGGGTTCGCCGAACAGGTCGAGCAGGCGGCGGCGTCCGGCGGCTGACGCCGACCCGGCCGGCCCCGCGGGCCCGTCAGCGGGGGTGGGCCGTGAAGACGTCGTGCAGGACGTCCATGTAGGCGCCGTGGCCGCTGGCGCTGGCCCAGTCCGTGGCGGACTCGGCGGCCGTGCCCTCGCCCCATTCGTTGTAGGTGACGAGCAGCTGGAACGGCGCGCCGGAGGTGGCGACGGTCGTGGCGTCCCGGCGGAAGCGGTCCAGGTCACGGGGGACGACGGGCTTGTCGGCGTCGTACTTGTAGAAGCCCGGCGAGAGGATCGCCGAGTAGCCCTGCTGGAGGTCCAGGCCGGACGCGTACTGGTGCCAGCCCTGCGGCTGGTTCGCGCACGTGCGGTAGCCGCCGAACACCTTCAGGACGACGTAGTAGCCGGCGGTGCGGTTGGCCTCGGTCCACCGGTCGACCATGGCGCAGCCGTCGTCGCCCGCCGCGTACACGAAGATCACCGGCTTGCCGTCGACGTGCAGCCAGGTCTTCTGGTCGGAGTACTTGCGCAGGTACACGAGGTCGCTGTGGATCTGGGTCGCGGACGGGTTCCCGTACGCCTCGTTCTCGTAGTACGTCGTCCAGGAGAAGCCCAGCCTGGCGCCCTCGGACATGAGCAGCGGCATCCGCTTGTCCTCACGCTTGCCGGCGCCCCACCAGGAGGCGATGCCGGCCTGGAGGCCGCCGTACTGCATGTCCTTGATCTGCCGGTCGACGGTGGCGGGATCGTCCTGGTCGTAGTCGGCCGCCGACGCGGTGTACTGACCGGATTCAAGCGGTCGTTGCAACACCGGCTTGTTGAATCAACTGTAGCTGCTCGTTGAGTGCTTCGGCGGGTGTCTTCCAACCGAGCGTCTTGCGGGGTCTGCTGTTGAGAGTGTGAGCGACGGCCTCGACTTCCTCGGCGGACCATCTGGAGAGATCGGTGCCTTTCGGAAAGTACTGACGCAAGAGCCCATTGGTGTTCTCGTTGGTGCCGCGCTGCCATGGACTATGTGGATCGGCGAAGAACACGGGAATGCCAGTCTCGACCTTGAATTGAGCGTGTGCCGACATCTCCTTTCCTCGATCCCACGTCAGCGACCGTGCCAGTTGCTCGGGCAGGTGCAGCACGGTGATGGTGAGGTCGGCGAAGTCGGCGCCGGGATCGGCGAGTTGCGCGGTCTCGTCCAGCCACTCGGCGTCGGCCTGCGGCGGCGCCGCCCGCCGCAGCCGCCAGTGCCGGCGCACCTGGCGCATCGCGATCGCCACCAGCCACGAGCGGAACGCGGCGGGATCGCGCAGCTGCCCCACGTCGCGGACCATCTGCAGCATGACGTCCTGGACGACGTCGTCGGTGTCGGAGGGCGCGTTCAGGGCACGCCCGACGACGTTGTAGACGAGGGGCAGATGGTCCGCCACGAGCACGTCGAGCGCCCGCTGGTCGCCGGCCTGCGCGGCCCTGACGACGGCGGTCTGCGCGTCATGTCCACTGGGTGAGAAGTCGCTCATGCAAGGGGAGGGTCGGTCGACGCCGTCGGCATGACAGAAAACCGCGGCCAGACTAGCGAGCGGGTGTCCGCCGCCCGACAGCCTGTACGACGGCGGCCGTCAGGTGGCCGGTGTCGTCCCCCTGGCCAGCCGCTCCACCCGGTCGTGCAGGTACTCGACGTGGTCCTCCGACTCCGGCTTCATGAGGACGCTGCGCAGGATCCGGGCGTCGTCCGCGTCCGCGGTGACCTTGGGGTGGCGGGCGGCGAAGGCGTCGCGGTCGGCCTTGAGGGTGCTGAGGAAGACCGGTTCGGGGGCGGTCATGCCGTCGGTCAGGACGCGGGCGGAGGCGGCGTCGATGGTGGTGAGGGCGGCCGGGTCGGTGGCCGGGAAGAAGGTGACGATGTCCAGCTGGGGTCGCTGGTAGAGCTCCAGGGCGTCCGACGCCTCGATCAGGTCCGCCCAGCGCAGGGCGGCCCGGCGCCCGGCCGCCAGTACCTGGCCGAGGCCGTCGGGCGTGGGCGGCAGGAGTCGGAAGGTGAGCCACAGGGCCGCCGCCGCGGCACCGGCACGGGAGCACTCCAGGCTGATCTCGCCCAGGTGGAGCTCGCCGGAGGTGAAGTAGGTGTACGGCGAGTCGTGCAGGTAGAAGCGGCCGACGTCGGGGTCGCGGAAGAGGACGGCTCCGCAGCCGTAGGGCTGGAGTCCGTGCTTGTGCGGGTCGACGACGATCGAGTCGGCGCGGGCGAGGGCCCGCCAGGGCTCGGGCGGCAGGCCCTCGGGGCCCGCGGCACCGGCGAGGAGCGTGAAGAAGCCGCCGTAGGCCGCGTCGACGTGCACGCGGACCCCGTGGCGTTCGGCGAGCGGCAGGATCTCGTGGACGGGGTCGACGGCACCGAGCCCGGTGGTGCCGGCGGTGACGACGACGGTGCCGACGGCACCGGTCGCCAGGACGTCCGCGAGTGCGTCGAGGTCCATCCGGCCCTGGTCGTCGGTGCGGACGGGGTGGCTGGTCATGTCCAGGACGTGGCACATACGGCCGTGGGTGTAGTGGGCGTCGGCGCTGTGCGCGATGCCCCGGCCGGGGTGGAGCTCGCGGGCGACGAAGAGGGCTTCGAGGTTGGCGATGGTGCCGCTGGTGGTGAGGTGGCCGAGGTGCGTGTCGTACCCGAACATCGCGGCGAGCTGCGCGACCGCCTCACGTTCCATCTTCGCCGTGGCGGGGCCGCCGTCCAGGGCGTGGTTGTTGGGGTTGATCAGCATCGCGGTGAGGTGGCCGACCACCGCGGCGGGGTGCGGGGGCTTGAGCATCTGGCCCGCGTAGTGCGGGTGGAAGAAGGGGTAGTTGTCCTTGAGCCGGTCCGTGAACTCCGCGAAGACCGGCGCGAAGCGGTCGTCGGCGACGTCGAGGGACGGGTGGCGCCGGTAGAGGCCGAAGGTGTCGGCCCACTCCTGTATCGCGTCGGTGGCTCGGCCGAGCCAGTGCTGCAGATCCACGGATCTTCCTCTCGCTCGCGGTGCTCCCACCGTACGATTTAATTGACTAGTCAGCAATCATCTAGTCAGCAATTGAGTGCGCAGACATCACCTCTGCGGTGAGTGCCGTCGCAGTAGGGTCGGTCGCGATGAACTCCACGCCCGAGCACGACGCCGAAGCCGCCGCCCGCGCCGCCAACAGTCCGCTCGTCCGGGACTTCGGGCTGCTGATCACGTCCGCCACCCGTCTGGAGCAGCGCATCGACAGCGCACTGCGCCGGGAGTGCGGGATCAGCCACACCATGCTGGAGGTGCTGATCCTGCTCTGCCGCCGGTCCGGCGAGGAGATCTCCCAACGGCAGCTGGCCGACGACCTCACGCTCACCAGCAGCGGTACCACCCGCCTGATCGACCGCATGGAGGAGGCCCGGCTGGTCCGGCGGGTGCCGTCCCCCGGGGACCGGCGGGTGGCCCTGGTGGAGCCGACCACCGAGGGGCGGACGGCTTTCCTGGCCGCGGCCGCGGTGCACGCCCGGGTCGTGGAGGAGTTCTTCGTCGGACCCCTGACCGCCGACGACTACACGCGGCTGACCGGTGCGCTGGCCGCGATCGACCGGGCCCTCCGCGAGGACACCGGGTGACGGCTTCACTACCCTGATACCGGACATTTTATATGGGGTGATTCTTGGGCACATCACCCAAAGAGTCGGTCATGGGTCCGGTTACTGGTCCGGTCATCGCTCTGGGCAGGGGGCTCGTCATGAGTCTCGGCGTTTCGGGTGGGCGGCGGAGGCCGTTCGTCCGGGCGGTCGTCGCGGTCGCCGTCGGCGCCGGGTTCGCGCTGACCGGCGCCTGCGGCGGGACCGGAGGCGGGGGTGGAGGCGGGGGTGGGCAGGGGGCGGGGCTCAGTGTCGGCGTGCTGCTGCCGGGGGGCGGTGCCTCGCGGTTCGGGCAGTTCGACCGGCCGTTCATCGAGCAGAAGCTGAAGCAGCTGTGCCCGCACTGCCCGGCCGCGGCCGTCGTGGCCACCCCCGAGCCGGACGTCCAGCAACAGCAGCTCGACGCCATGATCACCCGCCGCGTGGACGTCCTGATCCTCTCCGCCATCGACCCCAGGTCGCTGCGCTCGTCGGTGGAGGCCGCGCACCGGGCCGGCATCCCGGTCGTGGCCTACGACCGGCTCGCCCTGGGGCCGGTCTCCGGTTACGTCACCTTCGACGGCGCGGCGATCGGCAGACTCCAGGGCGAGGCGCTGCTGCAGGGCATGGGGGCGAAGGCGGACGACGGCCAGATCGTCATGGTGAACGGCGCCGCGTCCGACCCCAACACCGGCTGGTTCGAGCGGGGCGCGCTCTCGGTCCTGCGGGGCAAGGTGCGGATCGGCAAGTCGTACGACACCCCCGGCTGGCGGCCGGACAACGCGTACACCGAGATGGCCGGGGCCATCGCCGCCCTGGGCGCGGACAACATCCACGGTGTCCTGGCCGCCAACGACAGCCTCGCCGGTGCCGCGATCTCCGCGCTCGAGGCCGGCGCGGTCCGGCCGCTGCCCCCGGTGACCGGCCAGGACGCCGACCTCACGGCGGTGCAGCGGATCGTCGCGGGCCGGCAGTACATGACCGTCTACAAGTCCTACCGGGCCGAGGCCGGGGCCGCCGTCGAGATGGCCGTCGCCCTGGGCCGCGGCGAGCCGGTCGGATCCGTCGCCGCCACCACCGTCGACAGCGCGACCACCAGGGACATCCCCGCGGTGCTGCTGCCGGCCCACTCGGTGACGACCGGCACGATCAAGGACACTGTGGTGAAGGACGGTATCTACACGATCGACCAGATATGCACCCCCAAGCTGCGGTCCGCCTGCGCCAAGGCCGGACTCACCTCATAGGGCCCGGGGAAGGAGGTGGTGGCCCGTGGTCCAGCCCCTGCTGGCGCTGCACGGTGTCTCCAAGCGGTTCGCCGCCGTCCAGGCGCTGGTCGACGTCGACCTGGAGATCCGGGCCGGGGAGGTGGTCGCCCTGGTCGGCGGGAACGCGGCCGGCAAGTCCACACTGGTCAAGGTGATCTCCGGGGTCGGTCCCCCGGACCGGGGCGTCATCGCGTGGGAGGGCCGCCCCGTCCAGATCAGACGCCCCCACGACGCCCGGGCGCTCGGCATCGCGACCGTCTACCAGGACCTCGCCATGTGCGGGAACCTCGACGTCGTCGGCAACCTCTTCCTCGGCCGGGAGATCCAGCGGTACGGCGTCCTCGACGAGGTCGAGATGGAGCGCCGCACCCGTGAGCTGCTGCGGACCCTGCCCATCGACATCCCGGACGTGCGGGCCCCGCTCGCCACGCTGTCCGGCGGCCAGCGGCAGGTCGTCGCGATCACCCGGTCGTTCCTCAGCGCGCCCCGGCTGCTCCTTCTCGACGAACCCACCGCCTCCCTGGGCATCGAACAGACCAACCATCTCCTCGACCTCGTCGAGGAGCTCCGCGACCGGGGCACCGGGATCCTCCTCATCAGCCACAACATGGGGGACATCAAGGCCGTCGCCGACCGGGTCGCCGTACTGCGCCTCGGCCGCAACAACGGCCTGTTCGACGTCGGCACCACCTCGCAGGAGCAGATCATCGCCTCCGTCACGGGCGCGGCGGACCACTCCGGCCGGCACCGCCCGTCCGCCGACCCCGGGGAGAGATGGTCGTGAGGGGGCCCTTCACCGGACGCTTCCGTCGAGGCCGCCTCGGACAAGACCGTCTCCGACAGGACCGCCTCCGCGCATACGCGGACACCGCGCGCCGCCGGCTGCACGAGGGCGGCCTCGGTCCGGCCCCGGTGCTGCTCGCCCTCGGCGTGATCTGGGCGGTCTTCCAGAGCCTCAACGCGAACTTCCTGTCGCCGCGCAACCTGTCCGTGCTCAGCGTGGACATCGTCGGGACCGGGATGGTCGCCGTCGGTGTCGTCTTCGTCCTGCTGATCGGCGAGCTCGACCTGTCGGTGGGGTCGCTGGCCGGCCTGTCGGGCGCCCTGTTCGCGGCGCTGAACGTGAACCACGGGGTGCCGGGGTGGCTCGCCGTGCTGGTCGGGGTCGCGGTGGGGGCGGGCGCCGGGGCCTTCCACGGGTTCGTGTACACGAAGACCGGGGTGCCCGCGTTCGTCGTGACCCTCGCGGGGCTGCTGACCTGGAACGGCCTGATGCTCTACCTGCTGGGCCCGGAGGGGTCCATCGACTTCGACGGGGACGGGCTGGTCGCCGCGCTGACCAGCCGCCACTTCCCGGCCGCCGTCGCCACCTACGGCCTCGCCGCGCTCGGTACGGCCGCCTACCTCGCCGTCTCCTTCCACGACCGCGGCCGCCGGGCCGCCGCCGGCATGCCGAACCGGCCCACGGCCGAGATCTGGGCCCGCACCGCCCTGCTCGCCGTCGCCGCCTTCGCCGCCGCCTACGTCCTGGACCGCTTCGAGGGCCTGCCCCTCGCCCTCCTGATCTTCCTCGCGGTCCTCGTCGCCTCCGACCTCCTGCTGCGCCGCACGGCCTACGGCCGCCAGGTCCTCGCCCTCGGCGGCCGTGCGGAGGCGGCCCTGCGGGCAGGTGTCGCGGTGGCCCGGGTACGGGTCTCCGTCTTCCTCGTCTCGGGCGCGCTGGCGGCGGTGGGCGGCCTGTTCGTGGCCTCCCGGCTGACCTCGGCGACCACGGTGCCGGGCTCCGGCATGCTGCTGATCAACGCCATCGCCGCCGCCGTCATCGGCGGCACCAGTCTCTTCGGCGGCCGCGGCTCGACCTGGTCGGCGCTGCTCGGCGTCCTCATCATCCAGTCGATCGCCTCGGGCATGGCGCTGCTGGGGGTCCAGCCCGCGGTCCAGTTCATGATCACGGGCGGGGTGCTGCTGATCGCGGTGGTCTTCGACGCCCTGGCCCGACGGGCGGCGGCGGGGCGGGCGCGGGCCTAGCGGCTGTCGGGGCGGTCCGGCGGCGCCGCGCGTCCTGTGCCGGTTGAGCGGAGCAGCGCCTGGCGGGATCCTTGGAACGGGGTGGGGCGGGGTACCGGGACGGGTACCCGGACGTCCGGAGGCACCATGGAAGGACGCATACCGGAGGACCTGGCGGTCGTCGTCGACGCCGACGGCGTGGTCCTGGTGTGGAGCGCGGGTGCCCGGCGGCTGCTCGGGTACGAACCCGCCGAGGTATGCGGCCGCTCCACCCGGATGCTGCTCGCCGCCGAGCTGCCCCCGTCCGCGCGCCGCCACCTCGCCGACGGGCAACGGTGGTCCACCGAGGTGGCGCTGCGGCACCGCAACGGCGACCGGATCGTCGTACGCCTCCAGGGAACCCCGCTCGCGGACACCGGCGACAGGCCGCTCTGGCTGGTCACCGGTGGCCCGCCGGCGACCGTGACCGGACGGGACCAGCCGGGCGCGGCGACCCTGTGGGACCTCACGCTCGCCCAGCTGCCCACGCCGGTGGCGATCTACGACCGCGAGGCCCGGTTCGTCGCCGCCAACGACGTCATGTCCCAGATCATGGGCCTGCCCGCGGCGGAGATGCGGGGCCTGACCCTGTCGGAGATCGAGCCCAGCTTCCCCTTCGACGAGTACGACCGCCTCCAGCGGCAGGTCCTGCGCACCGGGCGGACGATCTTCCACGAGCAGCACGCCCAGGCGCCCGGCGAGACCCGGGAGCACTCCTGGTCGATGTACTTCTCCCCACTGAAGGACGAGGACGGCACGGTGCAGGGCCTGTCCGCGGTCGTCTTCGACACCACGGAGCAGTACTGGGCCCGCCGCCACCTGGCCGTCCTCAACGACGCCGGCATGCGCATCGGCACCACCCTGGACGTGACCCGCACCGCCGAGGAGCTGGCCGAGGTGGCCGTGTCCGGGTTCGCGGACTTCGTCACCGTCGACCTGCTGGAGTCCGTGGCCCTCGGCGACGAGCCGGAGCCGCTGACACCGGGCGAGCCGGTCGCCGTGCGCCGTACGGCACAGCGGTCGGTGCTCGAGGGCTGCCCGGAGGCGGTGGCCGACCCCGGCGACGCGTTCCGCTACCCGGTGGACACGCCTCCGATGTGGACCCTGCTGGCCGGCCGCGGCACCCGCCACCGGCCCGGCGACCCCGGCATGCAGGAGTGGCTCAGGACCTCCCAGGCCCGCGCCGACTCCGTCGCCCGGCACATGATCCACTCGGTGCTGATGGTCCCGCTGCGGGCCCGCGGCGTCACCCTCGGCCTGGCCCACTTCCTGCGGCACCGCACGCCCGAGTCCTTCACCGAGGACGACCAGCGGCTCGCGGAGGAGATCGTCGCCAGGGCCGCGGTGAGCGTCGACAACGCCCGCCGCTACACCCGCGAGCGCCGCACCGCCCTCGCCCTGCAGCGCAGCCTGCTGCCCGGCCGGCCGCCCGGCCTGGCGGCGACGGAGGTGGCCTACCGCTACCTGCCCACCGGCTCCGGCGCGGACGTCGGCGGCGACTGGTTCGACGTCATCCCGCTCTCCGGGGCCCGGGTCGCGCTGGTCGTCGGCGACGTAGTCGGCCACGGCATCCACGCCTCGGCCACGATGGGCCGGCTGCGGACCGCGGTACGGACGCTGGCGGACGTCGACCTCGCCCCCGACGAACTCCTCACCCAGCTGGACGACCTGGTCATCCGGCTCGACCGCGAGGAGGGCCCGGAGGTGCCCGGCCGGACGGACGCGGCGTCCTCCGGCGAGGTGGGCGCGACCTGCCTGTACGCCGTGTACGACCCGGTGACCCGCCGCTGCACCATGGCCCGCGCCGGCCATCCGCCGCCGGCCCTGGTCACCCCCGGCGGCGACGTCCGCTTCCTCGACCTCCCGGCCGGCCCGCCGCTCGGCCTCGGCGGCCTGCCCTTCGAGTCCGCCGAGGTGGACCTGGCCGAGGGCAGCGTGCTCGCCCTCTACACCGACGGCCTGGTGGAGACCGCCGACCACGACATCGAGGTGGGCCTCGGCCTGCTCCGCCGCGCCCTGGCCGACCCGGCCGCGCCCCTGGAGGAGACCTGCGACCACGTCCTGCGCACGGTCCTGACCGGCCGCCCGGCCGACGACATCGTCCTGCTGCTCGCCCGCACCGCCGCCCTGGACACCGCGCAGGTCCGCACCTGGCAGCTCCCCCAGCACCCGGCCGCCGTCGCCGGGGCCCGGAAGATGGCCTGCGAACAGCTGGAGGCGTGGGGCCTGACGGACACGGTCTTCGCCACCGAACTGATCGTCAGCGAACTGGTCACGAACGCGGTCCGCTACGGCGACGGCCCGATCGCCCTCCGCCTGATCCGCGACGCGTCCCTCATCTGCGAGGTCTCCGACGGCAGCAGCACGGCCCCCCATCTGCGCCGGGCCCGCGTCTACGACGAGGGCGGCCGCGGCCTGCTCCTGGTCGCCCAGATCTCGGAACGCTGGGGCAGCCGCCAGACCCCGACCGGCAAGACGATCTGGGCGGAACAGTCGCTGTCCGCCTGACTCACCGGGGCAGCGGCAGGTCCCGCCGCAGGGTGTCGGCCACGGCGGAGACGACGGCGGTGGCGACGAACGTCCCGGCCATGACCAGCACCACGCCGACCACGAAGAGCCCGCTGGCGTCGTCCGCCCAGTCGACGCAGGCGGCGAGGGTGAGCCCCGCGGTGGTACCGCCCACGGCGGCCGCGCTGTGGCCCCGGGCCGCCGCCCAGCAGACGGGCACGAGCAGGGTGAGGACCAGCCCGACGACCTGCCAGACCGCGTACGGCCCGCTGGTCGACCCGTCGGGCCGTACGTCGTACTGCTGGTCCCAGCCCAGCCAGGCGGCCCAGGCCGCCACCGACACACCGGCGAGAACGCACACCGGTACCGACGCCCTGAGCACAGGCTTGTGAAGTCGCATGCCCCCAGCGTTCCTTCCGGGCCGGTCATCGGACAGAGTGCGCGTACTCAGACCGGCCGTCCGGATGCCCCGGGGGCGACCTGAGTACGGGCCCGGCCCGCCGTACCACCGCCTGCACCACCGCCTGCACCACGAACAACACCACGAACAATGCGGCGAACAACAACCCGACAACACCCGGGCAACGAACCATTGATTGACTGCTTTGCCTAACCGTCACATGAAGCGGTGGCGCATGTGCGCGCCCCGTACCGCCCAGGAGAGCCACCCGATGAACCCCCGGCCAGGACAGGAGATGCGGTTCGGCGTGCTCGGCCCCGTGGAAGTCCTCCGGGACCACGTGCCCCTCGACCTGGGGCCCCGGCAGCGCCGGTTGCTGCTGCTGCGGCTGCTCGTCGAGGACGGCCGGCCCGTCTCGCAGGAGACGATCCTGCGCGACCTGTGGCCGACGGACCGGCCGACCGGCGCCGCCTCCTCGGTGCGCGCCCACGTCAGCAGGCTGCGCGCGGTCCTCGACCCGGTACGGCAGGGCAGGTCCGCCATGCTGGTCAGCGGCACCTCCGGGTATGCCCTGAAACTGCCCCGCGAGGCCCGGGACACCGTGCTCTTCGAGGACGGCGTGGGCCGGGCCCGCGAGGCGCTGCGGAACCGTCAGTTCTCCTTCGCCCGGCAGGAGATCGACGCGGCGCTCGGGCTGTGGCGCGGCGAGGCCCTGGCCGAGGCCGGTGAGCACGCCTTCGCGATCCGGGAGCGCACCCGGCTCGACGGCGCCCTCCACGACGCCAGGGAGCTGCGGGCCGCGCTCCTCGTCCAGCAGGGCGAGACGGAGCAGGCGATCGACGTCGCCGAGAGCCTCGTCCTCAGGGCCCCGCTCCGGGAGACCTCCTGGGCGCTGCTGATGCGCGCCCTCTACACGGCCGGACGGCCGGTCGAGGCGCTGAAGCGGTACGAGCGGTTCCGCGACATGCTCGCCACGGAGCTCGGGCTGGACCCGAGCCCCCGGCTGCGGGACCTGCACACCGCGATCCTGCGGCACGACGTTGTCGTCCTCGGTGCCGCCGGGCCGCAGCCGCCGCCCCCGGGGCCCGAGTTCACCGCCGCCGGCACGCACCCGCGACCGGCCGCCGCGGCCGCGCCGTTCGCGGGCCGCGGCGAACAGATGGCGCAGCTGGCCGCCCTGCTGTCGGAGGCGACCGCGAACCGCCCCCACTGGGCCGTGGTCGCCGGCGAACAAGGGGCGGGCAAGACCCGGCTGGTGGAGGAGACCGCCGCCCGTGCCGAGGCCGCCGGTTTCACCGTCGCCCGCACCCGGGCCGGTCAGGCGCTCAGCGGCAACCGCGGGATCGTCCAGACCTGTCCCACCGTCCAGCTCCTGGACGCGCTGCGGCAGGACGGCAAGGACTCCGCCGAGGACGAGGTCGCGCAGAAGGACCCTCTCGCCACGGTCGTCCGCGAACTCACCCAGGCGCCCACGCTCGTCGTCGTCGACGACCTCGACCGGGCGCCGCAGGGCTTCCACCGTCTGCTGCGGCGGCTCGCCCAGGTGCTGCGGGAAGCCCCGGTGCTGTTCGTGTGCACCCTGCGCAACCCGGACGCCCCCGTCTCCAGCACGCTGCTCGCCGAACTGGCTCTGCTCGGCGCGGCCTGGCTGACCCTGGAGCCGCTGACCGCCGACGACGTGGCGGACATGCTCACGGCACACGGCGAGGAGGCCCCGCCCGAGACGGCGGCCGCGCTGCACCGGCGTGCCGAGGGCCACCCGTTCGCCCTGGCCGAGCTGCTCAGGCTCCCGCCCCACCGGCGCCTCGGACCGGAGGCCCAGGTACCGGCCGCCGTCCGCAACATCGTCCACGCCCGCCTGGTCGAGCTCCCCGAAGCGGCCCGGACCATGCTCACCTACGCGGCCGCCGACGGCGACCGGCTCGACCTCGACCTGCTCGCCGCGGTCCAGGGCGTCGCCCCGGACGAGCTCCTGCACCTGATCGACGCCGCGGTGACCGCCCGGATCCTGGTCTGGGACGCCGACCCCGGCGCGGCCGGCACCGGCCGCTACCGGCTGCCCGAGCTGCCCCGCGACGTGGTGCTGAGCACCCAGACCCCGTCGGCCCGGCAGCTTCGGCACGCCGCCCTCGCCCGCACGCTCGCGGGCCGCGACGACAGCGACCCGGCCCGCCTCGACCGGCACCGCCGGGCGGCGGGCCCGACGGCGCCGACGCCTCCCTGACCGGGGCCCGCCCCCTGTCACTCCTGCCACCTCTGCCACCCCCCTCCACAGCTCTCCATCTCTCCGGCGGATCAGCAGATCCCCGGCCACACACTCACCTCAGGAGTCGTGATGAGCACGAAGACGGGACCCCAGCGCTACCCCGGCGCCAGCCGCGCCAACTGGTACCAGGACGACTTCGGCGGAGACCCGATGGAGGTCAACGTCGTCGTCCTGCACACCACGGAGGGCTACTCCCTGCCCACCTACGAAGGCGGGGCCACCGCCCCCAATCTGACGGCGGTGCCCGACCTCGCAGCCAAGAAGCTGAAGTGGTACCAGCACTTCGACATAGAGACCTCCTCCCGCGCGCTGGTCAATCTGAAGGGCGGCGTCGAGACCAACACCATGAACGTGTGCCAGGTCGAACTGACCGGCACCTGCGACCCGAAGACCCACGCCAAGTGGACGTCCGCCGGCCACGACCACGTCTACTGGCCGGACGCGCCGGACTGGGCCCTGAAGGGGGTCGCCGCCTTCCTGGCCTGGATGCACGAGCAGCACGGCGTCGCGCTGTCCGGCCCGAAGTCCTGGCCCGCCTACCCCACGTCGTACGGCGACGGCGCGGGCCAGCGGATGACGGGTGCGCAGTGGACGGACTTCAGGGGGGTGTGCGGGCACACGCACGTCCCCGAGAACGTCCACGGCGACCCCGGTGCCATCGACTTCGCCCGGATCGTCAAGTACGCGAAGGCCGACCTGGACGTGGAGGACGACCCGGCGCCGAAGACCACCACCAAGCCGAAGGTCCCCGCCTTCCCCGGCCGCAAGTTCTTCGTGACCGGGGCCTCGAACTCCTACGTCCTCAAGCTCGGCAAGCAGCTGGTCAAGCGCGGCTTCGGCGACCACTACAAGGTCGGCCCGAGCCGGACCTGGGGCGACGCCGACCGGCTGAACGTGCGGGACTTCCAGAAGTCCCGCAAGGAGCTCCGCGGCGACGCCGACGGCACTCCCGGCCCGCTGACCTGGCGCCTCCTCTTCTCCTGATTCTCCTGACACCCCCGGTGAAGGCCCGGGCCGACGCGGCCCCGGGCCTTCGCGGCCCTCTCCTCCGCCAACTCGGCGAAGCCAACCAGCGAAGCCAACTGACGAAGCCAACTGACGAAGCCAACTCGGCCAAGATGTAAGGCTGTTCCTGCCCCCTTCCGGAAGGAGAGCCTCATGGCCGAGGAGTTCCCGCCCGTCGAGCCGTATGCCCATGGTCTTCTCGATGTCGGGGACGGCCAGCGGATCCACTGGGAGACCAGTGGCAACCCGGAGGGGAAGCCGGCCCTGTGCGTGCACGGCGGCCCGGGCAGCGGGGGGCGTCGATGGAGCCGCCGGATGTTCGACCCCGAGGTCTACCGGGTCGTCCTCTTCGACCAGCGCGGCTGCGGCGAGAGCCGGCCGCACGCCTCCGACCCGTCGGTCGGCCTCGCGCACAACACCACCGACCATCTGATCGCCGACATGGAACGGCTGCGCGAGCACCTCGGCATCGAACGCTGGCTGCTCTACGGCGGCTCCTGGGGCTCGACGCTGATCCTCGCCTACGCCGAACGGCACCCGGAGCGGGTCTCCGAGATCGTCATCGCCGGTGTCACCATGACCCGCCCCGAGGAGACCGACTGGCTCTACCACGGTGTGGGCCGCCTGCTGCCCGGCCCCTGGGAGGCCTTCCGCGACGCCCTGCCGCCCGCCGACCGCGACGGCAGTCTCGTCGTCGCCTACAACAGGCTGCTGAACAGTCCGGACGCCGCGGTCCGGGTCGCCGCCGCCCGTGCCTGGGTCACCTGGGAGGACGCCGTCATCGCCCACGAGGTGCTGGGCAGCCCCGGCGCCTACAGCGACCGGCCCGACGACTCCCTGATGGCCTTCGTCCGCATCTGCGCGCACTACTTCGCCCATGACGCCTGGCTGGAGGACGGACAACTGCTGCGGGACGCGCACCGGTTGGCCGGTATTCCGGGGGTGCTGATCCATGGCCGGCTGGACATCGGCAGCCCGCTGAAGACGGCGTGGGAGCTGGCGAAGGCCTGGCCGGACGCGGAGTTGAAGGTGATCGACGACGCGGGCCACACCGGCAGTCCCACGCTGCGGCGGACGACCCTGGCGGCGATCGCCCGCTTCGCCGAAGGCGGGTGACCGGGGCCGGGACTAGACCGACCTGCCCTGCGCGCCTGGGCCGCGGCGGCGCAGCGCCGGGTCGAGGAGGGCGGGCGGGGTGTCGTACTTCTCGTGTGCGGCCAGGTCGGTGCCGGGGGCGACGATCGCGTCGATGGCGTCCAGCACGTCGGCGGGGAGCACGGTGTCGGCGGCGGCGAGCTGGGAGCGCAGGTGCTCCGGGGTGCGGGGGCCTATGAGGGCGGTGGTGACGGCGGGGTGCGCGGTCACGAAGCCGAGGGCGAGCTGGATCAGGGTCAGCCCGGCCCCGTCGGCGACGGTGGCCAGCCGCTCCACCGCGTCGAGCCGGGCCTGGTTGGCCGGCAGGGTGAGGTCGAAGCGGTCGGGCAGCATACCGGCGCGGCTGGTGGTGATGGACCGGCCCCTGCGCACGGCGCCCGACAGCCAGCCGGAGGCCAGCGGGCTCCACACCAGCACGCCCATCCCGTACTCCTCGGTCACGGGCAGGACATGGGACTCGACGCCCCGCTGGAGGATCGAATAGCTGGGCTGTTCGGTGACGTACCGGCTCAGGCGGTGCTCGCGGGCGGCCCACTGGCCCTGCACGATCCGGTACGCCGGGTAGGTCGAGGAGCCGAAGTGGCGGATCTTCCCGGCGCGTTGCAGATCGGTCAGCGCCGACAGGGTCTCCTCGTCGCTCGTGGCCGGGTCCCAGCGGTGTATCTGGTAGAGATCGACGTGGTCGACGCCGAGCCGCCGCAGGCTGTTCTCCAGCTCGGTGACCAGCCACCGCCGTGAACCGCCCCGGTGGTTGCGCTCGTCCCCCATCGGCATGCCGGCCTTCGTGGCCAGCACGATGTCGTCGCGCCGGCCGGCGATGGCCTTGCCGACCATCTCCTCCGACTCGCCCTGCCCGTACATGTCGGCGGTGTCGATCAGATTGATCCCGGCGTCCAGGGCGGCGTCGACGATCTCGGTCGCCTCCTCCTGGGTGGTACGCCCGATCGCCCCGAAGTTCATCGCGCCGAGCCCGAGCGCGCTGACCTGCACGCCGGTACGGCCCAAGGTGCGGTACTGCATGACCGAGTCTCCTCACATGGCGGAAAGACAGCTACCCCAAACGGGACCGCGTCCCGTTTCGCGTCTTCGACAATACGGAACGCTGTCCCGTTTGACAACGCCCCGATAGGGTGACGGCCGGAGGGTGCGCAACGATGAGGGATCACGACGATGAAGGATGAGCAGCGGCCGACCCGGCCCCGGCGGGCGGACGCCCGGCGCAACGAGGTGACGTTGCTGGAGGCGGCCGCTGCGGCGTTCGTCGCGTCGGGCGTGGACGCGCCGGTGCGCGACATCGCGGCCCGCGCGGGTGTCGGCACGGCGACGATCTACCGGCACTTCCCGACCCGTGCCGACCTGATCATCGCGGTCTACCGGCACCAGGTGGACGCCTGCGCCGAGGCCGGTCCGGCCCTGCTGGCCTCCGCCCCGACCCCGTACGACGCGCTGCGCGAGTGGATCGACCTCTTCGTGGACTTCCTGGCCACCAAGCACGGCCTCGCCGCCGCCCTGCACTCCGACCAGGCGGGCTTCGACACCCTCCACACCTACTTCCTGGACCACCTCGTCCCCGCCTGCGCGCAGCTCCTCGACGCGGCGACCGCGGCCGGCGAGATCCACGCCCCGCTGACGGCGTACGAGCTGATGCGCGGCGTCGGCAACCTCTGCATCGGCGCGGAGCACGACCCCGGTTACGACGCCCGCCGCCTGGTCGGCCTGCTCGTCACGGGGCTACGTCGCGTGGCCTGACTCGCCGGGCGGGACAGGCGGGAGCGAGGCCTGCCGCGACCCCGCCGCCGGGCGGGGCCGGGCGTCTCACCCGGCCGGACCGCCGAGCGCGGCGGCGATCAGTGCTTCGAGCCGGGCCGCCACCCGGTCCAGCGGCGCCATGTCGCGCGCGGCGCGGCACATGGCGATCGCGCCCTCCACCGAGGCCACCACGAGGGTCGCCAGCTCGGCGGCCCGGTCGGGGTCGACTCCGTGCTCCCGCAGGGAACCGGCGAGCAGCCCCTCCCAGCCCTCGAACGCCTCGGCCGCCGCGGCGAGCGCGGGCGGGACGTCGTCGCCCGGGGGCGGCTCCTCGACGGCGACGGCCAGGACGGGGCAGCCGGCCCGGAAGTCGCTCGCCACGACGATCCCGCGCCACAGCCCGAGGAACGCCCTCAGCCCGGCCGCCGGACCCGCGGCCAGCTCCTTGCGCAGCAGCCGCTCGACGGCCGTACCGGCGTACCGCACCGCCTCCGTCGCGAGCTGCTGCTTGCCGTCGGGGAAGTAGTGGTACGTCGAACCGAGCGGCGCGTCGGCGTGTTTGGCCAGCTCACGGATGCTCGTGGCGTTCAGACCACGCCGGCTGATCAGGTCGGCCGCACCGGCCACGATGCGATCCCGCGACGGCCCACCGGACTTGCCCACGCTTCCGCTCCCTCCGACCACCCCTGGCTATAACACTCGTCATAGTCTAGCGTGGCCTCGCTCTATAACGATCGTCATAGCCGCTGCTTCGTCATGGAGGAGACCCATGCCCCTGATCCGGCTCACCGCCCCGTCCGGTTCGCTCACCGACGAGGGCCGCAGGACCGTCCAGCGGGACCTGGCCGCCGTCCTGCTGCGCTGGGAGGGCGCGCCCGACACGCCCTTCTTCCGCGCCCAGGCCTGGAGTCACCTCGTCGAACTGCCGGACGGCGCCCAGACCACCGCCGAGGACGACGCGCCCCGCTTCCTGGTGGACGTCACCGTTCCCGCGGGCGCGCTGTCCGAGCGGCGCCGGGCCGGACTGGTCGAGGACGCCACCCGCACCGTCCTGACGGCGGCCGGTCTCACCTCCGCCGACGCCCTGCGGGTCTGGGTCCTGGTGCACGAGCAGCCGGACGGCACCTGGGGCGCGGGCGGCTCGGTCGTCCGGTACGCCGACCTGGTGGCGCTGGCGGAGGGTGCGCGGGCCGATGCGTGAACTGACCTACGTCGCCCGCGACACCGTCGAGTGGCGTGAGGCCCCGGACCCGGAGCTGCGCGGCGACGGGGAGGCGATCGTGGCGCCCGTGGCGGCGACCTCTTGTGATGTGGACACCGCGATCCTGGCGGGACACGGCTTCATCGAGCCGCCCTTCGCGCTGGGCCACGAGTGCGTGGCGAGGGTGGTGGAGACCGGCGACGCGGTGACCGTCGTACGCCCCGGCGACCTGGTCGTCGTCCCCTGGTCCATCAGCTGCGGCAGCTGCGAGCACTGCCGTGCCGGACGCACCGCCCACTGCTCGGCCGTCCCGCACATGGCGATGTACGGCGCCCCGATCGGCGGCACCTGGGGCGGCCTCTTCTCCGACCTGGTCCGGGTCCCGTACGCGGACGCCATGCTCGTACCGCTCCCCGCGGGCCTCGACCCGGTGGCCATGGCCTCGGCGAGCGACAACTGGTCGTTGTCCTGGCGCCTGGTGGCCCCGCACCTGAGGAGCAGGCCGGGCGCCCGGGTGCTGGTGGTGGCCCGCGGCAGCATCGGCCTGTACGTCGCCGACATCGCCCGCGCGCTGGGCGCGTCCAGCGTCCTCTACGTCGACCCCGACCCCGGGCACCGGGAGATCGCCCGGGGCTTCGGCGCCGCCACGGCCGAGAGCCTCGACCCGCCCGTCCACCACGGCTTCGACATCGCGGTGGAGGCCACGGGCCGCGTCGACCAGTTGGCTCTCGCGGTCAAGTCCCTTGCCCCGGAGGGCATCTGCGAGTCCGCGGGCAACCACTTCCGCCCCGGTGAACTCCCCCTCCTCGACATGTACCTCACCGGCGTCACCCTCCGCGTCGCCCGCGACAACGTCCGCGCCCACATCCCCGACGCCCTCGCCCTGGCCGGCTCGGGCAAGGTCGACCCGGCCCGCGTCGTCTCCCACGTCCTGGACTGGGAGCAGTTGCCGGAGGCCCTCCCGGAGAAGCACCTCAAGCCGGTCTTCGTACGGGACGAGGGGTCGGCCGGGCCATGATCGACGCTCACGCGGTCGGCTGACCTCAGGCTCCGGCTCCGGCTCCTGTGAACATGGCGATCAGGCCGTGCGGGGAGTCGTCGCCGAGCATGTGCTCATGGAGGGCGGCGGCGTCGGCGGCCTCCGCGGCGCTGCGCGGGAACATGGCCTGCTCGTACGCGGTGAGCGCGGCCTCGGTGTCGCCGGGGTGCGCGGCTAGCGCCTTGCCGAGTTCGGCGCCGTCGTACATGGCCAGGTTGGCGCCCTCGCCGTTCGGGATCATCAGGTGGGCCGCGTCGCCGAGCAGGGTCACCCCCGGCACCCGGTCCCACCGGTGCCCGGCGGGCAGGGTGTGCAGCGGACGCAGGACCGGTGCGGTGTCGGCGTCGGTGATCAGAGCGGTGAGCTCGGGCGCCCAGCCGTCGAACTCCGCCGCGATCCGCGTGGCGACCGTGGTGGCCGGGGTGGCAGCGGCCGGATCGGTGAAGCCGGCCGCGGTGAACCACTCCTGCGGCCTGCGCAGCGCCACGTAGGTGTGGAGGGTGCCGCCGGTCTCCCGGTGGGCCTGGATCCCCTTTCCCGGCGCGAGCGCGAACATCGCCCCGCCGCCGACCGCCTTCGCGGCGGCCGGGTGCCGGAGGTCGGCGTCGAACAGGTAGGTCTCGACGAACGAGGTGCCGGTGTACTCGGGTACGGCGGCGGACAGCAGCGGGCGGACCCGGGACCACGCGCCGTCCGCGCCGACCAGCAGGCCCGTGGTGACGACGGTGCCGTCGGCGAACGTCACCTCGTGGCGGCCCTCGCCGAGGGCGCGGACGCCGTCGGCCTTGTGGCCCCACCGGACGGTGCCGGGCGGCAGCGATTCGAGCAGGATCCGGCGCAGCTCGCCGCGCAGCACCTCGGGGCGGCTCCCCGTGCCGTCGTCGGCCTCCTCGAACAGGACGGTCCCGTCGGCGGCGAGGGCCCGGGTCGCCTCGCGCCCCTCCAGCACGAGGGCGCGGAACTCCTCGTAGAGGCCTGCCTCCCGGAGCGCCGGCTGGCCGTTGTGCTCGTGGATGTCGAGCATCCCGCCCTGCGGGCGTGCCGTCGCGGAGGCCTCCGCCTCGTAGACGGTGGCCGGGATGCCGTGGACGTGCAGGACGCGGGCGAGCGTGAGGCCACCGAGTCCGGCTCCGATGATCGTGACGGGCGTGACGGGCACGCGCATGGTGACTCCTCCGGGGAAGGGGCCGGCCTCTCAGGGCCCAGGCCCAGCTCTGGAACGACATTCCATAATGGAATGCTGTTCCATGTTGGAACGACGCTCCAGCCGTGTCAAGATGGCGCCATGGCAACGCGGACACGCCGGTCGCAGCGGCGCACAGAGGCGCTCTCCCGGGAGCGCATCGTCGAGGCCGCCGTCGAGCTGCTCGACACGGCCGGCGAGAGCGGGCTGACGTTCCGGGCACTGACCGAGCGCCTCGCCACCGGGCCCGGGGCGATCTACTGGCACGTGGCCAACAAGGACGAGCTGCTCTCCGCCGCCACGGACGCGGTCGTCACCGCCGCCGTGGCCGTCGGGCACACCACCGCCGGAGCCCCGCAGCCGCCGCCGGAGAAGCCCGCGCCCGAGCCCACGCCCGAGGCCTCGCCGCAGGACGGGATCCGGGGTGTCGCGCTCGGGCTGTTCGACGCGATCGAGCGGCATCCGTGGCTCGCGACGCAGCTCGCCGTACAGCTCACCCGCAGCCCCTGGGGGACGGTGACGCCGCGGATCTTCGAGAGCATCGGCCAGCAGGTCCGTGCCCTCGACGTGCCCGAGAGCGAGTGGTTCACGGTGGCTTCCGCCCTGGTGCACTACATCCTCGGCGCCGCCGGCCAGAACGCCGTGAACAGCGTGAGCGCCCGCGACTTCGCGCCCGGCGTGGACCGCGCCCGTTTCCTCGACACCGTGTCCAAGGCGTGGGAGGAACTCGACCCCGACGAGTACCCGTTCACCCGGGCCGTCTCCGACCAGATGCGCGAGCACGACGACCGCGAGCAGTTCCTCGCCGGCGTCGATCTCGTCCTCGCCGGCATCACCGCCACCCGGCACCGGGAGTCCGGCCGCGTGCAGGAATAGCCGCCGGTCCGCGCCACGTTGCCGCGACCATGACGACGAACGCGCCACGGCCCGAGATCCTGCGCTACACCGCCTTCTCCAGCTCCCCCGAGGGCGGCAACCCCGCCGGTGTCGTACTGGACGCCACCGGTCTGGACGACGGGGACATGCTCGCCATCGCCGCCGAACTCGGCTACTCGGAGTCGGCGTTCCTGACCGCGCCCCCGGCCGGCCTCGGCGGCCAGGACGGACGGGCCTACACCGTCCGCTACTTCAGCCCCAAGGCCGAGGTGCCGTTCTGCGGGCACGCCACCATCGCGACCGCCGTCGCGCTCGCCGAGCGGACCGGCCCCGGGGAGCTGGTGTTCGCCACCCGCGCGGGCACGGTGCCGGTGGCGGTGACCGTGGAGGGCGGGGCGGTCCGGGCCACGCTCACCAGCGTCGAGCCGCACACCGAGGAGATCCTGGACGCCGACCTCGCGGAGGCGCTCGCCGCGCTCGACTGGCCGGCCGCCGATCTCGACCCGGCCTTCCCGCCCCGCATCGCGTTCGCCGGCGCCCGCCATCTCGTGCTCGCGGCGGCGAGCCGCGCCCGCCTCGCGGACCTCGCGTACGACTTCGCGCGCCTCGAGGCGCTGATGCACCGTCTGGACCTGACCACGGTCCAGCTGGTGTGGCGGGAGTCGGCGACCGTCTTCCACGTACGGGACCCGTTCCCCGTCGGCGGGGTCGTCGAGGACCCGGCGACCGGCGCCGCGGCCGCCGCGTTCGGCGCGTACGCCCGTGAGCTCGGCCTGGTCCCCGAGGACGTCGTCCTCACCCTGCACCAGGGCGAGGACCTGGGGCGCCCCGGCGAACTCACGGTGACCCTGCGCGCGGCCGACCCGCGCGTCCGTGTCGGCGGCACCGGGGCCCGCATCGCCTGAGCCGCCGGGCCGATCCCGAGCGCGGTGGTGCCACGGACGTGCGGTGGTGCCACGGACATGCGGCGGTGGCACGGATATTCCGTGGCACCGCCGCCGGACCCGGGCGGAGACTCGTCCCCATGACGGACACGCCGGACACACCGGACCCGGCGCATGCGGCGCACGCAGAGGCCGGAGTAAGCGAGGCAGATCCGGCCAATGCGGCCGATACGGCACCCGCCACGGGCGCAGCCCGTCCCGCGGGCATCGCGGTCACCCCCCGCCCGCCCGACCTGGCGGCCTTCCGGGAGGCCGTCCGCGCCTGGGCCGGCGGTGGGCCCGAGGAACCCGCGCGGGAACTCGCCGGCCGGCTCGCCGTGCGGGTCGCCGTGCTGCTCGAAGGACCCAGCGACCTCGCGGCCGTCAACGCGCTGGCCGCCCTGCGCGGCCGGGACCTGGCAGCCGAAGGGGTCTGCGTGCTGTCGATGGGCGGGGCGATGAACGTCGGCCGCTTCGCCCGCCTCCTCGGGCCGACCGGTCTCGGCCTGCGCCTGACCGGGCTCTGCGACGAACGCGAACGCCCCTACTACACCCGCGGCCTGGCGCGGGCCGGCGCCGCGGAGCACGGCTTCTTCGTCTGCACGGCCGACCTGGAGGACGAGCTGATCCGCGCCCTCGGCCCGCCCCGGGTCGCCGAGCTCGCCCGCGCCGAGGGCGACCACCGTGCCCTGCACACCTTCCTGAACCAGCCCGCCCAGCAGGGCCGCGGCGCGCAGCAGCAGTTGCGCCGCTTCCTCGGTACGACATCGGGCCGGAAGATCCATTACGGCCGGGTACTGGTCGAGGCCCTGGACCCCGACCGCGTACCCGCACCGCTCGACGCCCTACTCGCGAGCCTCTGAGCCCCCCAGCCCCAGCCCCAGTGCCCCCGCCAGCGCCCGGTAGGCGGGCAGCGGGTCGGTGCCGTCGGGGTGCAGTACCTGGAGCGCCACGTGGTCGGCGCCCGCTTCCAGATGGGCCCGGACGCCCTTCGCGACCCGGGCCGTGTCGCCGTGCACGATCAGCGCGTCGAAGAGGCGGTCGCTGCCGCCGTCCGCGAAGTCGGCGTCGTCGAAGCCGAGGCGGCGCAGGTTGCCGACGTAGTTGGCCAGGCCGAGGTAGAAGCCGAGCGTGGCGTCGCCGATCGCGCGGGCCTTGGCGGGGTCCGTCTCCAGGACGACCTTCTGTTCGGGGGCGAGGAGGGGCCCGGCGCCGAGGATGTCGCGGGCCCCGCGGGTGTGCTCGGCGGTGACGAGGTAGGGGTGCGCGGCCGCCGTGCGGTCGCGGGCCAGGCGCAGGACGCGGGGACCGAGGGCGGCCAGCGCCCGGCGGGCGACCGGGACACCGCCGGCGTCGAGGACGTCGAGGTAGTCGTTGAGGGCCTCGTAGGGCCGTACGAACTCCTTCGTGGCCTCCGGGTGGCCCGCGCCGATGCCCAGCAGGAAGCGGTCCGGGTGGCGTTCGGCGATGCGCCGGTAGGAGCGGGCGACCCGCTCGGCCGGATGGGACCAGATGTTCACGATGCCGGTGGCGACCACCAGGTTCTCCGTGGCGTCGAGCAGCTGCTCGGCCTCGGTGAGGTCCGGGTCGTTCACCCCGCCGAGCCACAGCGTGCCGTAGCCGAGGCGTTCCAGCTCGGCGGCGAGGCCGGGCTCCGTCCTGCCGTGGCGCCACACACCGACGGCGCCCAGGTCGATCTTGCGAGGGATCTCGTCCATACCCCGGAGAACCGGCGGGCCACCGCCGACTATTCCGCTCGCCATCGAAATAGTTCGCGAGCACCCACCACGCGCACCCCTCACGCGCACCGGCCACGAACGCCCACCACCACACACCTTCACGATCACACTTATGAACGTCAATTACATGCATGACCCTTGACGCGCCCACAACACCCTCCTAGCTTCGCAGAGAAAGCGCTTTCCGCAAGGTCCTCGATGGAGACGAACGGAGATGAACGATGCACGTCAGACCAGTCATCGCGGCCGTCGGCCTGCTCGCCGGCACGCTCGTCGCACTCTCCGGCAGCCCCGTGCAGGCCGCGTCCAGCGTGCTGTACGTGGCGCCGGGCGGCACCGACGGCGCGGCCGGCACCCAGTCGGCCCCGACCACGCTCACCTCGGCGATCAGCCGTATCGCCGCCGGCGGCACGATCTACCTGCGCGGCGGGACGTACGCCTACTCCGCCACCGTGACCATCCCGGCCGGCGCCAACGGCACCTCGGGCGCGCTCACCACCCTCTCCGCCTACCCGGGCGAGACCCCGGTCCTCGACTTCTCGGCGCAGAGCGAGAGTTCGTCGAACCGCGGCCTCCAGCTGTACGCCGACTACTGGCATCTGTACGGCCTCACGGTCGAGCACGCCGGCGACAACGGCATCTACGTCGGCGGCAGCAACAACGTCGTCGAGCGAGCCGTGACCGCGTACAACCGCGACACGGGGCTCCAGCTCGGCCGGATCTCCTCCAGCACGCCCAGCAGCCAGTGGCCGGCGAACAACCTCGTCGTCAGCTCCGAGTCCCACGACAACGCCGACAGCGACGGCGAGGACGCGGACGGGTTCGCGTCCAAACTGACCACCGGGACCGGGAACGTCTTCCGGTACGACGTCTCGCACCACAACATCGACGACGGCTGGGACCTCTACACCAAGACCGACACGGGAGCCATCGGGCCGGTCACCATCGAGTACTCGCTCTCCTACGGCAACGGCACGCTGAGCGACGGCAGTCAGAGCGGGGACGGCGACCGCAACGGCTACAAGCTCGGCGGCGACGACATCGCCGTCAACCACGTGGTGCGGCACGACATCGCCTACGGCAACGGCCACCACGGGTTCACCTACAACAGCAACCCCGGCACGATGACCGTCTCGAACAACGTCGGCATCGACAACGCCGAGCGCAACTTCTCCTTCGACAAGGGCACTTCGGTGTTCCGGACCGACACCTCGTGCCGGTTCGCCGTCAGCGGCTCCAACGACAAGACGGTCGGTGACGCCGACAGCTCCAACCAGTTCTGGACGGGCACCAACGGCTCCCGGTGCGCCCCCTACGCGGGCGCCCTCGGCTGGTCCTTCGCCTCCTCCGGCAAGCTGAACGTCACCTTCGGCGGGGCGGTCGTGTCGCCCTGACGGGGGGCACCGCCGGTGCGGTGCGGCCGGGGCCGTCCACAGGGTGTGGACGGCCCCGGCCCGCCGGGTCAGAGGGCTGCCAGCCAGGCCGCCGTGTCGTCCGGATGGCCGAGGGAGTCGATGATCCAGTGCGGCTCGCCCACGAGCCTGGACACGTCCTCGGTCAGCCTGCTGTTGACCGCCCAGCCGGGACCGTCGAAGTACAGCGCGTCCATCTCGTGGTACGGCAGGCCCAGTCGGCCGCTCAGGGTCCGGGCGAGCGTGGACTTGCCCGCGCCGGTGACACCCACCACCAGGATCCGTTCCACGGGGGCACCCCCAACCCGGTGACGGGCTAGGACCGCCGGCCGCCGAACGGTGCGAAGGTGTGGCTGAAGTACCACTGGTCCTGGGCGATTCCGGAGCAGGCGTTGGCGCCGGCGGTGCCGACGCAGCCGCCGTTGTCGCGCTGGAGGGCCCAGAAGGAGAGGGTGTCGATGCCCTGGGCGGCGGCCCAGCGCTCGACCATCGCGGCGTTCTGGGTGGTGAAGGTCTCCGCGGGACCGAAGTCGTCGATGCCGGGCATCTCGGTGACGCCGACCTTGCCCCACAGGTCCTTGGCGCTCTTGTGCGGGTAGAGGGCGTGGAGTTGGGCGTGCAGGCCGTCGGCCGCGGTCTTCGTGTCGGCGGCCATGTCGTGGGCGGCACCGTCGTAGTAGTCGAAGGTCATGATGTTGACGACGTCCACGCGCGCGTGGTTGGCGACGGCGTTCTGCAGGACGGCCAGTCCGTTGGCCTCCAGACCCTTGGTGGTCGTCGGCAGGGTGTAGGAGAACTGGAGCGGGCGGCCGGTGCGTTCGGCCCACCGCTCGGCCTTGGCGACCGCCTTGTTGCGGCGGTCGATACCGGCCGTGTTCGCGAGGGAGTCCGCCTCGATGTCGAGGTCGATGCGGCTGATGCCGTAGGTCGTGACGAGCTTCTCGTAGACGCCGGCGATGGCGTCCACGTCGGCGCAGCTGTCGGCGAGTTCGGTGCCGGTGGTGTCGGCGCTGTAGCCGCCGAAGGAGGGGATGGCGTTGCCGCCGCGGGCCTGGAGGGCGGCGATGTCGGCGCCGAAGGTCCCCGGGCCGATGGGCTGGGTGGCGTCGCCGTTCCAGTCGGCGGCGCAGGAGCCCGCGTTCGGGGTCTGGAGGAAGGCCAGGGTGAGGTACTTGTTGCCGGACTCGGCGGCGAGCGCGGCGGGGCTCTCGCCGGTCCAGGCCTCGAAGTAGGGGGCCGCGACGTGGGCGGGCATGGGCTTCGCGGCGTGCTGGGCCGCGTGCGGGACGGCGGCGGGGGCCGCGTGTGCGGCGCCGGCCCCCAGGGCAACGAGCGCGGCGGACAGAGCGGTTGCGGGCAGGGCGTGCAGGGCACGAGTGCGTCTCATGGACGCCCATATTTGGACTAGACCAATTAACTGTCAAGGTTCTTTACAATCAACAGACCCTTTCGTTCGATGTGTCGTCAAGAGACGTTCCTGTTCAGTCACTTCCGGCCAAGATTTTTCATGCGAAGATTTGAACTGACCATAAGAGAGTCATTAGGGTCTGTTGCCCGAACCTCTGCTCGGAAGGAGCTCGCCTCCGTGGCGTCCCACCGTCGTGCAAAGCAGCCGGGCCGTGCCCGCGTCACCGTGCTCACCTCCGCCGCCGCGGCGGCCGTGGCCCTGAGCGCGCAGGCGGCCAACGCCGCGCCCAGCGAGAAGCCGAGCAAGAACGAGGTCAAGTCCCGGGTCGACAAGCTCTACGAGGAGGCCGAGCAGGCCACCGAGAAGTTCAACGGGGCCAAGGAGAAGCAGGAGAAGCTGCAGAAGCAGATATCCGCGCTGCAGGACTCGGTCGCCCGCGGGCAGGACGAGCTCAACGAACTCCGGGACGGCATCGGCTCCATGGCCACCGCCCAGTACCGCAGCGGCGGCATCGACCCGTCCCTCCAGCTGTTCCTCTCCTCCGACCCGGACAGCTACCTGGACAAGGCGTCCACCCTCGACCAGCTGAGCAGCCAGCAGGTCGAGACGCTGAAGAAGATCCAGGCCAAGCAGCGCGAGCTGGCGCAGGAGCGGGCGGAGGCGACCGGCAAGCTCAAGGACCTGGCCGCCACCCGCACCGAACTCGCCAAGAAGAAGAAGGAAGTCCAGGCCAAACTGGCCGAGGCACAGAAGCTGCTGAACAGCCTCACCGCCGCCGAGAAGGCCGCCCTCACCGCCGAGCAGGAGCGCGCGAGCCGCTCCTCCAGCGAGCGGGTGGACCTCGGCGACGACACCTCCGCCACCGGCCGGGCCGCCGCCGCCTTCGCCGCCGCCAAGACCAAGCTGGGCACCCCGTACGTCTACGGCGCCACCGGCCCCTCCTCCTTCGACTGCTCGGGCCTGACCTCCTGGGCCTACGCGCAGGCCGGCGTCTCCATCCCGCGCACCTCCGAGTCGCAGGCGACCATCGGCACCAAGATCTACTCGACCTCCGACCTCCAGGTCGGCGACCTGGTCTTCTTCTTCAACGACCTGCACCACGTGGGCCTGTACGCGGGCAACGGGCAGATCCTGCACGCCCCGCGCACCGGCACGGTCGTCCGCTACGAGTCGATGAGCACCATCGGCGGCCCGTTCATGTTCGGCGTCCGCGTCTGACCCGGGATCAACGGGATCTGACCCGGGCGTCCTCCAGGTAGTGCAGGACCGCCGCCACCCGGCGGTCCACCCGGTCGGCCGGGGAGAGGTCCAGCTTCGCGAAGATGGACCGGATGTGCTTGTGCACGGCGCCGTCGGTGACGACGAGCCGTTCGGCGATCGCGGAGTTGCCGAGGCCCTCCGCCATCAGCGCCAGGACGTCGCGCTCGCGCGGGCTCAGCCGCTCCAGGCGGGTGTCCTGGCGGGACCGGGCGAAGAGCTGGGCGACGACCTCGGGGTCGATCGCGGTGCCGCCGGCCGCCACCCGGTGCAGGGCGTCCAGGAACTCCTCCACCCGGCCCACCCGTTCCTTGAGCAGATAGCCGAGCCCGCCGACCCCGCCGGTGAGCAGCTGGGTCGCGAAGCTCTGCTCGACGTACGCGGACAGCACGAGGACGGCGAGACCGGGGTGGCGGCGCCGGGCCTCGACGGCCGCGCGGATGCCCTCGTCGGTGTGGGTGGGCGGCATCCGGACGTCGAGGACGGCGACGTCCGGCGCACACGCCTCGACGGCGTCCAGCGCCTCGTCCGGGGTGCCGGCGGTCGCGGCCACGTCCATCCCCTCGGCCCGCAGCAGCAGGGCGAGGCCCTCGCGGAGCAGGGGGTCGTCCTCGGCGATGACGATCCGCAGGGACGGGCGTGCATCGTCGCGTGCCGGACGAGCACCGCCATGTACTGGGCGGGCACCGTCATGTGCTGGTGCTTCACGATCCACTGGGCAGGTCCACTTCCAGGGTTGTCGGGCCGCCGGGCGGGCTGGCCAGGCGGAGGGTGCCGTCGTGGGCGGCGACGCGGCGGCGGATGCCGGTGAGTCCGGAGCCGCCGGCCTCCTCGGCGCCGCCCCGGCCGTCGTCGGCGACGGTGAGCCGCAACCGCCCGCCCCGGGCCCGGACGGTCACGGTGACGGAGCGGGCGCCGCTGTGCCTGGCGACGTTGGTCAGGGCCTCGGCGACGACGAAGTAGGCGGTCGCCTCGGCGGAGGCGGCACAGCGTTCGGGCGCGTCCACGTCGATGCGGCAGGGCACCGGGCAGTCGGCGGCGAGGCCGGACAGCGCACCCGCGAGCCCCCGGTCGTCCAGGACCGGCGGCAGGATGCTCCGCGAGACCGTGCGCAGCTCGGCCAGCGCCTGTTCGGCGGCGGACTGGGCGCGCTCCAGGATCTCCTCGGCGCGGGACGGATCGCGCGCCACCTGCCGGCGGGCGGCGCCGAGCAGCACCGTGACGGAGACCAGCCGGTTCTGCGTGCCGTCGTGCAACGCCCGCTCGATGCGCCGGAGTTCGGTGGCGTGGGCGTCGAGCGCGGCGGCCCGGGTGGCGGTGAGTTCCGCGACCCGCAGGGAGAGGTCCTGGTCGGGTCCGGCGGCCAGCAGCCGCCGCCCGGGGCCCGCCTGGAGCCGGGCCATGCCGGGGGTCAGCCCCAGGATGACGGCGAGCGAGCCGATCCCGAACGCGCAGACGGCGAAGGCCTCCGGCCAGGAGTGCGCGACGCCGAAGCCGACGGAGGTGGCGGTGGTGTCCTTCGGCACGAACTGCCAGTACAGCGGGAACGCCGTGTCCCGGACGGCGGACAGCGGCAGCAGGAACCCGGCCAGGCCCAGCAGCAGCCCGGCCGTGCCGTGCCGGGCCAGCCAGCGCAGCTCCCGCCCGGTGGCGGGGTCGCCCAGGGCGGTGCGCAGCCGGGTCGGCGGGGCCGGCTCCGGGGCGGGGACCTCGGGGCCGCGTCGGCCGAGCCGTTCGCGTTCCCGGCCTGCCAGGGCGTGCAGCGCGCGCAGCAGCGGGGGCGCCAGGAGCAGGCCGACGCCCAGCGGCGCGGTCACCGCGGCGACCGCGAGCAGCAGGAGCAGGAGCAGGGCCGTCGCGGCCGTACCGAGCCCGCCGACGAGCTCCGCGAGCGCGCCGCCGGCGGCGCGTACCGTCCGCCCGGCGAGGGCCCTCACTCCCTCACCGCCGTCCATCCGCTCGCCGCCGCCCGCCGCCGTACCCCCGGGCGACGGCCGGGAGCCGGTGACAGCCATCGTCATCTCCCTTCTCGACGTCAACAACCCTAGGGCGTACGGCAGTTCACCGGGTCCCGGAACCCCGGAAGGTACAGCCTGCTGTACCTCCGATCCGGCGGTCCACGGGATCGGCCGAGGGGGGTCACGGTCCGTAGCGTCGGTGCCCGTACCGCAGGACGTCGGCCCCCAGCAGGAGGTTCCCCGTGGCCCACCCCGACCCGTACCGCCTCACCGGCACACCGCCCGTCGACCACCGTGACGACGGCACCGGAACCGGCGGCGTGGACCTCACCCGCACCCTGCTCTGGTCCCTGCTCGTCCTCAGCGCGGCCGCCGACATGGCGACCTCCTACGGCGGCACCGCCCCCTGGATCAACGTGGCCTGCGGAGTGGTGACCCTGCTCAGCGCCGGCACCCTGGCCGTGCGCCGGCTGCGAGGCCGCCGATGACCACCACCGCGACGGACACCGCCCGCCGGGCCCCGGCCATCGCGCTCGCGGGCGTCGGCAAGACGTACCCGGGCGGGGTGCGGGCCCTGGACGACGTGTCGCTCACCGTGGAACACGGCACCTTCCTCGCCGTGATGGGCCCCTCGGGCTCCGGCAAGAGCACGCTGATGCACTGCGCGGCGGGCCTGGACGCTCCGACGTCGGGCAGCGTCCGCATCGACGGCCGCGAGATCGCCGGGCTGAACGAGACCAGGCGCACCGAACTGCGCCGGGAGCGCGTCGGTTTCGTCTTCCAGGCCTACAACCTGATCCCGTCCCTCTCCGTCGAGGACAACATCACGCTGCCGCTGCGGCTGGCCGGCCGCCGCCCCGACCGGGACTGGATCCGCACCCTGGTCGAACGCGTGGGTCTGGCCGACCGGCTCCACCACCGCCCCGCCGAGCTCTCCGGCGGCCAGCAGCAACGCGCGGCCCTGGTACGGGCGTTGGCCGCGCGCCCGGCGGTGGTCTTCGCCGACGAGCCGACCGGCGCGCTCGACCTGCGCAGCGCCCACCAGGTCCTCGACCTGCTCCGGACCCTCGTCGACGACCTCGGCCAGACGGTGGTGATGGTCACCCACGACCCGGCCGCCGCGGCCCGCGCGCACACCGCGCTGGTGATGGCCGACGGCCGGGTCGTCGAGGCCCTGCACCACCCGATGGCGAGTCAACTGGCCGCCCGGCTCGCCACGTTGGGAGACCACTGAACATGTTCCGCTTCGCCCTGCGGATGGCCGCGCACCGGATCGCCTCGCTGCTCGCCGTGGCCTGCGCGGTCCTCGGCGGCGCCGCCCTGATCACCGCCACCGGGGTGCTGGCCGAGTCCGGTCTCCGCTCCCAGCTGCCCCCGGGCCGCCTCGGCGGTGCGGATGTCGTGGTCGCCGCCGACCAGGAATTCCACGTCTCCGGCGACCTGCCGATCGCGCTGCCCGAACGGGCCACGGTCCCGGCCGGCCTCACCGCCCGCCTGGCGAAGCTGCCCGGTGTCACCCTCGCCGTCGGCGACCTCGGTCTCCCGGCCGCCGTGACGGACGCGCACGGCCGCCTGCTTCCGACCGGCGCCGGCCAGGACCCGGCGGCGGCCGGACACGGCTGGTCCTCGACGAAGCTACTGCCCGGCGCGCGCGTCGAGGGCGCGGCCCCGGCGGCCCCCGCCGAGGTGGCGGTGGCCGCGACGACCGGCCTGTCCGTGGGCGACCGCGTCCTGGTCACCGCGAACGGCCGCGCCGCCACCGCCTACCGCGTCTCGGCGCTGGTCCACGCCCCGGACGCGGGCGTCTACTTCACGGACGCCAGGGCGGCCGAACTGGCGGGCCGTGGCGCGAAGTCGGCCGACGCCGTGGACCTCATAGGCCTCCGCGCCCGGCCCGGCGCCACGGACCGGGTGGCCGCGGAGGTCCGTGCGGCGGTCGCCGGCAGCGGACTGAAGGTGCTCACCGGAGCCGACCGCGGTACGGCCGTGGCCCCCGGCGTGGGATCCGCCCGCTCCCTCCTCGTCCTCCTCTCCGGCTCACTCGCCGGGATCGTCCTGCTGATCACCGGGTTCGTGACGACCGGCGCCCTGGGCGTGGCGATCGCCGGGCAGCGCCGGGACCTGGCGCTGATGCGGGCCGTCGGCGCGACCCCGCGGCAGATCCGGCGGCTGGCCGCGGCCCAGTCGACGGCCGTCGCCGCGGTGGCCCTGGTCCCGGGCGTCGCCCTCGGCTACCTGCTGGCCGGCCGCTTCCGCACCCTGCTCGTCCACCGGGACGTCCTCCCCGACCGACTCCCCCTCACGCTCAGCCCGTTCCCGGCCCTGGCCGCCGTCCTTCTCCTCCTCGCGGCCGTCCGGTTCGCGGCCCGCTGCGCGGCCTGGCGCACGTCGAGGATGCCGGCCACCGAGGCGGTCGCCGAGTCCCGCAGCGAGCCCCGCGCCCCCTCCCGCCCCCGCACGGTCGCGGGCCTGCTCCTGATCGCCGGCTCCGCCGTCCTCTCCGTCACCCCGCTCCTGCAACGCACCGCGATCGGCGCCTCCGCCACCTCCATCGCGGGCATCGTCGCCGCGATCGGCCTGGCCCTGGCCGGCCCCGCGCTGGTCGGGGCGGCCGGGGAGGCGGCCGTACGACGGCTGCGCCCCGGGGTGTCCGCGCCGACCTGGCTGGCCCTGTCCAACGTCCGGGCGTACGCGCGGCGCGTCACCGGGGTGGTCAGCCCGCTCGCCATGGCGGTCGTGTTCGTGCTGACGTACACCCTCGCCCAGACCACCGTGCTGGCCGCGACCTCCGACGACACCCGCACCGGGACGCTCGGCCAGTACCGGCTGACCGCGGGCGCCCTGGGCGGGCTGCCGACGGACACGCTCTCCGCGGTACGACGGCTGCCGGGCGTTCGGGCCGCGGCCCCCGTCGGCACCACGACGGTCGTCTGGCCGTACCGTCAGTTCGGCGACACCGACACCGAGTCCGCCGCCGCGCTGATCCTCACCCCCGCAGCGCGGGACGTCCTCGACCTCGGGGTGACCCGGGGCAGCCTGGCCGGCCTCACCGGGGCAACGGTCGCCGTCAGCAGCGAGGTCGCGGGCCCGCGCGATGCGCAACTCGGCGCCCGTATCAAGCTGTTCCTGGGCGACGGCGCGCCCGTCGAGGCGAAGGTGGTGGCCGTCTACGACCGCGGGCTCGGCTTCGGCCCGGTCGTCCTCTCCCGCGACCTGGCCGCCGGGCACACCACGTCCGGGCTCGACCAGAGCGTCCTCGTCCGCACCGACGGCACGGCCGGCGCCGAACGCGGGCTCACCGCGCTGACCGCCGCCCGACCCGGCCTCGCCCTCTCGGACACGGCCCCGGAGGCGGGCGCGGACACGCCGCCCGAGGTGTGGGTGAACCTCGCCGTCATCGTCGTCCTGCTCGGCTACCTCCTGCTCAGCATCGCCAACCGGCTGGTCGCGGCGACGGCCCAGCGCCGCACGGAGATCGCCGCGCTGCGGCTGGTCGGTACGACGCCCAGGCAGATCCTCGCGATGATGCGCAGGGAGGCCGGGGTGATCGCGGTGGCCGCGCTGGTCTCGGGGACGGCGCTGTCCGCGGTGCCGCTGGCGCTGCTGGGCGAGGGTTTCCTGTCCCGCCCCTGGCCGGCCGGCCCGGCGTGGCTGTTGCCCGCGGCGGCGGCGACGGTGGTGGCAACGGCGTACGTGACAGTGGAGCTGCCGACGAGAAGGGCCCTGCGGCTGCCAGCGGCCGAGGCTGTCAGGGTGGGTGCGTGAAGCGCCCTGTCTTTTGGGGGCGCGGGGCTGTATTTGACTTGCGGCTGCCGCCGCGTGGGCGCGACCAGCCACGACGGACCCGCAGCGGGCCGCGCCCCGACGCCCCCGGACGAGCCCCGTAAGGGGCGCGGGGAACTGCGCGACAAGCCACGGCGATGCTGCAGTCGGCTGACGACGGATCGCGGCACTCTCGGACCGCAATTCCGTTCAGTGTCGGCTGCGGGTCCGCTGTGGCTTGTCGCGCAGTTCCCCGCGCCCCTAAAAGCCAAAAGCAAAAAGCAAAAGGACAAAGACAGGGCGCGCTGATCAGCTCTCGGTTTCCGGGCGGGCCTCTGTTGCCCAGTGGGTGTGGAAGGTGCCCTCTCTGTCGACGCGGGCGTAGGTGTGGGCGCCGAAGTAGTCGCGCTGGCCCTGGAGGAGGGCCGCGGGGAGTCGGGCGGCGCGGAGGGTGTCGTAGTGGGAGAGGGCCGCCGAGAAGGCCGGGACGGGAATGCCCCGGCGGGCCGCCGACGCGACCGTCTCCCGCCACGGCACCTGCGCGTCGGCGATCTCCTTCGCGAACTCCGCCTCGGCCAGCAGGCTGACGAGGTCCGGGTCGGCCCGGTAGGCCGCGCGGATCCGGTCCAGGAAGGACGCGCGGATGATGCAGCCGCCCCGCCAGATCCGGGCCACCGCGCCGAGGTCGATCTTCCAGCCGTACTCGGCGGCCGCGTCCTGGATCATCGTCCAGCCCTGGTCGTAGGCGATGACCTTCGACGCGTACAGGGCGTGTTCGACGCGGGAGGCGAAGCGGTCGGCCTCGGTGGCGCTGAGCGGGGGTGTGGTGCCGCCCGGCAGACCGGCGTAGGCGGCGCGCAGCGCGCTGCGGCCGGACGCCGCTCGGGCGAAGGTCGCCTGGGCGATCGCGGTGACCGGGGAGGCCAGGTCCAGCGCGGTCTGCACGGTCCAGCGCCCGGTCCCCTTCTGCCCGGCCGCGTCGGCGACGACGTCGACGAAGGGCGCGCCGGTGGCGGCGTCGACGTGGGCGAGGACGTCGGCGGTGATCTCGATGAGGTAGGAGCCGAGACGGCCGCCGTTCCACTCCCGGAAGATGTCGGCGATCTCGGCCGGCGCGTACCCGCCGACCTGGCGCAGCAGGTCGTACGCCTCGGCGATGAGCTGCATGTCGGCGTACTCGATGCCGTTGTGGACCATCTTCACGAAGTGCCCGGCGCCGTCCGCGCCGACGTGCGTGGCGCACGGCTCGCCGCCCACCTTCGCGCTGATGTCCTCGAACATCGGCCCGAGCACGGCGTACGACTCCGCGGAGCCGCCCGGCATGACCGACGGCCCGTGGAGCGCGCCCTCCTCGCCGCCGGAGACGCCCACACCCACGAAGTGCAGGCCCTTCTCGCGCAGCGCGGCCTCGCGGCGGCGGGTGTCGGCGAAGTGGGCGTTGCCGCCGTCGATGACGATGTCACCGGGTTCGAGGAGCGGCACGAACTCGTCGATGACCGCGTCGGTCGCGGCACCCGCCTGCACCATGATCATGAGGCGGCGGGGGCGTTCCAGGGCGGCGACGAACTCGGCCGCGGTCTCGGCGCCGACGAAGTCGCCCTCGCTCCCGTACTCCTCGATCAGCGCACGGGTGCGGGCGGGGGTGCGGTTGTGGACGGCGACCGGGTAGCCGTGCCGGGCGAAGTTCCGGGCCAGGTTACGGCCCATCACGCCCAGGCCTGTCACGCCGATGGCTGCGGATGCGTTCACGGGGGGACTCCGTTCTGCGGACACGTGCTGTGCCCGGAGGTACGGGCCGACGGCGGGCGGGCGTTCAGTTCCGGACGGGTGAAACGGTGCGGGCCGCGCCGGGGACGATCATCCGAACAGGCGAAAGTCGTGGCCCCGGGCGCGTGGGGCCACCTCCCGGGGAGCCGTTCGTCAGAGGATCCGAAGATGCGAACGGATGATCTACGGCTGCTCGTCGCCGCACTGGTGCTCCTCCTGACCGGCGCGTTCCTCACCACGCCCGCCAAGGCCGCCCAGCGCCCCGGCCACTGCGCCTTCGGGCGGCCCAGCACCCCGCCCCCCGCCGCCGCCCGCAAGGGCGGGACCGGACGCGCCGACGTCGTCAGTCACACCGGTCGCACCGCCCGCACCTCCCGCACCGCCCGGTGGACCGCGCCCACGGTCCGCTACCGGCTCTCCGCCCGGTACGCCGCCAAGGGCCACCACTGGCAGCACCGGCACACCGGCCAGGACTTCGCCGTCCGCACCGGCACGCCCGTGTACGCCGTCGGCTCCGGCCGGGTCGTGGCCGCGTCCTGCGGCGACGGATTCGGCAACCAGGTCGTGTTACACCACTGCGACGGCTACTACACCCAGTACGCCCACCTGTCCGTCATCAACGTCCGCCCCGGCCAGCGGGTCTCGACGGGCCAGCGCATCGGCGGCGCGGGCGCGACCGGCAACGCCGACGGCCCGCACCTCCACTTCGAGGTCCGCACCACCCGGCACGCGGACTCCGCCATCGCGCCGCTGCCGTGGCTGCGGCACCACGGCGTGAGCGTGCCCGCAACGGCGTCCCCGGAACACCCGCGCCCCCACTCCCACTCCCACTCGCACTCTCACTCCCACCCGCGCCCGCATCCGCGTCCCCACCCGACCCCGAGCACTCCGAGCATCCCCGACACCCCGTACCCGAGTGCACTGCCGTCGGCCGGCTGGACGGGACCCGCGCAGCCGTGGCACGGCCGGCCGCCGAGGGCGCCGGGGAAGCCGGGGACGCCGACGCCGCAGAAGGCCCCGGCGACACCGTGGAACCCGGCCACGCCCTGGGATCTGACGACGCTGTGGAACCCGGGGACGAGGTGAACCCGCCGCCGGCACGGCGGTAGCACGACGACAGCGCGCAGGGTCACGTTATGTCCACATAGCGTGGCCCCCGCGCGCGCAGCGGCCAGACTGCCTCCCATGGCACGTCTGAGGTTCCTGTGGGCCGCCGCGCTGACCGCCGCCCTGCTGCTGCCGGTCTCCCGGCCGGAGACCCCGCGGCCCGCCGCGCCCGGGCCGTTCGGGGCGTACGTCGGGTACGGAGCGGACGGGGTGCGGCGGGTCGCGGCGCTCGGGAACTGGCTGCGGGACGAACCCCGGGTCGGGCACACCTACCTGCCCGGGGACGTGTGGCGGAACATCGAGGGCGCCCCGGACTTCGTACGGATCTGGGCCCGGTGGCGGCGGGCCGAACCCGACCGGCTCCTCGTCCTCAACGTGCCGATGCTGGAACACACCGAGGCACACGTCCCGGACCCCGAGGTGCGCCGCCAACTCCAGCTCGGGGCGAAGGGGTCGTACGACGGTCACTTCCGCGCCCTGGCCCGCAGGCTGGTCGCGGTCGGCGCGCCGGACACCGTCGTCGTGCTCGGCTGGGAGATGAACGGCGTCACGTACACCCACCGCTGCGAGCCGGACCCCGCCTCCTGGCGGGCCTACTGGCGGCGGATCGTGACGGCCATGCGGTCGGTGCCGGGCGCCCGGTTCCGGTTCGACTTCGCGCCCAACCGGGGCCGGGACGCCATCCCCTGGACCGCGTGCTACCCGGGGGACGGGTACGTGGACGTGGTGGGGATGGACGCGTACGACGCCCCGCGGGGGATGTCCTTCCAGGAGCAGGTCAACGAGCCGTACGGGCTGCGGGCCCAGGTCGAGTTCGCCCGGGCCCACGGCAAACCGGTCTCGTACCCCGAGTGGGGGCTGTACGAGAACGGCGACGACCCCGCGTATCTGCGGGGCATGCTGGACTGGTTCGCGAGCAGCCGCCCGGTGTACCAGACGATCACCGACTACTGCCCGCACGGCGTGTGGAGCTGCCGGGGCAACCCCAGGTCCACGGCCGTCTACCGGTCCCTGATGAGGAGCTAGGAGCCAGGAGCTAGGAGTTCGCGCTCGACGGGCCGAAGAACTCGATCTCGGCGATGGCCACCTGGGTGTCGGCCGACGCCTGGTACGAGGACTCGATCGTGAAGCGGACGGAGACGACGTCCGCCGCGCGGAAGTCACGGGTCTGGCCGCCGGCCGTCTGATCGAGGGTCAGCTCACGGGTCTCGGTCTTCCCGTCGTCGGTCTTGATGGTCGCCTTCATGCGGTGCGGCAGCGCCGACTTCCTCAGCTGGTCGTTGTGGGTCGACTCGCCGGAGGTGATGACGACGTTCAGGAGGCGGGTCGGCTCGTCGAAGTGCGCCTCGATCCACTCGCCCTCGCCGCCCTGGGTCACGCCCGGACCCCACCACGTGTTGTTCAGCTTGTCGAAGACCAGTTCCGGCTTGTGGCCGGCGTACGAGCGGGAGGCACGGTAGGTGGCCGGGGAGACCTGGGCGCGCTTGGCGAAGTGGTCGCGGGTGGCGCTGATCGCCTTCGGCGTGTTGACCGCCAGGACGATGGCTCCGGTGAGGACGACGGCGGCGACGATCCAGGTGAGGACGCGGTCGAAGGTGCGGCGGAGGCGGGGGCGGTCGCCGGCCCACGGGGTCTCTCTCCTGCGGAAGTCGAGGATGCGGCGCCACCAGGGGCGGGGGGCGGAGGCGGCGGCGCCGGGGTGGCCGGCCATGGGCATGGCGCAGCGGGTGCAGAAGTGGCGGTCGGGGCGGTTGGGGGTGGCGCACCAGGGGCAGGGGGTGCCGCCGTGGGCGCCGAGGTCCTCGCCGGGGGCGCGGACGGAGGCGGGGCGTTGGGGGGTGGGGCGGCCGGGGAGGACGGGGGCGACGGAGGGGGGTGCGGCCGCCGGTTCCGGGTCGGTCACGGGGATGAGGAGGCGGCGGGCTCGGTCGTGGTCGGGGGAGGGGGTGGGGGTGGGGGTGGGGGTGGGGGTGGGTACGGGTTCCGGTTCGGGTGCGGGTTGTGGGGTGGGGATGGGGGTGGTTTCGGCCGTGGGTGACGTGGCGGTGAGTGGGGGCTGGTCGCGCAGTTCCCCGCGCCCCTGAGGGGGCGCTGTCGTTGCCGCACCTTGCAAGTCACCGTGGCCCTGACGGGGCGCTGTCGTTGCCGCTGGTTCCAAGGAGGCTGTCCGCTGGGGCAGCCCGGTGGCGCCGTCTCTTCGGGTGAAGGCGTCCCAGGCGGGGGCGGGGGCCGGGTCGGGGGGCGAGGGTTGCCGGGGCTGAGGGGGCTCCTCGCTGTTGCCCGCCCAGCTCAGGACCGCGCCGCACGCGTCGCAGAAGGACTGGCCCGGTTCGGCGACCGTGCCGCACTCCGTGCAGTTCCGGTTGGTCGTCATGGCTGCGGGGTCCTTTCGGCGGACGCGGTCACCTGGACCGTGTAGGGCATGTGAGCGGGGCGGGCGGCGGCCACGAGGTGTTCCAGGCGGACCTCGTCGGCCGGGGTGGGGAACGGGAGCGTGAGGTGGACGTGGAGGTGGGGGCGGGGGGTGCCGGGGAAGGGGCCCAGCGGGCGGGCGTTCCAGTCGGCGCCGCCGCTCTCCGTGATGTCCGGGGTCACGCCGAAGGCCAGGCGGACCGTCTCGGACAGGCCGAGGCGGGTGCCCCGGATGCGGTGCAGGTAGGCGGCCGCCGCGACGGCAGCCCGGAGCAGGGGTTCCGGTTCGGTGCCGTCCGTCTCGGCGCCGACCCAGGTGCCGAGCCATTCCGCGAAGTCCAGCGGGGCCAGGGCCGGGTCGAAGTAGCTGGGCAGGCAGTCGAGGACGTTCGGGATCGGGGCGATCACGTCGTCCAGGCCGGCGACGAAGCGCAGCGCGAGGTCGTCGTCGGCGAAGACCGCCGGGAGCATCGCGCCGATGGGGACGGAGGAGCCGAGGCCGTCGATGGAACCTCTCAACGGAGGCCTCCGGACGGGTTGTTGCCGGTCATTCGCCGATCACCCTCACCCGGTGGTCGAAGGAGAAGACCAGGGACGGGGCGTCCAGGTCGATGCGGTCGGTCGGGTCGCCGCGCTTGCCGGTGAGCGGGTCGGCGGGGTGGAGCACGACTTCGTCGACGAGTTCGACGCCGGGGACGCGCTGCAGCACCGCGAAGACCTCGCCGGACTGCACCGGGCGCCCGAACCGCCAGCCCTTGCCGTCCGCGCCGCCGGTCAGCGGGTCCAGGTGGCGGTAGAGGGCGTCGTGGGCCTGGTGGCGGACCCGGTCGACGTCCACGCCGCGGAAGGCGTGCACGGTGGCGACGACCGTGACGCCCTGGTAGAAGGGCGGGCCGACCGCCAACCGGGTCCCGATGAGGCGGCGTTCGTCCAGGTAGCGGGTGATGCGGTCGAGCAGGGCGTCGCCGGGGACGAGTTGTTCGAAGCGCAGGCGGCCGCCGGGGTCGGGGACCGCCTGGGGCACCACCAGGACCCGGACCGCGTACGACCCGTGCTCGCCCTCCTCGCCCTCCAGGCAGGTGATCCGGGCCGTCTCGGGGGCGGCGCGGCGGGCCAGCTCCTCGTAGTCGCGCAGGGTCACCGCCCGCTCCTGGGCGCGCAGCGTGATCGGGGCGCGGACCTTCGCCTCGGCGACCGTCTCGCCGTCCACCCCGCCGCGCGCGGCCTCCCGGTTGACGACCTCCGCCACGTACGGGATGGAGGAGCGCAGGATCTGTACGGCCCCGCGGGCCACGTTGCCGTCCCGGCCGCCGCCGGTGCGGTAGCGGCGGGCCCGGACGACCGCGCCCTTCGGGGCCACCGTGCCGTACTGGCGCAGGGTGCCGTCCGGTTCGCGGACCGCGGGGCCGAAGGCGATGTCGCCGGTGGTCGCGTCGAGGGTGATGTGCCGGTCGTGCGGGCCGGAGGCCGCGAAGTGCGGGACGACCTGCCAGTCCGCCCAGCCGTCCTCGCCGTCGTGCTCGGCGGTCTGCAGGAGGAGCGGCGGGGTGTCGCCGACGACGGGGGCGTGGGCGAGCCTGAGGCGCTGGCCGGGCAGGCCGGTGGACTCGCCGAGCGCCTCGTCCTCGACGGTCTCCGCGTGGACGGCGGCCGTGGTGCCGCCCACCGTGCAGGCCTCGACGAACCGGACCGTCGGGGAGGTGGTGTAGAAGGGCTGGTCGGCGTGGGGTTCGGTGACCCGGCAGCGCAGCCAGCTGGCCTCCAGGCCGCCGTTGCGGGACAGGACATGGCCGCCGGGGACGTGCAGGACGATCTCGCCGGGGCGGTTGAGGCCGCCGGTGCCGTCCCGGTCGACCTCGCACTCCCGCCAGCCGTCCTCCGTCCACGCCTCCCAGACCAGCGGAGGCTGCCGCGGGTCCACGCCGACACCGTCGACCCGGCTGTCCAGGTCCAGGGCGACCGCGCAGTGCGGGACGGCGGCGGAGAGGCCGAGCAGCATGCAGTCACCGGGGTTCGGGGACTCGGTGAAGCACAACAGGTCCTTGCCCTCGGCGAGTTCATGGGTGAGGTCGACGACGGCCGCGCCGTGCTGCTGCCGCAGCAGGTGCCGCAACTCGCTGGGCACGATGGTCAGTTCGCGCTCGGTCGCGAAGACGACCGCCTCCTGGGTCTCGGTACGGCGGGTCGCCACCTCGGTGCCGACCGGCACCGGGACCGGCTCCTCCTGGGCCGCCGACAGCCAGAACGTCACGTCCGTGCGGGCGGCGGACGGCGGGAAGAGCGTGATACCGACCAGGTCCAGGAAGGCCAGGTGGTTCTTCTCCGGGACCCGGTTGAGCCGGTACACGATCTGGTCGGCCATGTGCGCGACCGTCTCCACCAGGGTGATGCCGGGGTCGGAGACGTTGTGGTCGGTCCACTCCGGGGCGCGCTGCTGGATGTAACGCTTGGCGTCGTCGACGAACTGCTGGAAGCGGCGGTCGTCGAGGTTCGGGGAGGGCAGGGCCATCGGGATCAGCGGTCGCTTTCGGAGGAGTCCGGGGAGGCGGGCGGCAGGTCCGGCTCGTCGTGGGAGGGGATGACGTAGAAGGGGAAGACCAGGCTGCGCGGGTTGTTGGTGCCGCGGATCGAGTAGCGGACGTCGATCATCAGCACGCTCGGGTCGGCCCCGGTGGTCACCTCGACGTCCTCGACCTCGATCCGCGGCTCCCAGCGGTCGAGGCTGGCGTGCACCTCGTGCTGGATCCGGCCCGCGGTCTGCTCGTTGACCGGGGCGAAGACCAGGTCGTGGATGGCGCAGCCGAACTCCGGCCGCATCGGGCGTTCGCCCGGGGCGGTGGAGAGGATGAGCCGGATGGCCTCCTCGACCTCCTTCTCGCCGCTGACCAGGGCGATGCCGCCGGTGGGCCCGATGCGCAACGGGAACGACCAGCCGGAGCCGACGAACTGCTCTGCCATCAGCGCCGCACCCGCCTCTCCGGGAAGACCTGCGGGCTGCTCACGGGACCACCATCACGTTCAGTCCACCCATCGTCATCATGCCCAGGACCGGTACCTGGGGGGCCTGGATCCCCACGGTGACCAGGGAGCTGATCGCGACCGCCGCGTTGCCGCGCAGCGACAGGGCGGCGTTCGCCATCACGTTCACGGCGGCGGCGTTCACGGTGACCGCGCCCGCGGGGGCCTTGATGTCGACGAGTTCCGCGCTCTGCAGGGACAGCGGTCCCCCGCTCCTGATGCTGAGCGCGCCGCCCGCCTTCAGGGACAGGTTGGCGCCGGCCTCCACCGACACCGACCTGCTGCCCTTGATGGAGACGCTGCCCTTGCTGTCCACGGTGATCTCGGTCTGCTGCCGGTCCAGGAAGACGGTCAGCTTGTCGTCGCCGCTGGCCAGCCGGACGCCCTGTTTGCGGCCCCGCTGGTCGAGCAGGTCCATGCGGTTGCCGACGCGGTCGGAGACGGTGTGCCGGGTGGCCCGGCCGCGCATGCCGTCGTGCAGCGGCACGTCCTTGACCCGGGTCGGCTTGTCCTTGCCGTTGTAGAGGCCGCCGATGACGTACGCGTGGTCGAGGGCGCCCCGGTCGAAGGCGACGAGGACCTCGTCCCCGACGTCCATCGGGAAGACCCCGCCGCCGCGCACCCCGCCCCACTGCATGCTCCGGGTCCAGTCGCTGACGTAGGTGTCGTCCAGCCACGGGAACTTGAGCTTCACCCGCCCCTGCTGGAGCGGATCCTGTACGTCGGTGACGAGGGCCTGCGCCACGCTGAGCTGCCGGTCGCTGCCCGCGTCCCCGCCGCCGCCCGAGGCGACGCCGTACAGGGACCGCCACTGCCGGCCGCTGACCGTCACCCAGGTCTCGTAGTGCTTGGCGTCGCCGAAGACGTGCCGTACCGAGGTGACCGTGTACTTCCCCTCGAAGGGGTCCCCGACGTCCGCGAGCGCCACCGGCACCCCCGGCCGCAGCTTCGGGTTGCCCCGCACCACCACCTCCACCTCGGCGAACGTCGAGGTGACGTCGTCGGAGAGGGCGTCGGCCGCGTACGTCACCTCGGACTGCTTGTCGTAGGGCGTACGCGTCTCCACCAGCTTCGACGTCTTGAACTCGCCGGCCGCCGCGCCCGGGGTGGTGCCGATGCTGTACCCGGTGTTGCTCGCGGGCGTCACGGTGGCCGTGAGCGCCTTCTTCGTCCGTACGTCCCAGCCGCGCGACTCGACCTTGTTCACCTGGTCGGAGGCGGTGACCGCGGTCCGCAGCCGCAGGATGTCGTGCCCGGCCTCCAGCACGAACGGGCTCTTGTCGCCGTCGGTCCGCGGCGAGGGCGCCCCGGAGGCACTCTTCTGCTTCACGAACTGGAACTTGCCGTCCGCGTCCACCGACATGACCATCTCGTTCTCGTCGGCGAGCCGGGCCAGGAAGTCCCAGTCGGTGACGTTCGACTGGCTGATGAACTCGTAGACGGTCCTGGTGGCCTGGATCCGGCCGATCGGCACGCCGTCCTGCGCGGCGAGCTTGCGGGCGATGTCGGAGGCGGTCTGGTTGCGGTAGGCGACCACGCGGCGCTGCCGCATCAGCCGGAACCCGTAGTCGTAGCCCCGGACCACCGCGTAGCTGCCGGTGCCGTCGTACTCGGCCTCCATCCCGGTGACCTCGCCGGTGAGCAGCGGATCGCCGGTGCCCTGCCCGTCGGAGACCGGTGTGATCACCACCGGGGTGCCGAACTGCACGCCCAGCTTGCCCAGCAGCTTGCGCGCCGGGTCCCGGAAGGTCAGCTGGAAGGCGGCGGGCACCCCGACGCCCTGGTCCACGTGCGCGTCGACCAGATAGCGCCCGTACTCCGAGGTCGCGGTCAGCTCCTTGCCGCCGATGACGACCTTGACGACGTTCGAGAAAGCGTGCTTCACCATCAGGACCGCACCTCCTCGGCGGCCGGCAACACCAGTTCCGTCCCCGTGGGCAGCCACCCCGGGTCGTCGATCCCGTTGGCGTCCGCGATCGCCCGCCAGGCGGCCGCGTTGCCGTACTCCCGCCAGGCCAGCGACTGCAGCGAGTCCCCGGCGACGACCCGGTGCACGCGCTGCGCGGTGAGCGCGCCGGACGTCGGGTTCTGTCCCGCGGTCTTGCTCGGGATCTCGTGCAGCTGGAGCCGGCAGCTGGCCCGGATCGGCATCCCGCTGGTCCCGAAGAGGGAGTAGGAGACGTCGGCGGAGGCCACGTACGCCGTGAAGTTGGCCGTCGAGAACGAGCCCCACTGGAAGACCACCCAGGGCGGCGACGGCTGCTTGGCGGCGATGCTCTTGCTGGTGACCTCGCAGCAGGCCAGCAGCGACTCCACCTTCTTCATCACGTCGTTGCTGTCCGGGTCGTCGGACCGGTCCAGGAAGATCTCCACGCTCATCTCGCGCGGATGGGTGCCGAGGAACTCCGGGAGCGCGCCGTCCCGTTCGATCGGCGCCGCCGACGACTTCCAGTCCGCCCGGCGGGCGATCGACAGCTGCGCCGGGTTGAACTCGAAGCCGAACGTCTTGATGATGCCGCCCGGGCTGGTGCTGGTGCCCACGGGCGGCTCGTGAATCGCGAGGGTGGCCCGCACGAGGCTCTTGCCGGCGCCCCGGCTGCTCCTGGCCATGATCTGGTCTGCCTCTCAGTCCGTGAATCCGTGGTGGGCGATCTCCAGGACCTCGGTGGCGACGGACGGGCTGCCCGCGTCCAGGGAGGGCCCCTGCCAGCTCACCGGCAGCACGTCGAGGAGCCCCCACCGGGCGACCTCCGAACCGTCCGCGCGCAGCGCCGTGATCTGCCCGGTGGGCCGCTCGATCCCGGTCTGCACGGACGAGATCCACTTCGCGACCTTCGTGGTGTCCGGGGTGAGCGGGCGGGTCAGCCGGATGTGGGAGAAGGTGACCCGGGTCGGCAGCTGCCACACGAACCCGTTGTTCCCGCCCTCCTGCCGCTGCTCGATCTCCACCTGCGAGGACAGCCCCTCGCACCCGTTGAAGTAACCGAGGTCCTCGCCGTCGATGGAGAGGCTGAACCAGACCGTGGTTCCCGGGTCCTGGCGGTCCATCGGGGGCCTTTCTGTGGAGGTGGAGTGGGTGCGGCGGGTGTCGTGACCGGTCGCCGTCAGGGGCGGAAGTCGCGGAGCTTGCCCACGCGTTCGCGGTCGCGGCGGAGTTCGGTGCGGACGTGCCGGGTGATCCGGTCGATGATCCGGTGGACGAGGGCGTCCACCTGGAACTCGGTGAGAGCCCGCGGGTCGAAACCGCCGCCCTCGACCGCCGTGTAGCCGGGGGGCGGATCGTCGGCGGCCGAGGCGGAGGCGGAGTACCCGGGTGGCGGCGGGTCGTCGGAGGGCGGTGGCTGCCTGGCCGTCTGGGTCCGGGGAGCCGCGGCGCGCGTGGTGTGGGTGGTCCCGACGACGGGCGCCTTTTTCAGGGAGGTCGTGGGCTGGGCGACGGGGAGCGCGGTGGTGAGCGGGGCGCGCTGGACGACGAGGGGGGCGACGGGCAGGGCCGCGGTGGCGGAGATCGGGGTGGTGGGGCGCAGGGGGACGGCCTGGGCGGGCGCGGAGGTGGAGGTGGGGGTGGAGGCGGCGGTCGGCTTGACCGGCAGGGCGGCATGCGGAGTCGCGGCTCGCTGCACGAAGAGGGGCAGGGGTGCCGTCGGTCCGGTGGGCGGCGGGGGGCTCGCGGGGAACGGCGACTGCGCCGCCCGGGGGCTTCCGGGCCCGGGAACGGCACCCCGCTGCACGAAGGGGGGCAGCGGTGCGGCCACCGCCGAGGGGCCCGCCGAGGTGGGGCCGGGGAGAGAGGGTGGCGGTGTCGGTACCGGTATCGGTACGGGACCGGTGGGGGCGGGCTGCGCATGCCCGGCCGTCGGCGTGGGCGTGGGCGTGGGCGTGGGCAGGCCCGGAGCGGACGCCCGCTGGACCGGCAGGGGCGGCGCTGCGGGGACCGGCCGGGAGGTGGCGGTCGGCGCCTGCCCGGCGGGACCCGCCGACGGACCACCTGACGAGCCACCTGACGAACCGCCCGCCGCCCGCCGCTGCACGGACGGCACAGCCGCCCGGCGGCCGACGGACCTCGCGACCGCCGCGCTCGCGGCCGGACCCGTGAAGGGGGCGCCGAGACCGAGGCGGGGTGAAGCGGGAGTGGTCGCACCGGCACGCTGTACGGAGGCGGGGGGAGAGGCGAGGGGGGAGGCGGGGGCGGGCCCAGGGACCGGCGTCGGCGCGGGCGCGGGCCGGGTCTCCGTGGCCGGAGCGGAGGACGACGGGACGGGTCCCCGCTCGTGCGGACCCGGCGACGTCTGCGCGTCCGGCACCACTGCTCCCGGCACGGCAGCGGAGGAGGCCTGCGGACCCGCTGCCGTCCGCCGCTGTACGGACACCTCGCGACCACCGCCGCCGGGCGCGCGCGAAAGCGGGGCGCCGAGGCCGGGGCGGGAGCGGGGGGCATCCGGGGTGGATGCGGCACGCTGCACAGGAGCCGGAGTCGGAGCCGAAGCCGAAGCCGACGAGGGAGCGGACGCGGGAGTGGGAGCGGCAGCGGGCGTGGGCGTGGGCGCCGCCGTCGAGGTGCCGGCAGCGTCCGGGCCGGGCTCACGCGGTGGCGTCGGCACGGCAGCCGGTACGGTTCCCCGCGCTGCCGGACCTGGCGCTTCCCCTACGGCACCGGGTGCGCCCGCGTTCTCCGCCGCCCTTCGCTGCACAGGCGTCTCGCGGCCACCGGTCGCCGTCGGGGACGCCGAGGGTCGCGCACGCTGCGGGACGGGGGGCGTGGCCGGCACGGTGGGCGAAGAAGCCGTGGCGGCTTCGGCGCCGGTGGCCGTCGTGCCGGTCCGGGGCATGGGTGCCGAACTCGCCGCCGTACGGCCGCTGTCCGGTGACGACGCGGTGTTCCGGGCGGCCTGGTCGGTGACGGCACGGCGCTGCACGGAGGGCGTCGCGGGGCTGCCGGGCGACTGCTGCGGGGTAGTCGTCGAGCCGCTGGGCACGGTCGGAGAGACCGGCGCGCGACGGTCGTTCGCGGCCTGCCGCTGCACAGGGGTCGACGCCCCGGCGCCGGGCATGCCGGAAGGCCCGCCGACGCCCGGGGGCGTGGCAGGCGACGTGGGCGTGGCGGCCACCGAGGGCGGCGCGGGGGGCGAGGCAGGGACAGCCGGGGGTGTCGTCGTAGGAGACGCGGCGGCCGGACGAGCCGTGGCCCCGGGCAAGCCGGGTGCCGAGGCCGTACCGCCACCGCCAGCGCCAGCGCCACCGCCACCGCCGGAGGACGCCCTGGCCGGAGCCGGACCTGCCGTGTTCGGCCGGGCTGTTGACGGTCCACCGGCGGATGCGGACCGCTGTACGACGGCAGGTGCCGGAGCCCGTCCGGGAGCAGCGCTCCGAGAAGCGCGCGGAGTCCCGCCGGGGGAGGTGCTCCCGGGGACGGTGCCGGCGTCACCGCCGCCACGCGGGCGCGACCAGCCCCCGCTCACCCGCACCGGATCCCCGCCGTCGGCCGCCTGTCGTAGGACCGTGTCCGGCGCCGTTCCGGCCCCCGCTCGGTCGCCCTCGCCCGAGGCGGTCACCGCGCCCTCGGCAACCGTCGCCCGCGGCGCCGACGGCAACGTACGCCGCTGCACGGCCGTCACCGACGTGCCGGCCGGTGCCTGCGTGAGCGCGCTGCGGCGCGGCGGGACAGGCGGTGCAGGCACAACGCGCGGACCGGTGGCCGGAGCCGGCACGACCGGAGTCGGCTGCGGCGCCCACGCCACCGGCACCGCCGTCGAGGCGGCGGCCGTCGGTGTGGCCGACCGCTGCACGGCGGGCGTCGCCCGCTGCCCCTTCCCCTCCGCGGAGGACGCCGTTCCCCCGGCCGCGACGGTCGACGGAGCCGACGGGAGCGCCGAGTTCGACGTGCCGTTCCCGTTCCGTGCCGCTCCCGCCGTCACCCCCGGCGTCCGGGCAGCCGCACCGCCACCACGCCGTCCGGCCAACGGCACCCGCTGCACCGCGGGCGCCACCGAACCGGCCGTACCCGCCGATCCGACCGCACCCGCCGAACCACCCCCCACTGCCCCCACTGTCCCCACCGCCCGCAGCGGCACCACCGGAACCGAGGCCTTCCGGCCGCCCGTCGGCCCCGGTTGCCCCGCCGCTCCCGTCGGGCCCGCCAACGGCAGTGCCTGCACCGGACGTTCGAGGCCGGACAGGGCACCCGCGCCCGCCCCGGGCGTCCCCGCAAGGCCGCCCCCGGCAAGACGCGCGCTGGACTCGCCGTCGAGGACCGCGTGCGAGCGCGTGCCCGTGAACGACGGGTTCTGCCAGGTCGGCAACCGGCCGCCGAACCCGGCGTCCGCGACCGGCCCGCCCGTCCCCAGCGCACGCTGGATCGGCGGCAGCCCGGACCAGGCCGCCGCCACCACGCGACGCGGCGCCTCCGCAGGCGCCTCAGGTCTGTTCGCGTTCCCGTTCGCGTTCCCGTTCCCGGACTCGCCGGCCTCGGAGGACGTCCCCGGGCCCCGTCCCCGCATCCGATCCCACAGCCCCACCCGTCAGCCCTCCGCCCCTGCGGCGGCCGTCGCCCTGGTCACCAGGGACGCGATCTCCGCCGTGTAGCGGCGGCGGTCGGCGTGCTCCAGGTCCAGGATGTCCTCCAGGTTCCAGTGGAAGTGGTAGGCGACGTACGCGATCTCCTCGTGCAGCCGGTCGGTCGCGTACGTCACGATTCCCCCAGGCGGCTCCCGCCGAGTTCCACTTCGAAGGGCTCCGAGCAGTGCGGGCAGTTGACCGCGGCCCGGGTGTGCCCCTCCGCGTTGATCTGGCGGTAGAAGTCCTGCAGGAACGCCAGGTCGGAGGCGAACATGTTCTCCACGACCCCGTCGTGGACGAGCGCGAGCGTGCCGAGGCGGGTGATGACCCGGCCCAGCAGCACCACCGACAGGAACGCCGGGTTCTCCTGGACGCGGACGTCCCGCAGCGGGACCAGCTCGTCGCGTGCCGTGGACAGACGCATCACGCCGTCGCGGTGGACGGTGCCCTGCTCGTCGACGTACCCGCGCGGGAGCTGGAACGGGAACTCCGTGCGCAGCACCTCGACGGGCGTCTCCGGTTGCTGGGGAGCCTGGGGCGCCGCCGCCTCCGGTGCGAGCGGCGCGCCCACTCCCCCGGCCCTGACAGCCGAACGCCTCATTACTCGATGACCAGTTCTTCGAACGTGATGGTCACCGACTCGGTCAGCGCGGACGCCTCGCCCGCCTTGACCGTGCTGGTGTCGATCTTGCTGCACCAGGCGTTGCGCAGGTTGTAGCGCTTCACCGGGTTGTTCTCGAAGTCCATCATGATGATGGAGGCGTTCTTGCGGGCCGTGGCCATCTGGCCGTTGATCGACTCGTTGATCCACTGGGTGAACGACGAGGACTGGGTCATACCGCGGACGACCGTGCAGGTGCCGTTCTTCTTCACGCCCGGCAGGTTGCGGACGTGGTTCTTCCCGTCCGGCGTGTTCTGCTGGTAGGTGATGACGTCCTGCTCCATCGTCATGCCGCTGACCTCGGCGAGGTACTCGACCATCACGCCGTCGATCTGCAGGCCGAAATTGTGCGATGTGAGGGCGTCACCCGGCTGGAGACTCATGTGTTACTGCCCGTTCTTCTCAAAGTGCCGTGACAACAAGGGGGTTGGGGACCGAGGGGCCCGGGGCCCGGGGCCCGCTACTCCTGCAGCTCGCCGCTGCCGCTGCTGAACTGGGCCAGCCGGAAGATGACGAACTCGGCGGGCTTGACCGGGGCGATGCCGATCTCGCAGATCACGCGGCCGACGTCGACCGACTCCGGCGGGTTGGTCTCCTCGTCGCACTTGACGTAGTACGCCTCCTCGGGCCGCTGCCCGAACAGGGCGCCGCTGCGCCACTCGTTGACCAGGAACGCGGAGATGTTGCGCCGGATACGGGCCCAGAGGTTGTGGTCGTTGGGCTCGAAGACCACCCACTGGGTGCCGATCAGGATCGACTCCTCCAGGTAGTTGAAGTACCGGCGGATGTTCAGGTAGCGCCAGGCCGGGTCGGAGGAGAGGGTGCGGGCGCCCCAGATGCGGATGCCGCGGCCCGGGAAGGCGCGGATGCAGTTCACGCCGATCGGGTTGAGGAGGTCCTGCTCGCCGCGGGTGATCTGGAGCTCCAGGTCCACGGCGCCGCGGATGACCTCGTTCGCGGGGGCCTTGTGGACACCGCGCTCGGCGTCGTTGCGGGCCCAGACGCCGGACACGTGGCCGGACGGCGGGATCAGCCGGGACTGGCCGGAGGACGGGTCGAAGGTCTTGATCCAGGGGTAGTACAGGGCCGCGTACTTGGAGTCGTAGCCGGCCGTCTCCTGGCGCCAGACCCGGATCTGGCGGGCGTTGAGGCCCGGCGGCGGGTCGATGACCGCGACCCGGTCGCCCATCAGCTCGCAGTGCGCGATCAGGCCGAGCTGGACGGCCTTGACCTGCTCCAGGTCGATCGCACCGCGCTGGTAGGCGGCCATCAGGTCGGGGACGGCCACCATGGACACCTCGTCGACGGCCTCCAGGCCGCCGAAGCCGGTGCGGTCGGCCGAGTCGCCCAGGTACTCGGCGGGGCCGGGGTGCGAACCGGCGTCCGCGACGGGGGGCGCGGACGCCGGCGTCTGGGTGGGGGCCACGAGGGCCACCGTCTGGTTCTCCGGACGGGCCAGCTGCGCGGCGGGCGCGGCCTCGGTCACGGTGATGAGCCGGGAACGCTCCTTGACCTGCGTGACGACGTAGTTGCGGCCGCCCTTCTTCGCGGTCACGTCGAAGGTCTCGGCGACCTTGCCGGCGTCCTTGACGACCAGCCTGAAACGTTCGGCGGGGCCCTCGCCCTCCGGGTCGGCGACCTCGACGCTCAGGTCGCCGGAGGCGATGGCGCTGACGCTGAAGGTGCCGAGCGGCCTGGCCTCGCCGGGCGGCAGGGCGGCCGGGGCGGCGGAACCCCGCAGGGCGGCGGGGGACTTGGCCTCGCCGCCGGCGCCCTCGTCGGAGCCGCCGACGCGGACGACGTACGCCGCCGAGCCGCCGTTGTTGAAGAAGCCGTAGACGGAGTGCGCGAGATAGTACCCGTCGGTGAACTCACCGAAGGACGCGACGTACTGCGTCCAGTTGGTCACGAGGGTCGGCTCGTTCAGGGGACCGGTCGGGGCCAGGCCCACGAAGGCCGCCACCGACGTGCCCACCCCCTCGATGGGGCGCGAGCCGCTGGCCACCTCCTCGACGTAGACGCCGGGCGACAGGTAGGACGGCATGCTCTGCTCTCCTCGGGGTACGAGACAGGAACGCTTCCCACCCTCACGCGCGAGCGTGACCGCCGAAACGGCCACCGGTGCCCGGGCCCGGGCACACCTGTTGCCCCCAAGGGCAGCCCTGGGGGCAGCCGTTCGCCGTACGTCGCTGGTCACCGGCCCGGAAGCAGCCCCGACCCCCGTTCGTTAACCGGTCCGTCCGGTGACCTTCCCCTTGTGGACCATCCCTGTTCACGCACTACCCTGCACGGCCAGGCGGGCTGCGTCCCGCTCACCGGCGCCCGCACGCGCCACCAGGACGACGCGGACGGGGCCCCTGGTCCCGGCGGGACGGGAGTGCGCGGGGTGCGGCGGACACGGAAACCGGTGCCGGGCGACGGCGGGGCGAGCGGTGCCGGGGTGAGGCGTGCCGGGCAGGACAGCGGGGGCGGCGGCCTCTCCCGGCGGCAGCCGCTGATGTCGGGCGCGCTGGGCGGGCACCCGGCCGCCGTCGAGATGCAGAACCTGCAGAGCAGGGCGGGCAATGCCGCCGTGGCCGGCCTGGTCGAGGGCGGCAGGCAGCCCGCGCCGACCCGCACTCCGCCGCCCGTGCCCACCGAGGCCCGGACCCAGGGGCCGCTCACGCTCCCCCCGTACCTGGCGGCGATGACCTCGGCGGGCCTGTCCACCGCCTCCGGGCTGACCGGCCACTCGTTCGTCGCCGCGGAGGTGACCCGGGTCACCGGGCAGGACGGCGCCGACGTGGACGCGATCCAGGAGGAGTTGGCGGGGCGGCCGGAGACCTTCTACGGCCGCGGGCGGGCCTTCGCCGTGCGCGGGCCGAAGGGGGCGTCGTACGACGTCACCGTCGCCGTCAGGCCACGGGACGAGGACGACGCGGCCGCGCTGTCGTTCGCGGACAGCGCCCAGGGCGAGGACGCCGACACCAAGGTCGACCACCTGCACAACTCGGCGGGCACGGTGGCCGCCGACACGGTCCGCACCCGCCAGTGGGGCGCCGGCGCCTCCGGCACGGTCCTGGTCCCGACGCCCACGCCCGGGGTCCTGGGCGGCGCGCAGCTCGCCGCCGGAGCCGCCCTGACCTCCACCCAGGACACCCACTCCAACCGCACCGTCTCCGAGCCCCGCACCTTCCGCAGCGGCGGCGGCACGGTCACGGCCCGGCGCCGGGTGAGCTTCGTCGTGCGCATCAAGCAGCACGGCGCGCGGGGCCGGCACGTCGCGAGCGGCGACGGCGGCCTCGACATGCGGGTCCCGCACGAGCACCTGGTGCCGCACGGCACCGCACGGCCGGTCCCCGGACCGGAGCTGAGCGAGGAGCAGGCCACCTCGGTGCGGCAGGCCGTGTCCATGGCGGCGCTGGCCGTGGAGGACCCCGGCGGCCCGCACGGCGGTGGCGGCGGCCTGTTCGACACGGTCGCCTCCGTGCTCGCGCCGTCGGTGACCGCGCCCGGCGCGCCCGGCCGGGCCCGGCTGTTCCAGGCCACCTCCGGCACGACCGTGCTGCAGGACCTGCCCCGGCTCCTCGCCGGCTGGGTGCCCGGCGAGGACCTGCCGGCCAAGGACGGCAGCGCCGCGAGCGCGTACCGGATGCGCGCCGACATCGTGTCCCTGACCCCCGGCTGGGGTGCGGGGCAGACCCAGCTGCGCACCCACCAGCAGAGCGCGCACGGCGCGGGCCGCACCGCCTCGAAGGGCGCGAGCGGTCAGTTCGGGGCCGGTCCCGCGGTCGCCTTCGGCGCCCCGGGGGCACCGCCGGTCGCCCGGTTCCAGGGCATGGGCTCCGGCGCTCTGAAGGGCGCCCGGTTCTCGTCGTCCGACCAGAGCGTGGCCACCCGGAAGGGCGCCGAGATCCGCGGTGACAAGGTGCTCTACCTCGGCCGGGTCCGGCTGACCGTGCAGGGCGTGGGGCCCGCGTCCCCCGCGCAGCGGCTGCACCCCGGGCAGCGCACGGCCGAGCACACCCTGGACAGCTGGGTCAGCCTGAGCGCCCAGGAGGCCCGGCACATCGGGCTGCCGCTGCCGGAGGGCGTCCGGGCGGACCCCCTGCACCGCAAGCCCACCGAGACCGCGCCCGACGGGACCGAGCGCGAGACCGAACGCCGGCTGCCGTTCGGCGCCGCCGGCAACAGCGTCTCCCTCACCCACCTGGACGTGCGCCCCCTCGTCGAGGCGCTGGAGCGGCTGTTCGCGTCCCGGCCCGAACTGGCGGGCTATCTCCCGGACTTCGGCACCGGCGACCGGCCGGCCGGGCAGATCCCCGACCCGGCGGAGGCCGAGGCGCGCATGCGCAACTACCGCGAGCTGGTCACCGTGCTCTCGGAGACCAACCTGCGGGCGAAGAAGAACCAGCTGCTGGGCGCCGGCGTCCCGGTGCGGCTGCGCCGGAAGACCACGCTGCACTCCCACGACGTGCAGGTCCGGGTGCGCGGGCGGGTCGGCGAGCTCAGCTATCTCGGCGACACCGACAACTGGCTGGTGCGCAGCAGTTCGGGCGTCGCCTCCGGCGGGCAGACCGGCCGCTCCACCGCCCGCCGGGCCGGGGTCCAGGGCAGTGCCAACGTCACGCTGCTGCCGGGCGCGCTGTCCTTCGGCGTCACCGCCAACGCCGCCGTGGAGAGCGCCCGCCGGGTCCAGGGCGGGCCCGCGGTCCGCGGCGACTCGCTCAACAGCGGCGATGTGAGGACGAGTACGTTCGGTACCCGGCTGATGCTCGACGCCAAGGTCACCACGACCACCCGGGAGCGCACCCTGAAACGCTCCCTCACCCCCGGCAGCCCGGGCCGCGAGCAGCCCGAGGCCCGGCCCGTCGCCTCGCTGGGCGACCTCGACGCCGCCGTTCCGCAGCACTTCGACGGGAGCGCGGAGGGCCAGGACGTGGAGCTGAGCACGCCCGCCGCGCTCACCGTGGGCGAGGGCGAGCACCGCAGGACGGCCGCCCGGCGGTCCAGGCCCGCCCGGTTCCACCTCGCCTCCCAGGCCACCGGCATCCACGACCTGCTGACCCGGCCGCCCGGTGCGGACACCGAACGGCAGGTGCGGGACTGGGACTTCGTGGAGACCGTCGGCGACGGCGAGCAGCTGCGGCAGCTGGCCTTCCGGCTGCTCGCCCTGGCCGCGCGCAAGGGCGACCGGGACAGGCCGGGGGACACCGCGTACCAGGCGGAGGGCCTCGCCCCGCGCCTGGCGCTGGAGGAGCGGCTCGGCCCGGAGGCCGTCACCGCGGCTCTGCGGCAGGCGACCCGCACCGGCTGGGTGGTCGGCGACCTGCGCCATGCCCGGCGCACGGCCGCGCTGAACGGCGCCGTCGGCACCCGGCTGGCCCTCACCGGCCCGCGGGTCCTGCACCGCAGGCCGGAGCAGAGCGGGGTGGGCGGCGCCGGTGTGGAGAACATGGTCCTGGGCGGTCATCAGGCGTCGGGGCAGCACGCGTCGACGAAGAGCAAGGCGGTGACCTTCAACGGCACCGGGTCGGAGCGCGGCTCGGGGTGGACGCTGGCCCAGAGCGTGTCGCCCGCCTTCGGGCAGGCGACGACCACGACCGACACGTCGACGACCGGCGGCACGATCGAACGCAACGCCGTCCATCCGCGCTCCCGGCCGCTCTACCTCGTCCAGTGCGACCTGTCCGCGTGGATGGTGGCCGAGGTCGCGGTGAACGGCCGCGGCCCGTACGCCATGTCGCAGCGGCTGACGGTGCCGGGCGCCGTCGGACTCTGGCTCACCGAGCCGCAGTTGCGGAAGGCGGGCCTGAGGACGCCGGAGGAGCGGACCCGGGAGCAGGAGCGGGCGCTGGCGGAGACCGCGGCGAAGTGGCGGCCGGCGCCCGGCGACCGGGCGACGTCCGGTGACCCGGCGACGTCCGGCGGCCGGGCGGCGGGCACCGCCGATCCGGGCTCCGAGTCCGGGCCGCGGGAGGGGATGTCGGAGAAGGCGAGGGGCAAACTCCCGGAGCGGGCTCAGGGTTCCGGCAGCCGGGACACCGACCGGCAGGGACGGCAGGAGCAGCGGGACCGGCAGGAGCAGCAGGAGCAGCAGGTCGCTCCGCCCGCGCCACCGCGCGACGTGTCCGGCGTGCCGGCGCTCGCCGCGCACCTCCCGCTCGGGGCCGGTCTGGTCGACGACATGCCCGACTTCGTGCCGCTGCTCGGGCGGCTGCGGGCGGCGGTGCGGGACCGGGCGCTGGCGGCGGACCTGCTGCCGACCCGGGTGCTGGACGACCGGTTCGAGAACGTGCAGCGGCTGCTGCGGGTGCTGGACCAGGACGGCGCGGTGGGCCTGCTCGCCGGCGCCATGGACGGCGGTGTCCCCGTCGAGCTGCTGCGGAACAGTTCCGTGCCCGGCCGCCGGGCCACGTCGTACTGGGCCGTCTTCCACGTCCGCCGTGCCGGGCCCGGCACGGTGGCCGGGCCGTCCGGCAACGACCGGGAGATGGAGTTCGCGACCGTCGCCTTCTCACAGCGCGCGACCGGCAGCCAGGAGAGCCGCACCAGTGGCGTCGACGCCTCGCTGACCGGTGCCGGCAAGCCGCACGACGACCTGGTCGGCAGCGCGGGCGCCGTCGCGGGCCCCGGCGTCGGGAAGACCACGTCGACCAGGCAGGCCGCGTCCGCCCGGACGCAGACCGGGCTGCGCACCATCGTGGACACCGAGCCCGGCTCGGTGAACGTGACGGTCCCCTTCCAGGCGGAGCTCGAACTGCGCTCCGCCGACGGCCGGCTGGCGTCCGTGACCCTCGACGGGTCGTTCCTGCACCGCGTGCTGGACAACGACCTGAAGGCCCTGGCCCGCGCCCGGCCGGAGCGGGCCGCGGAACCCGCCCGGGGCAGCACGGCCCCGGTGCGCGACGCCACCGCCGCCGCCCTGGCCGCATGGCGTGCGGACGGCGCCGAACTGCCCCTGGAGGCACAGGTCAACGGCTTCCGGGGGGCACCGCAGATCCGGGAGCTGATCGGCCGGGCCATGGCACAGGCGCACGTCGGCGGCGGCTTCCGGAAGGCCGGTGACGCGGCGCACTATGCCCAGCAGGAGGCGGTGTCCACCGAGTGGCTCACGGCGGCGCTGCCGCTCCTGGCGTCGGCCGGTGCCCAGTTGCCGCCGGTGCACGTGTCCGGCGTGGAGGGCCAGGACATCGCCTGCTCCCTGCACGCGCGGCTGCGCGACGGCGAGATCCTCGGCAGGGGCGACAAGATGACGTTCGAGACGGTCGCGCAGAGCGGCCCCGAGGGGCGCCCGGCGGCCGCGGACGCACAGCACGCCTCCCACCACGGCCGTTCCGCGCGGATCTTGGGCGGCGAGGGCCCGGTCCGCGCCGACTACTCGGGCATGAACAGCATCCCCGGCTCGTACGGCCGCGACGGCGGTCCCACCGACGCCGCGGGCAACGCCTCCGGCACGGTGCCGCTGCGGAAGCCGAAGGCCGCTTCGATGCTGGTGCAGTTCACCCTGCAGGTCAGGGCGGTGGCCCGGGTACGGCACCGGCACACCGGGGCGCTGCGGGATCCGGCGCGGGCGGTCGGCGTGCAGGACTACACCCTCACCTACCCGGTGGTGATCCGGATGCCCGAACCCGCCGTACGCCGCATGGCGGCCGCCGCGCGGGGCGGGCACGCGCCGGCCGATCCGCACCACGTCCTGGCCGCCGCGGACGGCGAGTCCTGAGGATGCTGCCCCCGAGACTGCCCGAACGACCCTTGCCCACCCCGCCCCGGCACTCGTAGTTGTGGTCGAGGGTCCGTCGCCGAAAGGTAGTTCATGCACGCACAGGAGGAACACAGCCAGGCCGGCCGCCCGCAGGCCGTCAGCCGCCCGGCGGCACGGGAGGCGTCCGCCGGCGCGGACCGTACGGCCGTGACCGGCACCGCGGCCGGGCTGCTCGCGCTCCAGCGGACGGCGGGCAACGCGGCGGTGGCCCGCACCGTCGAGGCGTCCCGCCACCAGCACGACGCGGGCTGCGGCCACGAGCCGACGGTGCAGCGCCGGGCCCTGGTCCACCGGGTGATCGAGTCCCCCGGGCAGAGCATGGACCAGACACTGCAGTCGGAGATGGAGACCCGGTTCGACGGCGCGGACTTCAGCGGCGTACGGGTGCACACGGGTTCCCTGGCCCGGGAGTCGGCGAAGGAACTCGGCGCCAAGGTGTACACCACCGGCCGCAACATCGTGGTCGGCGACACCATGACGAAGGAGGACTGGGCCCACGAACTGACCCACTACGAGGACCAGTTGAAGGGCCCGGTCCCGGGTACGGACAACGGCGCCGGGGTGCGCGTCTCCGACGTCAACGACTCCGGTGAACGCCGGGCGGTGGACAACGCCCGCAAGGTGATGAGCGGCCCGGTGCCCCCGGTGCAGCAGATCTCCGCGGCGCCGGCGGCGTCCGCCGCCCCCGCGGCCACCGACTCCGTCCAGCGGGTCACCGCCGTGCAGCGGGTCACCCAACTCGCCGTGCAGCAGGGGCCGTCCTGCTGGCTCTACGTGCTGGAGGCCATCGCCGAGCACCACGGGCTGCCCGTCCAGGCACTGTCCGTCGCGATGCGGGCCTACCCCACCTTGGCGGACCGCGACGAACGCCAGCGGGAGGAGAAGCAGAAGGGGAACAAGATCGAGGGGCGCCGGCTCGCGGTCATCATGACGGCCGAGGCGCTGGACTCCATGGTGCGCAAGCTCGACAACTGGCGCGCGCACCACGACCAGGCCACCACGGACATCTCCCGCGACGAGGTCGCCCTGTTCGCCCGCCGGTCCATGGGGGCGGAGACCTCGCTCGACAAGCTGGTCTTCCAGAACGGCAGCGCGCAGTTCGCCTCGATCCGCGACGTCTACGCCAAGGCCTCCGACCGCGCCAAGACGCTGATCCAGAAGGTCGGCGCGCCGGGTGACGAGGTGAGCAAGCTCCTCGACACCGCCCCCGCCCACATCGACGCGAGCCAGAGCCTCGACGACGTACGCCTTGCCATGGAGAACCAGAGCCTGCCCTGTTACGCCGGTATCAGGCGGAGGTTCAAGCTGGACAACAGCGACGACAGGTCCGCCTCGGTCATCGACCTGACCAGCCGGTCGGCGGACAAGATGGAGAGCACGGTCCACGCCGTCCTGATCGACTCCTACGACAGCTCGGCCCGGGTCGTCACCTACAAGGACCCCAACTACGGGAACGTCTCGCTGAAGGTGACCCTCTACCAGCTCCGGGCGATGGCCGGCAACAGCTCGCAGAGCATGACCCTGCGGCCCTACTCGACCGGCCCGCGCGCGAGGCCGGGCCTCGACGACCTGGCGGACTGACCGCCGCCACTCTGCCCCGCCGGTCACACGATGTGCCCCAAAACCTCCTGACCGGCGCGGGCGGCCGCCCCTAGCGTGACGGCGTGAGCCTGTGGACCTCCCTCGAACCCGCCTCCGCGACCGTCGATCCGGGCAGCAGCACGCGCGTACGCCTGCGGCTTCGCAACACCGGTGACGTCGTCGACGAGTACCGCTTCGAACCGGTGGGCCCCATCGCGCCCTGGACGACCGTCGAGCCGCAGACGCTCCGGCTCTACCCGGGCACCACCGGCACCGTCGACCTGACGTTCGCGCCGCCCCGCACCCCGGACGCCACGGCAGGCCCGAACCCCTACGCGGTCCGCATCACGCCCACCGAGCACCCCGAGGCCGTCACCGTCCCCGAGGGCAACCTCACCATCACCCCGTTCACCGAGATCCGCGCCGAGCTCGTGCCGCCGACCGTCAAGGGCCGCTTCCGGGGCCGTCCGAAGCTCGCCATCGACAACCTCGGCAACACCAAGCTCACCGCCTCGGTCAGCGGCAGCGACAACGGCGACCAGCTCGCCTACGATCTCCGCCCGAGCAACGTCCAGATCGAACCGGGCCGGGCCGCCTTCGTGGACGCCACGCTGAAGCCCCGGCGGATCATCTGGTTCGGCCCGAAGGAGCAGCGGCCGTACCGGCTCACCGTGCAGCGGTCGGGGGTGAACCCGGAGCCCGTCGACGGGACGTACATCCAGCGCGGCTTCCTGCCCCGCTGGCTCGCCACCTTCTTCGGCACCCTGCTGGCCCTCGCCGTCACCTTCGCCCTGATCTGGTTCAACTACCGGCCGCACGTCCAGAGCCTCGCCCAGGAACAGCCGCAGGAGGCCGGGGTGAGCACCCTCGCGCCCAGCCCCTCGACGACCCCGACCCCGCCCCCGGCGCCCAGCGAGACCGCCGCCGCCGCGCCGGCCGCGGACCCGACCACCGAGGCCGCGGGCAACGCCGGCGGGGGAGGGGGCGGCGGAGGCGGAGGAGGCGGCGGCGGGGGTGCGACGGCCACCGTCACCGCCAAGCCCAAGCAGGACACGGCCGCGACCGCCGTGAACCGGCTCGCCGCCGCCGACCCGGGCGGCCGGCACATCTGCTACCGCGCCTACGTGCAGGGCTCCGGCTGGTCGAAGCCGGTCTGCGACGGCACCATCGCCGGCACCGTCGGCAAGAACACGCCGATCAAGGACATCAACGTCGCGGTGTACGGCGTCGACGGCTCCGCCGGCAACTCCTTCGTCTACGACTCCCAGTCCACCAACGGGCAGGGCAAGTGGCAGACCTGGACCGCGGTCGTCGCCGACGGCAAGGACAACTACATCGGCAGCACGAAGGCGTCCGACCCGTACCTGGAGACGTTCACCCTCAACGTCGGCAACGGCCAGGTCTGCGGATTCGCCCATGTCCACAACGTGGGCTGGGGCAACCAGGCGTGCAGCGACGCCCGTCCCGCCCTGCTCACCCTGGGCACCTGGGACAACACGCTCTGGCTCGAAGCCTTCAAGCTGACGGTGTGAGCCCATGACTCTCTGGACCTCCCTCGAACCCGCCTCCGCCACCGTCGACCCGGGCGCCACGACCCGCGTACGCCTGCGGCTGCGCAACACCGGTGACGTCGTCGACGAGTACCGCTTCGAACCGGTGGGCCCCATCGCGCCCTGGACGACCGTCGAGCCGCAGACGCTCCGGCTCTACCCGGGCACCACCGGCACCGTCGACCTGACCTTCGCCCCGCCCCGCACCCCGGACGCGACCGCCGGCCCGAACCCCTACGCGGTCCGCATCACGCCCACCGAGCACCCCGAGGCCGTCACCGTCCCCGAGGGCAACCTCACCATCACCCCGTTCACCGA
>NZ_JBEYVI010000029.1:0-153967 GCF_040643955.1 Streptomyces sp. NPDC047061
CCCGAAGAAGCACGGCAACATCCCCCTGTAAGGAGAGCCGCTGTGACGATCAAGGTCATACGGGGCAACCCGACCCCGGAGGAGCTGGCCGCCGCACTCGCGGTGGTCCGAGCCCGCGGCGCAGCGGCAGCAGCCGTCCCTGAAACGCCCGAGCCGCTGAATCAATGGGCTGACAAGAGACGCACCATGCCGCCCGGCTCTCTCGCACAGCCGGGACCAACAACCTGGCGCATCTCCTGTTGGCCCCGTTGAACAAGCCAGCCCTGCCCAACTCTCCCGGAGTGAGTATGAACGTCCTCCAAGAAGACACGGAGCGATCCGGTACCGCCCCGGCTCCGTACACCCAGGCGGTCATCGCCAAGCGCGGACTCGACGAACCTCACCACCGCACCCAGGCAATCGTCGCCATCGTCATAGCCGAAGACGCCCCGAGCCAGGAACCGGGAGTTCACCCGAGTGCCCATCTGCCGGTAGTGGACGCGATGGTCAAACAGCAGAGACAACCGGCAGCGGGTGACCTCAGCGTCATCGTCGGAGGCATCATCCCGGCAGCCTGCGACGTCGGCGACGGCTCGGTACTGGAGTGGGCATGCTGACCAAGGTGCTCATCGCCAACCGTGGCGAAATCGCTGTCCGCGTGGCCCGGGCCTGCCGGGACGCTGGAATCGCGAGCGTGGCCGTCTATGCGGATCCGGACCGTGACGCTCTGCATGTCCGCGCCGCGGATGAGGCGTTCGCCCTGGGCGGTGACACCCCGGCGACCAGTTATCTGGACATCGACAAGGTCCTGAACGCGGCGCGTGAGGCGGGGGCGGACGCCGTCCACCCGGGCTACGGCTTCCTGTCGGAGAACGCCGAGTTCGCCCAGGCCGTCCTGGACGCGGGTCTGACCTGGATCGGCCCGCCGCCGCAGGCCATCCGTGATCTGGGTGACAAGGTGGCGGCCCGTCATATCGCCCAGCGTGCGGGTGCCCCGCTGGTGGCCGGCACCCCCGACCCGGTCTCCGGCGCCGACGAGGTCGTCGCGTTCGCCACCGAGCACGGCCTGCCGATCGCCATCAAGGCGGCCTTCGGCGGCGGCGGTCGCGGCCTGAAGGTCGCCCGCACCCTCGAAGAGGTCCCCGAGCTCTACGAGTCCGCGGTCCGTGAGGCGGTGGCCGCGTTCGGGCGTGGCGAGTGCTTCGTCGAGCGCTACCTCGACCGCCCCCGGCACGTGGAGACGCAGTGCCTGGCCGACAAGCACGGCAACGTGGTCGTCGTCTCCACCCGCGACTGCTCGCTGCAGCGCCGCCACCAGAAGCTCGTCGAGGAGGCGCCCGCGCCGTTCCTGTCCGAGGCGCAGGTGGACGAGCTGTACCGGGCCTCCAAGGCCATCCTCAAGGAGGCCGCCTACGAGGGTGCGGGCACGTGTGAGTTCCTGGTCGGGCAGGACGGCACGATCTCCTTCCTGGAGGTCAACACCCGCCTGCAGGTCGAGCACCCGGTGACCGAGGAGGTCGCGGGCATCGACCTGGTCCGCGAGATGTTCCGGATCGCCGACGGCGAGGAACTCGGCTACGACGACCCCGCCCTGCGCGGACACTCCTTCGAGTTCCGCATCAACGGCGAGGACCCCGGCCGCAACTTCCTGCCCGCCCCCGGCACCGTCACCCGCTTCGACGGCCCCTCGGGCCCCGGTGTCCGCCTGGACGCGGGCGTCGAAGCCGACAGCGTCATCGGCCCGGCCTGGGACTCCCTCCTGGCCAAGCTGATCGTGACCGGCCGCACCCGTGCCGAGGCCCTGCAGCGGGCCGCCCGTGCCCTGGACGAGTTCCAGGTCGAGGGCATGGCCACCGCCCTCCCCTTCCACCGTGTCGTCGTCCGCGACCCGGCGTTCGCGCCCGAGCTCACCGGCTCCGAGGACCCGTTCACGGTCCACACCCGGTGGATCGAGACCGAGTTCGTCAACGAGATCAAGCCCTTCGCCGCCCCGGCCGACGCCGAGGCCGAGGAGGACAACGGCCGTGAGACGGTCGTCGTCGAGGTCGGCGGCAAGCGTCTGGAGGTCTCCCTCCCCGCGTCCCTGGGCATGACCCTGGCCCGCACCGGTCTGGCCGCCGGCGCCAAGCCGAAGCGCCGGGCCGCCAAGAAGTCCGGCCCGGTCGCCTCCGGCGACACCCTCGCCTCGCCCATGCAGGGCACGATCGTCAAGGTCGCCGTCGAGGAAGGCCAGGAGGTCAAGGAAGGCGACCTGATCGTCGTACTCGAGGCGATGAAGATGGAACAGCCGCTCAACGCGCACAAGGCCGGCACCGTCAAGGGCCTCGCCGCCGAGGTCGGCGCGTCCCTCACGTCCGGCGCCGTGATCTGCGAGATCAAGGACTGAGTAGTCAGACAGGCACAGCCGAGGTGTGTTTCGACGGGGTAGAGCGGTTCGAAGCGTACCCGCTCATTCTCCGCTCCACGTAACGGCAACCGGTACGACTTGATCTGCTCAGCACCGCTCTGTGGCGGGAGGTGCACAACTACGAGGACTCCGTTAGGTCTGCCTTGATCCTGGCCTGGTCCTGCCGGGCAGGGGTCGGTGGCAGGTGGTGCAGATGTCGGCCCAGCACCTCAAGACGTCCTGGAGGGCGTCGAGGGTCTGGTAGTGAGTGAGCCCCCGCCCGGGGACTTTTGGGGCCAGCCATTGTTCGGCGTGGAAGGCATGGGCCGCGGTCACGTGGGTGACCGCGACCTGGCAGTTGGTGCGTCTGCCCGTGGCCCCGCAGTGCTGCGGGCCCATGGCGCCCGACATCATTCCGCCCTTGGGCACCGACACGTCGTCGAGCCCTCAGGCCGTCGGGGCGATGACCGGCAGCACGCGTTCGCGGATCCGGCGCTGCACCGGCACGGGATCCCAGGTGGATTGGTTCACGAACCGCTTGAGGTTCTGCTCGTTTTACTTCCTGCGCTCCACACATCCAACGTGCCCAGGAACAGGTTGAGTAATTGTCAATTCCTATGGACCAATTGCGTCGATTACCGCATGAGGGGTGGGACGTCCGCCGAGCTTCACGACCGTGGCGGCGATGCCACGACAGCGGAGCTTCGAGGTGTGGACCCGAAGCCCGCTGCTCCTTATGGCCGGGACGTGGTCGCGCTCACGAGCGCATGAGGCAGAACTCGTTCCCATCGGGATCCTGTATCGTGATCCAGTTCTCACGCTCGGCTTGCACCGTTGCCCCCAGCGCACACAGCCGCTTGGCCTCTGTGGCTGCATCGGTCGCGCCCAGGTCGCGACGAACCCGGTTCTTGACCCGTTTGCTCTCCGGTAGAAATCGAAGACGACGTCCTTGAGGGATGTCACAGGACTCCCTTCAAAACCCTGCGCCCTGTCGTGAGGGAACAGCGTCAGCGTGAGGAAGCTACTGATATCCCATCGCTTCCGAGCGTCGGCCCGGCTCCATTTTTCCGTCTACGGCTTCGAACCCTCTGCCCAGACCGACCGCTCCGTGGCAGCCTCATCCTCCGGCCGACGGTGAACTGCGGCAGCCAAGGGGTGTTGACGGTCCGAGCCCGTGCGACCTTCAGTTCAGGGCTTCGCGGCTGTCCTTGACGGTTACCACACCGCCCAGGACGGGGCTGTAGAGCGTTCCGTTGGGGCCGAGGCCGACGACCATGCCGATGTCGTTGTAGGTGCCGCCCGCTCCGACGCGCTTCTTCCACACCGTCCTGCCGGTTCGGAAGTCGATGGCCTCCGTGTACCAGACGTAGGTGCCTTGAGCGGACAGCTTGGGATCCTCGGCTGAACCGTAGACCAGACCGGCGGACGTGGACAGGGCGGGGACACCCCTCATCTGCACGGGGTTGTTCCACTTGGTCACGCATCGGCCGTCCGGAGTGACATCGACTCGCTGCATCCCGCCCGTCATGACGGAGTTGTCGTTCCACGAACCGTTGATGCCGGCACTGGGGAGGATCGTGGGCTGGTCGTAGGTGTTCTGAGCCACGAGACTCGCCACGCCGTGCGCGACGTAGCCGATCATGCCGTTGTCATTGCTGCTGCTGACGTTCTTGGCGCCCAGAGGCACACTGCACACCAGCTGTGACCCGCCGCCGTGGGCCGTCTTCTGGCGGTAGACAAGGATATTGGACTGCCGGTCGGCGTTGTCGGTGATCGCGACGTATCGACTCCCCAGCAGGGTGGGGGTACTGCCGGAGCCCCGACTCAGCCCGCCGGGCTTGGTCGCACTGCCGGAGTCGTAGTCCTGCTGCCACAGGATCCGCGGTGCCTTCCCGCCGCCGGGACCGAATGCGTACATGTGCCCCTCCGCGTTCGCATGGTCAGCGGCGCCCGCCGGGCCGGTCACGATGTACGCGGTGGTGTTCTTCACGGCGAAGCCGTTCTCCACCACCTGGTCCTTGAGATGAACGACGCGAGCCCTGCCGTCTTCGTCGATGTGGCCGACCGTGGTGGTGGTCGCGGTCTGCGCGCTGGCCCCGGTGACCGCGCCGGTGACGAACCAGATACCCCCGTCCGCGTCGAAGGCAGCGGAGTGCAGGTTCTCCGAGGGGCCCAGGACCCCCATGGAAGCCAGGTCGATGTCCCGCTTCAGGGTGATGACGGTCTTCTGCGCGGTGTCCGTGCGCTGCAGCACGTAGACATGCCCCTGCTTGCTGGTGGCCAGGATCGCCCCGTCGGCCCTCTGGTACATGTACCCGTTGAGCTTCTGGCCCTCGGGAGCCGTCCAGCTGGCCTGCACCGCCATCGTCGTCGGGTCCACCGCGGAGATCGCCTTGACCGAGACGTCCGACGCATTCAGCTGGATCGCGGTCACGCGCCCGTCCGGCATCGGGAAGGGCAGGATGGGCCCCCCGACGCCGGCCACGCTCGTGACCTGAAGGTCCTTGCCGAGGGGTGCCGGCCCGTCGTACGCCTTGGTGTTGCCGCTGTCACCGTGCACGCCCGTGACGTCAGGACGCATCACCGGCTTCGGCGGAAGCGGCTGCGCCGCAGCCGGGCTTCCGACGAAGTCCGCCCCCGCGGACGGGTCCTGCGTGTTCGCGATCGGGGGCGGTGGAGTAAGAGAGACCGGCGCCGCGAACGCGCCCCCTGTCGCCACTGCCGTGACCACCGCGGTGGTGAGAACGAGGAACGGGAGCCTGCGCGTCCCGACCGATCGGCTGTTCCCCGCCACATTGAACATGGGCATAACCAACCCCTTCACAGGAATGGAATCTGACCTTCCGGATCGATGAGAGCGGACAAACAGCCCGAGATCAACGGAAGTTGAAGCGATTCACGAAATTCACGACCACAGGATGAAGGGGGTTCCTACCACGGTTCTGTCTCCTGCCTCCGGCCTAGTGAAATCCGACCCTGCTCAGCTCATACCTCCCTGAGCGCCGCCGTTCACGGGAATCACCTGACCGGTGACATACTCCGACAGCGGAGAACACAGCCAGAAGATGGCGTCCGCGGCCTCACGAATGGTGCCCGTGCGACCGAGAGTGATTCCCGGCATCGCCTTGGAACCGTACATTTCCTCGTCGGTGACGACCCGGTCGGGATCAACCCGCATGCCCATACGTTCTGCCTGTTTCGCGGACATACCGACATTGATCGTACGCCCACCGGTCTGAATGACCTCATGGTCGGACTGGGGAAGAGCGAAGCGGGTCTGGATGATGCCGAAAGCGACGGCGTTGACGTTGACGTGGATGGAACCCCATTCCCTGGCGAGCGAACGCACCAGACCGAACATGCCGGCCTTGGCCGCGGCGTAGTTGGCCGCGCCGCCCAGTCCCCAGGAACCGGCCATGGAGGAGACCATCACCGTCTTGCGATGCCGGACCACTCCCGCCGAGGCGTCGGCCTTGGCCGCGGCACGGAAGACGGGCGCGCATGCCCGGGCGAGCCGGAAGGGGACGACCAGATGAATGTCCAGCATGGCCTGGAACTGTTCGTCCGTCATGTCGTGCACACGGCCGTCCCAGGCATAGCCCGCGTTGTTGACGACGATGTCCACGGAGCCCAGGTTTTCGTGGGTGAAGTTGACCAGGTCGTCGCATGCGCTCGGGGCGACGAGGTCGGCGATGAACGGCGTCGCGGTGCCGGCGCCGAAGGCCTCGTTGATCGACTTGGCCGCGGCTTCGGCCTTGACCTGGTCGACCTCAGCGATCACGACCCGGGCACCGTTGGCCGCCAGGGTCGTGGCAGTGGCGCCACCGATGCCTCGGGCGCCTCCGGTGACGATGGCCGCCTGCCCCGCCAGCAGGTCGGAGCGGAGAGTGGGTTCGATGATCATCGTCAGCGCCCCTTCCACTGCGCGGGCCGCTTCTCGGCGAAGGCACGCAGTCCCTCGTGCATGTCCTCCGAGCCGAGCACGGTGTTCACGTACTCCATCTGGTTCGACCAGGCCTCGTCGTCGGTCCACTCGTACGCGTGCTGGACGATCTGCTTGCCGGCCAGCACGGCCAGCGGTCCGGCGCGGACGATGTCGTGCGCGAGTTCAAGAGCACCCGCAAGTGCCTGGCCGGGTTCGGTCAGCCTGTTCACCAGCCCGAGTTCGGCGAAGCGGGTGGCCGGCCAGGCATTGCCGGTGAGGACCAGTTCCATGGCCAGGTGGTAGGGGATCCGCTGGGGCAGCCTGAAGCAGCCGCCGCCCATGGCCACGAGCGACCTCGCGGCCTCGGGAAGGCCCATGGTGGCGGTGCGGGAGGAGACGACCAGGTCGCACGCCAGGCACAGCTCCAGCCCTCCGGCGAGGGCATGGCCCTCGACGGCCGCGATGATCGGCTTGCGCGGCGGCTGCCCCATGATCCCGAATCCACCGCGACGCTTGGCCCCCGCCATGTCACCGGAGGCGGCGGCGATGAGGTCCTGCCCGGACGAGAACACGGTGTCCGATCCGGTGATGATCGCGCAGCGGAGCTGGTCGTCCGCCTCGTAGTCGTCGATCACCGCTTCCAGGGCGTGCGCGGTGGCGCCGTCGAAGGCGTTGCGCCGGTGCGGCCGGTGCATCCGGATGATCAGGATGTGATCATCCCGCCGTTCCGTGAGGATGGCGTCGGCCCCGCTGGGCTGTTCGACGCGGTCACTGGTTGACACTGAAGCCTCCGTTGACGGGATAGGTCTGCCCGGTGATCCAGCTGCCGGCCCGGGAGGCCAGGTAGGTCACCATGCCCGCGGCATCGCTGGGCTCGCCGACACGGCGGATGATGTACGCGCCGAGCACCTTGCGGGACAGCTCGGGGTTCTCCACCGCTTGGGCCACGGCAGGGGTGTTCGTGAACCCGATGGCCACACAGTTCGCCGTGATCTGATGCCGTCCGAGGCTGCGGGCGAGCGAGCGCATCAGGCCGGCCGCGCCCGCCTTCGCCGCGGAGTAGGCCTCCATACCCGCTTCACCGACCCTGCCGGCATCGCTGATGACGGTGATGAGGCGTCCGTGCCGGCTCTCGACCATCGCGGGCACGACGGCACGGCTGCAGTTCAGTACCCCGTTGAGGTTCACCGCCAGGAACGGTTCCCAGTCCGCCGGGTCGCTCTCCCAGAACGGCCGGCCGTCGGGCACGCTGGTCCCGGCACCGGCGTTGCCGGCGTTGTTGACCAGAACGGACACCGGCCCGAGGCGCTCCGCCACCTCGCCCACCATGGCCTGCACCGCGGCGAAGTCCGTGACATCGGCCTGGAACGCGAGAGCGGATCCGCCTTCGGCCCGGATCTTCGCGGCGACCTCCTCCGCGCGTTCGAGGCGGAAGTCGTTCACGGCCACGGCGGCTCCCTGCGCCGACAGGTAGCGGGCGACCGTCGCGCCGACGCCCTGCCCCGCTCCTGTCACCAGAGCCACCTCCCCCCGCAGGTCGAGCAGTTCCTGGAGTGACGCCGCCTGGTGCGGGACATCCGACGTTGCCGCGGTCGAATCAGACATTCCTTGCGCGTCCCTTCCAATGCGGAGCTCGCAGCTCCCTCTTGAGGATCTTGCCCATGGGGCTGACGGGCAGCTCGTCGATGAAGGCGAACTTGCGCGGCTTCTTGTACGAGGCGAGCTGGCCGTCGAGGAACTCCACCAGTTCCTCCTCGGTGACCACGGCCGACGGCTTGGTGACGACGTAGGCCATGGGCTGTTCACCGAAGTCGTCCTGGGGCACGCCGATCACCGCGATGTCGGCCACGGCGGGATGCTGGAGCAGCACCTTTTCGATCTCGGCCGGATAGATGTTGACACCACCCGCGACGATCATGTCCTTGATGCGGTCGGTGACGTACAGGAAGCCGTCCTCGTCGAGGTGCCCCACGTCGCCGGTACGGAAGTAGCCGTCCTTGAGCACGTGCTCTTCCAGGACGTCGTCGCCGAGGTAGTGGTCGATCACGACGGGACTGCTGATCGCGATCTCCCCGGTCTCCCCCGCGGGAAGCCGGTTCCAGTCCTCGTCGACGATGGCGATCTCAACCCCTTCGTAGGGGAGGCCGCTGGTTCCGGGCTTGGTCAGCTGGTATTCGGGAGGCGTGAACGAGATCATCCCGACCTCGCTGGCACCGTACTGCTCCCACAGGAGGTCGTCGCCGAGCCGGCCGATGATCCACTCCTTGAGCGAGTGCGGCACGGGAGCGGCACCGGTGGTGAGGGCGGTGAGGGAGGAGAGGTCGTACCGGTCCAGGACCGCCTCGGGCAGGCTCTTGATGCGCAGCAGCATGGTCGGGACCGCCACCCACACCTGGACCTTGTGCCGGTCGATGAGTCGCAGCGCGTCCTCGGCGTCGTACGGATCCAGTACGACGACTGTGCCTCCGACCGCGCAGGTGATCGTCGCGGAGAGGTTGCCGGCTCCGTGGTGGACAGGCAGCGTCATCAGCGTGACGGCATGACCGGGGTAGGGCGGAACGCCGGCCACCGTGGCGCCGTAACGGGCGAGGCGGTCCGCGTGCCTCGCGTCCGTCGGCTCGGTCGGAGGCACGCCGCGGGGCGCGCCGGTGGTTCCCGACGTGTAGAGAACCAGGGAAGGTTGAAGCGGGCCGAAGCGGTGTTCCACGACCGGGGTGGTCACCAGGTCGTCGTACCGCGCGCCAGGGCCGCCTGCCGCCTGCCCCACGGTGACCAGGAAGCCCACGTCGGATGTGCCCCACCCAGTGGGATCCTCGTCGTTGCAGGCCAGCCCCTTGGCCCCGCTGTCGCGGACGATGTACATCGCCTCTTCGGGGGTCAGTCTCCAGTTCACCGCGACCTGGGCGACGCCGAGCTTCTGCAGGGCCCGCTGTATCACGAACCACTCGATGCCCAGACGGAACCGCATTCCCAGACGGTCACCCTGGCGCAGTCCCAGCGCGGCCAGTCCCTCGGCCACTCGATCGGCGCGTTCGTTCCATTCGCCGTAGGTCATGACCGCGTCACCGCAGATCACCGCCGGCTTGTCCGGCTGCACCCCAGCCCAGTACTCCGTTGTTCCGTGCTCGGGATCCATCTGGTGCCCCTCTCTCAGTACCGTCAGGAATTGCTCTCTGGACCACTTCTCGGTAAGGGGGGCGCGCCCTGTGACAGGCGGGTCCGCGTCCGGCTCGCACGGAGCGGAGCCTCGCCCCGGGAGTGGACAGCAGACTTCTTCAGCCGCAGGAGTCGGCGGTCGCAGCGCCCTGGCGGGGAAACCGGCGTCGCTCATCGCGATAAGCGGTTGTGACTCCTGCGCTCCCCCGGCCTGGCATGTTCCAGCAGGCCTTGACCGTTTCCTGAGCCTTGTGGGCCACGCGCCCAGCAGGCGCGAACCGGAGCCGAGGGCCCGACCTGCCGAGCCGACTCCGACCGGGCGAAAGCTGCTCTGGTGGGAGTTCGATCAGCAGTGCTGGACGACATGACCTCACCGTACTAACTTGCTGTCCGGTTAACAAGTATGTTCGCCAAAGGAGACGTGCCCATGAAGATTCCTGACCAATCGACCCTTTATGACGGGGTCGAGGACCGTCCCACGCTGCACGGCAATGCATGCAGCGCGTGCGGACGCGTCTACTTCCCTCCGCTCGCGATCGGGTGCGAGAAATGCGGTGCGCCGGAGACGGACCTGCGCCCCGAGTCCATCGCGGCCAGCGGCACGGTCTACTCCCTCGCCCAGATCCACCTGCACCGGGGGAAGGCTCCGGTTCCGTTCACCATCGCCGAGATCCAGCTCGACGCCGGCCCGCTCATCCGCGCGACCCTCGCCCCCGCCGCGGATCACGTACGGATCGGCGACAGGGTGTCGGCCGAGTGGGCCGTGGTCCGGACCGAGGACAACGGTGACGAACTGGTCGAGCCCGTCTTCACCGCTTCTCCCGCAGCGGCCGTCACCACGAACGGAGCCCCTTCATGAGGACCCCCCTTGCGCAGCTTCGCCCGGTCCATGTGGTCGGGGTGGGCCTGCACCCGTACCAGCGTCCCAGCAGCACGCCCTACACCCGGCTCGGCGTTCATTCCGTGCGGGCGGCCCTGGCGGACGCCGGGCTGCGCTGGAGCGACGTGGAGAGCGCCTACACCGGCACCGCGGTCACGAGCATGGCCCTGTCGCGCCTGATGTACCGCCACCTCGGGGCGAGCGGCATCCCCATGGTCCAGGTGGAGAACGCCTCCGCCTCGGGCTCCTCGGCGTTCCGTCAGGCGTGCATGGAGGTGGCCGCGGGGCTGTGCGACGTGGCCATCGCCGTGGGCGTGGACAAGCCGTTGAACGTCACGGATCCCCAGCGTGCCGCGGGGCTCCAGAGCCTCGTGGGCGACCGGGTCGCGCCGCCGACGCACTTCGCCCTGCTGGCTGCCCGTTACATGCACGACCACGGGGTCACGCCCGAGCAGCTCGCCGCCGTCGCGGTCAAGAACAGCCGCAACGGCGCCCTCAACCCCAACGCCCAGCGCCGCGGGCCCCGCACGATCGAGGAGGTTCTCGCCCCGCCTCAGATCAGTGGGACGCTCACCCAACTGCAGTGCTGCCCGGTCGGTGAGGGTGCGGCTGCCGTCATCGTCGCCTCCGACGACGCCATTGCCCGTCTCGGTCTCGACCGGACACGAGCGGTGCGGGTCCTCTCCTCGGCCGCGCGTTCGGAGACTGTGTACGACCTCGAGAACTTCGACGCGGCCCTCACCCGCGAGACGACCGAGCAGGCGTTGACGGAGGCAGGTGTCGAGGCGACCGACCTCGATGTCGTGGAGCTCCACGACGCCTTCGCCATCGAGGAGTTGCTCTACGTCGAGGCCATGGGCCTGTGCAAGCCGGGTCGGGCGGCCGCCGCCCTTGAGGACGGCGAATTCGAGATCGGAGGCCGTGTCGCCGTCAGTCCTTCGGGCGGGCTGCTGTCCATGGGGCATCCCGTCGGCCCCACGGGCGTGGGCCAGGTCGCGGAGGTCACGGTCCAGCTTCGGGGTGAGGCCGGGGAACGGCAGCACGCCGGGGCGCGCGTCGGGCTGACCCACATGGTGGGCCTCGGCGCCGTCTGCGTGGTCCACGTGCTGCGCAAGGACTGAGAGACCGAAGAAGCCTGGCACCGCCGGACGTGGCTGCAGCGCGCCGCACGGGGGCTGTGCCACGTCCGCGCGTGCGCCGTCCCACTCGCGGAGCGTTGCCAGTGCGTGTCCGCGGTGCCGCACCCCGACGACGGCCCCTACGTTCCTGTCACCAGAAACCGCCACGACTCAGAACGAAGGACAGGCTATTTCATGACCGACCCCACCCTCTTCCAGCGCGATGGATCCGTATTGCGGGTCATATGGAACCGGCCCGACCGCTTGAACTCGCTCACCACGGAGACGCTGACCCGCACCGCCGAGGCGATCGAGGAGGCCGGCAAGGACGAGAGCATCCGGGTCGTGGTGCTCCTCGGCGCGGGGCGCGCGTTCAGCGCCGGTGCCGACCTCGCCGGTGACGGGCCCGACACCGGCACGATCGATGCGGCCGGCCGCCTGACCCTGGCCCTTCGGCACATACCGAAACCCGTGCTGGCAGCGGTCAACGGCCCCGCGGTCGGCGTCGGCTGCTCGCTGGCGCTGGCCGCCGACCTTGTCGTCGCCCGCGAGTCGGCCTACTTCCTGTTGGCGTTCGCGCACGTCGGACTCATGCCGGACGGCGGCGCGAGCGCGCTGGTGCCGGCGGCGATCGGCCGGGCCCGCGCCGGCCGTATGACCATGCTCGCCGAACGTGTACCCGCGCCGCTCGCCGCGGAATGGGGGCTGATCAGCCACGTCGTACCCGACGACGACTTCGAGACCGAGGTCAAGCGCCTGGTGACTCAGCTGGCCGAGGGTCCGACGGCGGCGTTCGCCGCAACGAAGCGAGCCCTCGACGCCCACTCCCTGGCACAGCTGGAGAACGCCCTCGCCCTTGAACGCGAGGGCCAGTCCCGGTTGTTCGCCACCGCAGATTTCACCGAAGGTCTCGCCGCCTTCCGCGAGAAACGCCGCCCGGACTTCCACGGAAAGTAGCCCGCCCCCTTCGTACGGGGGAGGTCCAGCAGCTGACCGTTGACGCTAAGGAACTCGGCTGCCGGATCACAGACGAAGACTTCTGTCATGGCGGCCGGGGCTCTGGGCCGTGCAGATCACCGCCGGGTCCTCTCGGCCTTGCCCTGCGGAACCGGATCGGGCACCGGCTGTCTCCCCACGACGCCGAGGCCGCGGCGACCGGCCGGCCCCGAGCCCCCTCATGCCGGTCGCCGCGCCCGTGATGCCACACCACTCGGCCGCCGCATCGGTGCCCCGACGCGGGTCACAGGGCGGTGAAGGTCCACAGCAGGTTGGTGCTGGTGTCGTACGTCCACTGCTTGGTGACGGAGCCGGAGGCGACGCTGCCGCCGCCGTCGAGGACCAGGCCGGTGGTGCGGTTGGCGATCGAGTAGCGGCCGTCGCCGCGGTGAGTGATCATCCACTGCTGGTTGTTGCCGCCGTTCCAGGCCGCCTGCCGGGCGGCGGAGCCGTTGGCGGTGGCGCCCCATCCGTCGGCGACCATGCCGTTGGTGCGGTTGACCAGCTTGTGGTAGCCGTTCCCGACGGCGACCGCCTGCCACTGGAGGTTGGTGCTGCCGTCCCAGCTCCACTGCTTGAGGTTGGAGCCGGAGGCGACGTTGCCGCCGCTGTCCAGGACGAGACCGTCGGTGACATTGGTGATCCGGAGGTACGTGGCCGGGTTGAACTGCACCTTCAGCGAGGTGACCTTGTCGTTGTTGCCGGTGACCCGCAGGTCGGGGTTGTCCGCGGTGAAGGTCCAGGAGGTGCCGGTGAAGGAGTCACCGGAGTAGCCGATGACCTGGTAGCCGGGGGCGAGCCGCAGCGAGGACAGCGTCAGGGGACCCAGTCCGGCCGCGGTCAGGTCGATCGCGGTGTACTCGCCGAGAGGGAGCACGGCGGCCGTGCCCGCGTAGCTGACGTCCTGGTAGCCGACGGCGCCGCCCAGCGGGCGCAGGCCGGGGATGCTCCCGGAGAAGGTGAGCTTCAGGACGTAGGCGCCGGCGGTGAAGGGCGCCGAGGACGGCAGCGTCACCGTCAGGCCGGTGGAGTTCTGCGTCGGCGCGGCCAGGCTGATGTAGCTGCCGGCGGTCGAGTCGAGCAGCTTCACCGAGGTGAGCGAGGAGACGTCGATCCGGTCCGAGCTGAGCGTCTTGATCGTCAGTGAACTGCCGGGCCAGCCTAGGACCGTGGCGTACAGGACGCTGTTCGCCTTGTTGCGGGTGAAGCGGATGTCCTGCGCGGTACCGGCCTGCGGGGCGGTGAACGCGCCGCCGCCCATCTTGGTCGGGCCCTCGCCGTACGCCGTCCACGCCCGGGTCGAGTACACCGACTCCCCGAAGCGCTGCAGGTAGTCGCCGATGCCGAGCAGGATGTCCTTCTGCGCCTGCGGGATCGTACCGTCGGCCATCGGCGCGATGTTGAGCAGCAGGTTCCCGTTCTTGCTGACCCGGTCCAGGAACGAGTGCAGCATCTGCTGGGTGCTGTAGTAGCCGATGCCCTGGGTGTAGCACCAGCTGGAGCTGGAGATGCTGTCGTCGGTCAGCCAGTACGGGGCGGTGAGGTCGGCCGGGCCGCCCCGCTCGAAGTCGAAGACCTCACCCTTGGCGTCGAGACCGTCCTTGAAGGTGGCGACGACCTCCTTGCCCCAGCTGTTGGCCTGGTTGTAGTAGTACGACAGGAAGTTCAGCCTCTGGGTCTCGTCGACGGAGTCCAGCTTGAAGTCCTGCCAGAGGATGTCCGGCTGGGCCAGGTCGATCACTTCCTTGAGCTTGTCGTACCAGAGCTGGTTCTCCTGCGCGGTGGTCAGCTGGCCGTAGAGCTTCTTGAGGCTGCTGTCGGTCTGGGCCGGCGCGTACTCGTAGTAGCCGTTGAAGTTGTACGCGTGGTGCATGGCCACCAGCAGTTTGAGGCCCTTGGCGCGGATGGCCGTCGAGAACAGCTGGAGCAGGTTGAGCTTGGGCCCCTTGGCGACCGAGTTCCACTCGTTGACCTGGCTGTCCCACATCGAGAAGCCGTCGTGGTGCTCGGCGACCGGTCCCGCGTACCTCGCGCCCGCGTCGGCGAACAGCTGGGCCCACTCGTCCGGGTCGAAGTTGCCCCCGGCCGACTTCAGCTTCGGGGCGAACTGGACCGTGTTGCCCGCCAGGTCCTGCGCTCCGTTGATGAAGTTGTGGAACGGCCACGCCGAGGGCTGGCCGTAGGTGGCGATGTGGTGCTTGTTGGCGTTGCTGCCGCTCGCGTACATGTTGCGCGGATACCACTCGCTGTCGTACGCGGGGACGCTGAAGACGCCCCAGTGGAAGTAGATGCCGAACTTGGCGTCTTGGAACCACTCGGGGGCGGGCGGGTGCTGGTCCACAGAAGTCCAGTCGGGTGTGTAGGTGCTGGGCGCGGCCTGCGCGACGTCGGCACCGAACATGCCTCCGGCGACGGCGGTCGCGGCGACGAAGGTGGCACCGGCCAGGAACCGGCGTCTGTTGATCGAATTCGGCATGGGACATCCCTGGTACGGAGGAGGGCCGGCTGAGGAGGGCGGGGAGGAGCGGCCGGCGCGGATCATGAGGTCCGGGACGCCGGTTGTCACGGACGAAGGTCGGCCATGTGTCCCCCGGATGTCAACGCCCGTGCAGGGATGAAAAGCCTAACGAGAGTGGGCATTTCACGGCTTTTATGTTGTTTTGTTGGTTTTGGATACCTCCAGACATCGCATGTCTTCTGACGCCGCACGGTCTCCATCGATCACGGACTGGCGACGATTAATGGGATGTATTTAGGCCTCCAGGCATCACTCCCTCCTCCCTGCGGCCCCAAATGAGCTGCGATTTTTCGGAGATGTCCGCAAGGGCTAGACAAGGACCTTGAGGGCGCCCTATACATACATCCCATCAATCCAAACGCGACACACAGCTGTCGCGCCGGTGAAACCTCTCCCGCTCCGGGACCAGCGCGAGGAAGTACCGATGAGACTCAGAACCGCCCTCTGCTCCACCGCCGCCCTGTCCGCACTGGCGCTGCTCAGCGCGTGCGGCAGCGGATCCGGCACCTCGGCGTCGTCGAGCGACAAGCCGCTGGTCGGCGTCGACTACCCGCGTTCCGACACCGACTTCTGGAACTCGTACATCAAGTACACGCCGGAGTACGCCAAGCAGCTCGGCGTCTCCCTGAAGACGACGAACTCGCAGAACGACGTCGCCAAGCTGACCGCCAACGTCCAGACGTTCATCAGCCAGGGTGTGAAGGGCATAGCGATGGCACCGCAGGACACCGCCGCCATCGCGCCGACGCTGGCGCAGCTGGAGGCGAAGAAGATCCCGGTCGTCACCGTCGACACCCGCCCCGACAGCGGCAAGGTCTTCATGGTGGTCCGCGCCGACAACCGCGCCTACGGCGAGAAGGCGTGCCAGTACCTGGGCACCCAACTGGGCGGCAAGGGCAAGGTCGTGATGCTGGAGGGCGGCCTGGACTCCATCAACGGCCGTGACCGCACGGAGGCGTTCAACGACTGCATCAAGAAGAACTACCCCGGCATCACGGTCTTCGGTGAGGCCACCAACTGGGACGGCGCCGTCGCCGCGCAGAAGCTGCAGACGGACCTCACCGCCCACCCGGACATCAAGGGCGTCTACATGGAGTCCAGTTTCGCCCTCGCCGGCACGCTCCAGGTACTCAAGCAGAAGGGGCTGCTGGTGGATCCGAAGAACAAGAAGCACGTCTTCGTGGTCTCCAACGACGGCATCCCCGAGGAGCTCAAGGACATCGCCGCCGGGCAGATCGACGCCACCGTGTCCCAGCCGGCCGACCAGTATGCCAAGTACGCCCTGTACTACCTGAAGGCCGCGATCGACGGAAAGACCTTCAAGCCCGGCAAGACCGACCACGACAGCACGATCATCCAGGTCCGCGCCGGTCTGCTGGAGGACCAGCTCTCCGCCCCGCTCGTCACCGCCGACGGCGGCACCTACGGCGGCGTGACCAGCGTCAAGAGCGACGACACGTCCCTGTGGGGCAACAACCTCTGAACGCCCCGTCAGAACCCCGGCGGCTATCGAGCACAAGGCGGTTGAGATGAGTGACGGGGAGCGAGCAGTCAGCCCCGCGCCCGCCCCGGCGGACGGCGGACGGGTCCCGGCGGACCCGCCCGTCGTCGAGGCGACGGGCATAGTCAAACGATTCGGTCCGACGGTGGCCCTGAACGGCGCCCGGATCACCATCAGGTCCGGCGAGACCCATGCTCTCGTCGGCCGCAACGGCGCCGGCAAGTCCACCCTGGTGTCCGTTCTGACCGGGCTTCAGGCCCCGGACGAGGGAACGGTCACCTTCGGCGGCGCCCCGGCACCCCGGCTCACGGACCGCGACGCCTGGCGCCGCAACGTGGCCTGCGTGTACCAGAAGTCGACGATCATCCCCACCCTGACCGTCGCGGAGAACCTCTTCCTGAACCGGCAGCAGCACGGCCGGAACAGGCTGATCAGCTGGCAGAGCGTGCGCCACGGCGCACAGGACCTGCTGTCGACCTGGTCGGTGGACGTCGACCCGCAGACGCCCGCCGCCGAACTCAGCGTCGAGCAGCGGCAGTTCGTCGAAATCGCCCGCGCGCTGTCCTTCGGCGCCCGGTTCATCATCCTCGACGAACCCACCGCCCAGCTGGACGGACCCGCGATCAGCCGGCTCTTCGACCGCATCCGCGACCTGCAACGCCAGGGCGTCACCTTCCTGTTCATCAGCCACCACCTCCAGGAGATCTACGAGATCTGCGACATGGTGACGGTGTTCCGGGACGCCCGGCACATCCTGACGGCGCCGGTCGCCGAACTTCCCCGTACCGAACTGGTCGCGGCAATGACCGGCGAGGCGGCCGCCGACCGGCACGAGGAGCGCGCGAGCACCCTGGACGCCGGAGTCACGGCAGCCCTGAGTGTCCGGGGGCTGGGCGCGGACACCTACGACGACGTCACCTTCCGGATCGGCGCAGGTGAGATCGTCGGTCTCGCGGGCGCCGCCGGCAGCGGCCGTACCGAAGTCGCCGAGACCGTGGTGGGACTGCGGGCCGCGGACGGCGGAGAGGTGGAGATCGCCGGGAACCGGCCGCGGCCGGGCAGTGTGCCCGCCGCGCTGGCGGCCGGTGCCGGGTTCGTCCCCCAGGACCGCCACCACCAGGGTTACGTGCCTGACATGTCGATCGCGGACAACGCCACGCTGTCCGTGCCCCACCGGCTCGGCGGGAACGGGTTCCTCAACCGGGCCCGGCGGGATCGGCTCGCCGAGGGCATGATCGAGAACCTGGCCATCAAGACACCCGGGCCCGAACTGCCCGTCTCCGCCCTCTCCGGCGGCAACCAGCAGAAGGTCGTGATGGCCCGTGCCCTGGCCGACGACCCCCGGCTGCTGGTCCTGATCAACCCGACCGCGGGCGTGGACGTGCGCTCCAAGGAGTTCCTCCTCGGCAAGGTCGAGGAGACCGCGGCAACCGGGACCGGAGTGCTCATCGCCTCCGACGAACTCGACGACCTGCGCATGTGCGACCGGATCCTGGTGATGTTCCAGGGCCGGGTGACGACAGAGATCGCCCGCGGCTGGCACGACCACGACCTCGTCGCCGCGATGGAAGGAGTGGACCTCCATGCCTGAAACCGTCCTCGCGGGCACCGCCGCCCCCGACACCGCCGAGCCGCCGGTCAGGCGCACGGCACTGCTCGGCGGCCGGATACCGCTGGCCCGGCTGCGCGACCTCGCCCTGGTGCCGGCGATCATCGTCATCGCGATCGTCGGCCAGATCGTCAACCCGGTCTTCCTGCAGGCCGACAACCTCATCAACGTCCTGCAGACCATGTCCGAGATGGCGCTGCTGGTCCTCGCCCAGACGATGATCCTGATCGTCAAGAAGATGGACCTGTCGCTGGAGTCCACCATGGGCCTGGCACCCGGCGTCGCCGCCTGGCTGGTGGTGCCGACCGGCGCCGGGCACGGGCTCGGGCTGCTCCCCGGCGCCTGGTCGATTCCCGTCACACTCGCCGTCGGCGCGCTCATCGGCGTGATCAACTCCCTGCTGATCATCCGCTTCGGGCTCAACGGCTTCATCGTCACCCTCGGCATGCTGATCGTGCTGCGCGGTGTCCTGACGGGAATCTCCGGCGGCCAGACCTTCTTCCAACTGCCGGAGTCGATGCTGTACCTGGGCACCGCCGAATGGTTCGGCATGCCGGCCTCCATCTGGATCTGCCTGGCGCTGTTCGCCGTCGCCATCGTCGTCCTGGGCTGGACCAGCTTCGGGCGCTCGCTGTACGCGATCGGCGGCAACGTCGACGCGTCGAAGGCCGCCGGCATCCGCACCGACCGGGTGCTGTGGATCGTCATCGTCACCGGCAGCGTGCTCGCCGCCCTCGCCGGACTGCTGCTGTCCGGACGCCTGGCCTCCGTCGCCTCGGCGCAGGGCAACGGCTACATCTTCACCGTCATGGCCGCCGCCGTCATCGGCGGGATCAGCCTCAACGGCGGCAAGGGCACCATGTTCGGCGCGTTCAGCGGCATCCTGCTGCTGTACATGATCCAGAACGTCCTCACGCTGGGCGGCGTCCCCGCCCAGTGGATCGGCGCCCTCAACGGCCTGATCATCCTGGTCGCACTGACCATCTCACGCATCACAGGCGGCAAGGTCCAGGAGTGATCCGGGGCGGCCCCGGTGGCCGCCCGGGATCCCCCACGCTCCCCGTCTCTCGTCCCAGGGGCCCTAATCCCCCCTGCACTCACAGGAGTTGTCGCCATGTCATCTGGCCTGTCCACAGCCACCGCCCGTATCACCGCCCTGGACGTTCTGGACGTGCGGTTCCCGACGTCCGAGCACCTGGACGGGTCGGACGCGATGAACCCCGAACCCGACTACTCGGCCGCCTATGTGGTCCTGCGCACCGACGCCGGCGACGGCCTGGAGGGCCACGCCCTGGCCTTCACCACCGGCCGCGGCAACGACGCCCAGGCCGCCGCCATCGCCACACTCGCCCCGCACGTGGTGGGCCGGTCCGTCGCGGAGGTCTGCGGTGACCTCGGCGCATTCTCCCGCTCCTTGGTCCACGACCCCCAACTCCGTTGGCTGGGACCGGAGAAGGGCGCCATCCACATGGCGACCGGTGCCGTCGTCAACGCCGCCTGGGACCTCGCGGCCAAGCGCGCCGGCAGACCCGTCTGGCGCTTCCTCGCGGAGATGACTCCCGAGGAACTGGTCGCCCAGGTCGACTTCCGCTGGCTCAGCGACGCCCTCACCCCCGAGGAGGCGCTGGAGATCCTGCGCCGCGCCGAGCCGGGCCGCGAGAAGCGCATCGGCCATCTGCTGGACCACGGATACCCCGCCTACACCACCACGCCCGGCTGGCTCGGCTACTCCGACGAGAAGCTGGCCCGCCTGGCCCGCGAGGCCGTCGCCGACGGCTTCACCCAGATCAAGCTCAAGGTCGGCGCGTCCCTGGAGGACGACATACGCCGGATGCGCACCGCCCGCGAGACCGTCGGCCCCGACATCCGGATCGCCGTGGACGCCAACCAGCGCTGGGACGTACAGCCCGCCATCGACTGGATGCGCGCCCTGGCTCCCTACGATCCCTACTGGATCGAGGAACCCACCTCCCCCGACGACATCCTCGGCCACGCGGCCGTCCGCAAGGCGGTCAGCCCCATCAAGGTCGCCACCGGGGAGCACATCGCCAACCGGGTCGTCTTCAAGCAGCTCCTCCAGGCCGGTGCGGTGGACATCGTGCAGATCGACTCGGCGCGCGTCGGGGGCGTCAACGAGAACATCGCGATCCTGCTGCTCGCCGCGAAGTTCGGCGTCCCGGTCTGCCCGCACGCCGGCGGGGTCGGGCTGTGCGAGATGGTCCAGCACCTGTCGATGTTCGACTACGCCGCCGTGTCCGGGACGACCGAGGACCGGGTCATCGAGTACGTCGACCACCTGCACGAGCACTTCGTCGACCCGGTGCGCATCGTCGAGGGCCACTACCTGGCGCCCACCCTGCCCGGCCTGAGCGCGCAGATGCACCCCGAGTCGCTGAAGGAGTACACCTACCCCGACGGTCCGGTCTGGTCGGCCCGTGTCTGACCCACTGCCCCTGGTCGACGCCCACCACCACGTGTGGAACCTCGACCACCGCCCCCAGTCGTGGCTGCACGAGCCCGGTCACGAGCCGATCCGCCGCACCTTCGGCGTCGACGACCTGCGCGCCTCCGCGACCCGTGCCCTCGCGGGACGGCGGCCGGCGCGCACGGTCCTCGTCCAGTGCGTGACCTCGCTGGACGAGACACGGGAGTTCCTCGCGCTGGCGGACACCGACCCGCTCATCGGCGCCGTCGTCGGCTGGGCGGACCTGACCTCCCCGGCGATCGGCGACGTACTCGACGAGCTACGCGCCGGCCCCGGGGGCGGGTGGCTGCGGGCCGTACGACACCTGGTGCAGGCCGAGCCGGACTCCGGGTGGCTGCAACGGCCGTCCGTGGAGCGGGGGCTGCGGGCGGTGGCGGAGCGCGGACTCGGGTACGACGTACTGATCCGCGACCACCAGTTCGACCAGGCCGTCGGGCTCGCCGAACGCGTCCCCGAGCTCCCGCTCGTCCTCGACCACGCGGGCAAGCCACCCATCGCGAAAGGCGAACTCGCCGACTGGGAGAGGGACGTGCGGCGACTCGCAGGCCACCCGCAGGTGCGGTGCAAGGTGTCGGGTCTGGTCACCGAGGCCGACCACCAACGGTGGACGATCGACGACATCCGCCACGTGTGGGACGTCCTGCTGACCGCGTTCGGCCCCGACCGGCTGATGTTCGGCTCGGACTGGCCGGTCTGCGTCCTCGCCGGCGGCTGGAACCGCTGGGCCGCCACCGTCGAGGAACTCCTCGCCGACTGCTCCCCGGCCGAGACCTCGGCGGTCCTCGCCGACACCGCCACCGGCTTCTACCGCCTCGCCCTTCCCGAGAGGACGGAGACGACCTCGTGCTCCTGACCGAACTGCTCCACCCCGCAATGCTCGCCTCGCTGGCCGGGGCCGGCCATGGCGCGCGGATCCTGCTCGCCGACGGCCACTACCCCGCGAGCACCGCCACCGGCGAGCGCGCCACAACCGTCCACCTCAACCTCGCCCCCGGCCTGCTCGACGTCACCACCGTCCTCGACGTGCTGCTGCGGGCCGTACCCGTCGAGTCCGCCCATGTGATGGTGCCGCCCGAGGGCGAACCGGAACCTGCGGCCATCGCGGAGTACCGCGCCCGGCTGGCACCCGTCCCGGTCTCCACACTCGGCCGCTTCGAGTTCTACGACGCCGCCCGCTCCCCCGACCTGGCGCTGACGATCGTCACCGCCGACACCCGCACCTACGCCAACCTGCTCCTCACCATCGGCGTCCGCGCTGAAGGGACCCTGACATGACACTCGCCGTGCGCTACCTCGCCGCGCGCTCCCTGGACACCGCCACCACCGAGAACCCGCCCCCCGGTCCCGGCGAGGTGGAGCTGGCCCCCGCCTACGTGGGGATCTGCGGCACCGACCTGCACATCTTCCACGGCGACATGGACGCCAGGGTCGCGGCGCCCGCCGTGATCGGGCACGAGATGTCAGGCCGGGTCGTCCGCGTCGGTCCGGACGTCGCGGGCTGGGCGCCCGGGGACGCGGTCACCGTGATGCCGCTGCGCTGGGACGACGTGTGCCCGGCCTGCCGCGCCGGCCACCGGCACATCTGCCAGCACCTCGACTTCATCGGCATCGACTCCCCGGGCGCCATGCAGCAACGCTGGACCGTGCCCGCCGCCACCCTGATCCGGCTGCCCGACTCCCTCCCGCTGGACCGCGCCGCGCTCGTCGAGCCCACTGCCGTCGCCGTGCACGACGTCGGCCGGGCCGCGGTCCGCGAGGGTGAGCGGGTCGTGGTGGTCGGCGGCGGGCCCGTCGGCATCCTGATCGCTTTGGTCGCCCGCGCCGCCGGGGCGGACGTACGCGTCGCGGAGCTCAGTGCCCACCGGCGGGCACTGGCCGAGGAGCTGGGGCTGGCCGCCTGGGATCCCGCCGGCGACGACGTGGCCGAACGGGTCCGGGAGTGGACCGGCGACGCGGGCGCGGACGTGGCGTTCGAGGTCTCCGGCGCGGCGGGCGGGGTGAACACCGCGGTCGAGGTTCTGGGCGTACGCGGCCGACTGTGCCTGGTCGCCATCCACCCCCGGCCCCGCGAGGTGAACCTGCACCGGTTCTTCTGGCGCGAACTCACCCTGGTGGGCGCCCGGTTGTACGACCGCTCCGACTTCGAGAAGGCGGTGGCACTGGTCGCCGACGGCACCGTTCCGGCCGAGCGGCTCATCAGCAGGATCGTGCCCCTCACCGAGGCGCCCGCCGCCTTCGAGGCGCTGGAGGCCGGCGGTGACGTGATGAAGATCCTCGTGGACTGCACCGCCGACGCCCGGGGAGCCGCCGTATGACCGCCTTCGACCTGACCGGACGGCTCGCCGTCGTCACCGGTGCCCGGCGCGGCATCGGCAGGGCCATGGCCCGGGCGCTCGCCGAGGCCGGGGCGGACGTCATCGGCGTGAGCGCGGCGCTGGAGGAGTCCGGCAGCGACGTGGAGAAGGACGTCGTCGCGGCGGGTCGGGGCTTCGAGGCGATCCGCGCCGACTTCGCCGACCCCGGCGCCGTACGGGAGCTGGGCACGAACCTCGCGACGCGCGAACGGCCGGTGGACATCCTGGTCAACAACGCGGGCACGATCCGCCGCGCACCCGCCGCCGAACACCCCGACGCCGACTGGGAGTCGGTGCTGCAGGTCAATCTCACCGCGCAGTTCGTCCTGACGCGGGCGGTGGGCGCCGCGATGGTGGCCAGGGGGCAGGGGAAGATCATCTTCACGGCGTCGCTGCTCAGCTTCCAGGGCGGCATCAACGTCCCCGGCTACACCGCGGCCAAGCACGGAATCGCCGGCCTGACCAAGGCGCTCGCCAACGAATGGGCCCCGCACGGCGTCAACGTCAACGCCCTCGCTCCCGGCTACATCGCCACCGACAACACTCAGGCCCTCCAGGACGATCCGGCCCGCAGCCGGGCCATCCTCGACCGCATCCCGGCCGCACGCTGGGGCAGGGCCGACGACCTCGCCGGCGCCACCGTGTTCCTCGCCTCGGACGCCGCCGCCTACGTCCACGGCACCGTCCTGCCCGTCGACGGCGGATGGATGGGCCGATGAGCGGCACCATCGCCTCCGTCCTGGCCGGCGCCCGCCTGGTGCCGGTGCTGACCGTCCCGGACATCGCCACCGCCGCCCCGCTGGCCGACGCGCTCTCGGCGGGCGGCGCCCGGTGCGCCGAGGTCACCTTCCGCACCTCCGGCGCCGAACAGGTGCTCAAGACGATGGCGGCCCACGGCGGACTCGCCGTCGGCGCCGGCACGGTGCTCAGCGCCGAACAGGCGGAGCGGGCCGTGGCGGCCGGCGCCCGCTTCGTCGTCTCCCCCGGTTTCGACGAGCAGGTCGTCATGAAATGCCGGGAACTGGGAGTTCCCGTCGTACCCGGCATCGCCACCGCCACCGAACTGATGCGCGCCTTGCGGGCCGGCCTCGACACCGTGAAAATCTTCCCCGCCGAGCCCCTCGGCGGCATCCGGACCCTGCGGGCGCTCGCGGCGCCCTTCCCGGGCGTGCGCTTCGTGCCGACCGGCGGGATCAGCGCGCCGCGGCTGACCGAGTACCTCGCCGAACCCGCCGTCCTCGCCGTCGGAGGCAGCTGGATGGCCACCGCCTCCCATCTCGGGCGCGGCGACTTCGAGGCGGTCCAGCGGCTGACCGCGGAGGCCGTGGAGAGGAGCACGAGGTGACCGACGTGGTGGCCCTCGGCGAGGTGATGCTCCGCCTCGACCCGGGCGAAGGACGGATCCGCACCACGCGCTCTTTCCAGGTCTGGGAGGGCGGCGGTGAGTACAACGTCGTACGAGGGCTGCGCCGCTGCTTCGGGCTGCGCACGGCCGTCGTGACCGCCCTCGCGGACAACGCCGTGGGCCGCCTGGTCGAGGACCTGATCCTGCAGGGCGGCGTGGACACCTCGTTCATCCGCTGGGTACCGGACGACGGCGTCGGCCGAACCGCCCGTAACGGCCTCAACTTCGTCGAGCGGGGCTACGGCATCCGTGGCGCGCTCGGCGTCAGCGACCGCGCGCACACCGCCGTCTCCCGACTGCGCGAGGGGGACGTCGACTGGGACGAGGTCTTCGCGGGCGGGGTGCGCTGGTTCCATACCGGCGGTGTCTTCGCCGGTCTGTCGGACACCACCGTGGATGTCGCGGACGAGGCCATGGCGGCGGCGCGCCGCCACGGCGTCACCGTCTCGTACGATCCGAACTACCGCCCGAGCCTGTGGTCCGGCCGGGGCGGTGCGGATCGGGCCCGCGAGGCCGATCTGCGGCTCGCCCGGCATGCCGACGTGGTGGTGGGCGCCCTGGGCCTGGCCGGGCCCCGCCCGGGTGAGCTGCGGATACCGTCCGGCGAGGTGCCGGACGCGTTGACCGCCGTGGCGGAGCGGCTTCCGAAGGCCAGGGTGCTGGCGACGACCCTGCGTGAGGTTCCCTCCGCGGGCGTCAACGACTGGTCCTCGGCCGCCTGGTCCGCCGAGACCGGCTTCGTCGCCGGCCCCCGGATGCCCGCTCTGCAGGTCCTCGACCGCATCGGCTCCGGCGACGGTTTCGCCGCGGGCCTGATCCACGGCCTGCTGACCGAAGTGGACACCTGGTCAAGCCCGCTGACTACCGCCCGGCTGGCACGGGCCCTGGCCTACGGCACCGCCCACGGCGCCCTCACCATGACCACCCCCGGTGACGTCTCCATGGCGTCGCTCACCGAGGTGGAGGCGCTCATGTCCGGCGCCTCGGTCGCCGTCAGACGATGACCGACCGCACCACGCACATCGCACGGGAGCAGAATTGACACCTCCGACCATCCGACGCAGGCGGATCGCCGACACCTCGGTCGAACTGACCGGGCTGGGCTTCGGCGCCTCCGTCATCGGCAACCTGTACCGGGTCACCCCCGCCGAGGACGCGGCGGCCGCGATCGAGACGGCCTGGCAGGAAGGTATCCGGTACTTCGACACCGCGCCGCACTACGGGCTCGGCCTCTCCGAGCGGCGCCTGGGCGCGGCGCTACGGGGCCGACCGCGCGACGCGTATGTCGTGTCCTCCAAAGTGGGCCGCCTGCTCGTGCCCAACGAGCAGCCGCGGGGCGTCGACACCGAAGGCTTCGTGGTGCGCGACGATCTGCGCCGGCAGTGGGACTTCAGCCGAGACGGAGTACTCCGCTCCATCGAGGAGACACTGGAGCGCACCGGCCTCGACCGCCTGGACGTCGTCTATCTGCACGACCCCGACGACCACTGGCGGCAGGCCGCCGAGGAGGCCATGCCCGCACTCGCCGAACTGCGCGACCAGGGGGTGATCGGCGCGATCGGCGCGGGCATGAACCAGTCGGCGATGCTCGCCCGATTCCTGCGTGAGACCCCCGCCGACGTGGTGATGCTGGCCGGGCGCTACACACTGCTGGACCAGTCCGCCCTGGACGACGTCCTGCCGGCCGCCCGGGAGCTCGGCAAGAGCGTGGTGGCGGTGGGCGTGTTCAATTCGGGACTGCTCTCCCGGGACCGGCCCGCCGAAGGAATGAAGTACGACTACCAGGACGCCCCGCCGGCTCTGGTCGCCCGCGCCCTGGCGATCGCCGAGGTCTGTGCGGCGCACGGGACGACCCTGCCCGCCGCGGCGATCGCCTTCCCTCGCACCCACCCCAGTATCATCAATGTCACCCTCGGTATGCGGAATACGGAACAGGTCGCGCGAAACGTGGAAATCCACCGAGAGCACATCCCCGAAGACCTCTGGGATGATCTCCGTGTCCAAGGACTGATCAGGTCGGACGTGCCCGCGGGGAGCGGACAGGGGAGGAGTTCGCGTTGTCTCTGACGGACAAGGCCATCGAGCAGATCCGTGAGCTGATCCGTACGGGTGTGCTGCCTCCCGGCTCGAAGCTCCCGCCGGAACCGGACCTGGCCGCCCAGCTCGGCCTGTCCCGCAACCTCGCCCGGGAAGCGGTCAAGGCACTGTCCGTGGCGCGGGTCCTGGAGGTCCGCCGGGGCGACGGCACCTACGTGACCTCCCTCCAGCCGAGCCTGCTCCTGGAGGGACTGGGCGGGGCGGTGGAACTGCTGCAGGGCGACTCGGCCGCCCTGCAGGACCTCATGGAGGTACGGCGGCTCCTCGAACCGGCCGCCACCGCGCTCGCCGCCACCCGCATATCCGACGAACAGCTCGCCGAGGTCAAGACGCACCTGGACGCCATGCGCGAAGCCCGCGACGACGTGGAGCGACTCAACGCCCACGACGCCGCCTTCCACCGCGCCGTCATCGCCGCCACCGGCAACGAGACCCTCCTCACCCTTCTGGAGGGCATCTCCGGCCGAACCCTGCGGGCCCGCATCTGGCGCGGCCGGGTCGACGACCGTTCCGCAGCCCGCACCCTCGCCGAACACGAAGCGATCTTCAACGCGCTGTCCAACCGGGACATCTGGCTGAGCCAGGCCGCCGCACTACAGCACGTGAGCACCACTGAGCGATGGCTGAAACAGCACCTGCGCTCGGGTGCGGCCCTGCCGCCGGGCCGGTGAGCAGGACGCCAGGCGATCGAACCGGCAGGTCGGCTCTCGCAGCCGCCGCGGGCTCAGGCAGCGGTGGGCGGGGGCGAGGTGGCGCGGTACGGCCAGGCGACCAGGGACCGGCCGGCCGGCACGGTGCCGTGGTGGTCAGGTCCGCGGCCACCGCCTCGTAGCGTGCCGCCGCCACCGGCGAGGCCCCCTCCACCAACCGGGCGGCGAACGCCCCGTCCAGGGCATCCCCCACTCCGGGAGCGTCCAAGGCAGTCACCCAGTGCGCCCGACACGGGTCGACTCGCCGCCCTCGGCCACCGGCGCCCCGTCCTGCCTCAGCTTCATGACGACTGCATGGAGCCCCGAACACACTGCGCCCGCAACACCGCCTCCGATGTCTCCTCACCGGCGAGTATCCGGCCCTCCCCGATGCGGGGTAGCGCGATGTCGCACAGCTCCAGGCTGCGCAGGATCACGTCACGCACCCCGCTCCCGTGACCACAGCGTGGGCCAGTGAGTGGGGCCGTACCTGATCAGCATGCCGTGGGAGCGCGCGACCGTCATCGAGTGCAAGGCCGCGTCGCACGCCGTGGTTCTGACGGCCTGCGTGATGCTGGTGACATGCAGCAACCGCGGCTGGGCGACGGCCTGTTCTCCGCCACGACGCCCACGCGCACACGGGGGGGGAACGGCTCGGTCGGATCAGCACCGTGCCGTTCGCCGGTGTGCGGTTGCCGAACTGGTGATCGCGCACGGGAGCAACAGATCCGTCCCGCTGTCCGTGCACCATGCGGAACACGGCACAGCGGAGGAGGCACCGACGCCCCACCTGCGACGCCTCGGCCACGGTGGCCTGGGCGCCCCCTCAAGCACAGCCTCTACCTCGCAGCGGGCGCCGCAACGCACCATGCCCGCAGCAGCGTCACGATTCCCCGAAGAGCAGGATCGGCTTCACCGATGTACCGCGCTGGGAGTCCCTGGCGGCCAGCTCGATGTCCGCGAACGGGTAGTGGGTGACCAGCTTGTCCACCGGGAAGCGCCCCTGCCGGTAGAGCTCGATCAGCCGGGGCTGCAGGAACCTCGGCGGCACTCCGCCGGAGGTGATCCCGCGAATCCCGATGCCCGAGAGCGCCAGCATGGCCATGTCGAGGCCGACGGTGGTACCAAGTGGAGGCACCCCGAGCTGGGCGCACATTCCGCCGTTGCGCAGGCTGAAGACCGCCGCCTGCGACACTTCGGGCACGCCTGTGGTCTCGACGCTGTGGTGCGCCCCGGCCGGCACGACCGCGCGGACGCGCTCCAGCAGGTCCGGGCCGTCGCCACCGGCCAGTACGGCATGGGTGGCGCCCAGCTCACGTGCAAGGTCGAGACGGGCCTGCACCCGGTCCACGGCCACGACGGTCGTGCAGCCGACGGCGCGTGCCGCCATCACCGCCGCGAGGCCGACGCCGCCGGTGCCGAACACGACGATGGTGTCTCCGATCCCGGCCCGCAGCCCGCTCATCACGGCGCCGGCACCGGTCAGCACTCCGCACCCGAACGCCGGGGCCAGCGTGAGATCGAGGTCCGCGGGAAGCACCGTGACGCTCTGCCCATGGGCCAGCGCGTGGGTGGCGAAGCTGGACTGCCCGAAGAACTTCCCGTGCACCGGTGCCCCGTCCGCCGAGAGCCCGGTGCTGCCGTCCGGACGGCCACCCGAGAAGTTCAGCTCCGCGCCCCGGTCGCAGGCGAACATGCGCCCGGCCACGCAGGCCTCGCAGTTGCCGCAGGACTGCGCGTTCAGCAGCACCCGGTCCCCCGGTACCACGGCTGTCACTCCGGAGCCGACGGCCTCGACGACCCCGGCGCCCTCGTGTCCGAGGACGATCGGCAGGGGTATCGGAAGGTACTGGTCGCGCACGGCCAGATCGCTGTGGCAGATCCCCGCGGCGACCATCCGGACCACGATCTCGTCAGCTCGCGGCTCCTCCAGTTCCAGCTCGCGCAACTGGAACGGACCGGACTTCTCCTCGACGACAGCGGCAGTGATGATCATGACTGGGGCCTTTCAGCCGGACGGAACGTGGTCTGGGTCTGCAGGTACTCGTGCAGGCCTTCCGGCCCGCCTTCCCGGCCCGTGCCGGAGTTCTTCCAACCGCCGAACGGACACGCCGGATCGAGCGTGAAGCTGTCGTTCAGCCAGATCTGACCGGCCGCGATACGCCGGCCGACGGCCGCCGCGCGCTCCAGGTCGGCCGACCACACCGACCCCGAGAGCCCGTACTCGGTGTCGTTGGCGATCGCGACCGCCTCGTCCTCGTCCTGCACGCTGATCACGGTGACCACCGGGCCGAAGACCTCCTCCCGGGCCACCCGCATGCCGTTGTCCACGCCGGCGAGCACCGTCGGCTCGAAGTACCAGCCGCGTTCGAGCCCCGCGGGGACGCCACCACCGGCACACACCGTCGCGCCCTCCGCACGCCCGGAAGCGACCAGGTCGCTCACCCGCTCACGATGCCGGCTGGTGATCAGCGGCCCGACCAGGGTGGCCGGGTCGAACGGGTCACCGACCGGGATCTCACGGGCCGCGGCCGCAAGCGCGTCGGTCAGCTCGGCCGCCCTCGACCTCGGCACCAGCACCCGGCTCTGAGCGATGCAGGCCTGACCGTTGTTCGCGGCGAGTGCCGACTGCACCAGCCCTGCGGCGACATCGCCGATCGGCGCGTCGTCCAGCACGATGGCGGCGGCATTGCCACCCAGCTCCAGCGCGTAGCCGGTCAGCGTACGGCCGCAGGCCTCGGCGATGGCCCGGCCGGTCGCGGTGCTCCCGGTGAACGTGATCTTGTCCACACCGGGGTGTGCGACCAGCGCGGTTCCGGCCTCCGCACCTCCCGGTACGAGATTGAGCACGCCCGGCGGCATCCCCGCCGCCTCGCAGATCTCCGCCAGGACGAACGCGTCGAGGGGGGTCTCCGGCGACGGCTTGAGCACCGCCGTGCACCCGGCCGCCCACGCGGCGCCGAGCTTGGCCGCGGTCGCCAGCAGCGGGATGTTCCACGGGATGATCGCACCCACGACGCCGACCGGCGCCTGACGGATGTGCAACTTCCCGGTGAGGCCTGCCCGGTACTCCTCCAGCGGAGTGGTGCGGGCTAGATCGGCGTAGTGGCGCACGTAGAACTGGGGCATCATGACGTGCGCGAGTTGGGTCACGGTGATCGGGAGACCCGTTGACGAGGTGATCAGCTGGGTCAGCTCGTCGGCCCGGGCGGCAAGACCGTCGGCGACGCGCACGAGCACGTCGGCCCGTTCGGCGGGCGTCATCCTCGGCCACGGCCCCGTGTCGAACGCGGAGCGCGCGGCGAGCACGGCGCGGTCCACGTCGGCGGCGGACGCCTCCGGCACCCGCCCGACGACCTCCTCCGTGGAGGGCGAGGCGACGTCGATCACTCGGCTGGTCGCGGGTGCCACCCATTTACCGCCGATGAACAGGGATTCCTTGCTCCACATAGATGTGCTCCTCAAGTAGACAGGGAAAGGAGGTTGTCGCCGTCGACCGGCAGTGCCTGGCCAGTGGCCCCGGCTTGCCCGGAGGGAGCCGAGGAAGTGCAGACCGATCCACCGGACGACTCACGAGGTGACGTGGGTACGACAGCCCTCGGCTCGACGGCGGTGAGCGATGTGTGCGTTGTCGGCGGTACGGGCCCGGTCGGCGGCTCCGGAGCCGGGCTCGTGATGATCGCGGACCTCGGTCGAACCTGCCGGCACCGGCGCGGACAGCGACGGCGCTTCGGCATCGGCGGCCCGTGCTCGTCCGCCGATGCCGGCACGCCTTCATCGGCGTCAGGTTTGTTCGTCGGTTCCGCCATGTATCCGACGGACCGGATGTGCTCAGGTTCCGGCGGCACGCTCGGCGAGCATGCGCTCCGGCTCGGGCGATCGGTGGTCGGCCAGCCCGAGACCATGGAAGCCGGTGGGCTGCCAGGACTCGCGGATGGGCGTCGACTCCGTCTCACCGTCGTCGGCGCCGCCTCCACCGCATCGCGCGGCCACGATGCGTCCAGGCCCGCCGACACCTTTCAGCCGGTCCCGGCTACACGGCGCCCCGCAGCATCGGATCGATCACATGCACGTTCCCGACCGCCTCGATCGCGTACGGCGACTCCGTCGACGGGGCTAACGGATGCAATCTGTTGCCGGCGACGAGCAGCGGCTCGTCACGTCGCTCGGCCAGGGCAAGGGGTTCGAGATCGTCCACATTGACCACCTCTGGTAGCAGGGGCCCTCAGTTAAACAAACTCGCTGAACGTTCGACAAGTATCTTGCCCAAACTCCTGCTCCGGATACCCGTCGATGAGGTCAGGCGGCCAACAGTCCGCGCACCGCAGCCTTCGCCGCGTCGGCGGCCGCAGCCAGTTCGACACCGTCGGGGTCGGCCAGCCACTGGAGCGCGACCCCTCTGAGGATCCCTTCCACCACCACCGCGGCGGCCTCCGGATCAGCGGCTTCGTCGCCGATCATCTCCACGATCAGCTGCCGCACCACCATGTTCGTCTCGGCGATGGCGTCACGCAGGCCGGGGGTCGCCGTGATCCCCTCGACCAGCAGCACGTACAACGCCCGCGCACTGGGGTCGTCGCGGTCAGCGAGGCCGCCGAAGTAGACGTCGAAGAGATCATCCAGCGCGGCCACTCCTCGCAGGTCGCTGGAGAGGTGCGTCCGCGCCCTCTCACGGATCGCCGTCACCACCGCGCGCATACAGGCTTCCTTCGAGCCGAAGTGGTGATTGACCAGTCCACGGCTGAGTCCGGCCGCTTTGCCGATCTCCGCGAGGGACGCGCCCGCATAGCCCCGAGTGCCCAGAAGGTGGATCGCGGCCGCCACCAGTCGGGCCTGTGAGTCACTCCGGCGCTCGGCCTGGGTACGACGTTCCAGCATCCGTACAGGATAGTACGGCCGTCGCACGGAGTGATCTCTGCGGCCGCCCGGCCGAGACCCGCACCAGCGACAGGGAGGCCAGGGCGGCATCGAGAGACGACAGGCCCGGTGCGCCCCGGTGCCCGTCCTGCGCCACTGGACCAGAGGCGCACCGACGCTCCCCGGCCAGCGGGTCGGCGGTACACAGGAGAGACTCAGAAGCCGAATCCCAACCGAGCAGGATCACTTGATTTCCACTGGTCAGGCATGGTCCAGCTCGGCCGTGCCCGCTGGCGCGGCCTGGTCGCCGCCCGTCAGGAACGCCTCTGCAGCAGCCTCGGACAGCCGATCCCAACGGGACTGAGCGTCTTGGAGCGGATGATCGCTGTTTCTGGCCCGTATCTGTGCGGACCGGGCTGGCTCAGGGACCGATGGTTTGGCAGGGACCAGATCCGGCGCCTTGATGCGGTTCACCCAGAACCTGCCCGACAGCCATGACCAGAATTCACGCGGAGGACCGAAGTTCAGCTCGGTCGTTCACGACTGTCCTTCACAGCCACTACGCCGTCGCGAACGCTGTCGTAGAGCGTTCCGTCCGGGCCGAGTACGAGGATCATGCCGACGTCGTTGTAACTGCCGCCGGCGCCGACGCGCTTCTTCCATACCGTCTTGCCGGTACGGAAGTCGATGGCTTCGGCATACCAGACGTAGGTCCCGTCGGCGGCCAGCTCGGGGTCCTGGGCCGAACCGTAGATCAGGCCGGTGGACGTGGACAGGACGGGAACGCTCCTCATCTTGACCGGGTTGGTCCACTTGGTCACGCACCGGCCGTCCACCGTCAAATCACATGTCAGCCGGGTGTTCTCCAAGATCGGCGTCAAGGACCGAGTCCAGGCCGCCATATTCGCCTACGACACCAGGCTCGTCCGCCCGGTGTGAGCTTGTCTCCCCCACGTCCATCGGCCTGCGGCGGCGCACAGCTTCTCGTCAGGCCGAAGGCGAGAGCCGTTCGCGCACCCATTCGGGATCGGGGTTGGTATGCGGCCGACCCGCCACAACTACCGTCGGCACGGTCTCGTTGCCGTCGTTGGCCGCCCTCACCACGGCGGCTCCGGCGGGGTCACGCCAGATGTTGACCCAATGCAGCCGGTGGGCGTTGCGGCCCAGCCGGATGCGCAGCCGCATGCAGTACGCGCAGCCCGGTCGCCAGAAGACGACCGGCCGGCCGTCGAGTGCGCTGCGACGTTGTGCCTCCTGGGCACCGATCGACCTCGGGAAGATCAGGGGCGAGTTGACGCATGCGAAAAGCGGGAACACCACCAGGACCACCACGGCTGCGTCCGAGTTCCCCCCGACGATCAGCCCGGTCGCGACGGCCACGCCGCAGAGCACAAGCAGCATCGGCAGGATCCAAGCGCACATCATGGCGACCGAGGCTACCAACGAGCAGAAATACTCTCGCACCTAGCCTGCGGGAACATCACTGAGCCCTGGCTGCGGCTGGTCTTGGCGGGCCCGCGTCGCGGCTTCTCGTCGTACAGCGTCGTCGGACCACTCACCGACCTGATCCCGGCTGATACCCCGAGCTACTACCGGACTCGCACCTCTCGTGAGCGGCGCTCTCGGTCAGTTCGCCCCGCGCATGGGGATGGTCCAGTACCCCTTGTGAACGTCCCGGACTTCCTCACCGACGGGCAGTTTCGGGTCAACGTACGACCTTATCCACTCGATGGGTTCGCCGTTCTCGTCGTGCAGCGTCATGACACACACGGACACCGGCGAGTCGAGATAGAGACCGAGGTGCCGGGAGACGATGGGCGGTGGGGTGCCGGCGTAGAGCCGTCTGCGGATGGTGGTGACATCGATTCCCTCCGCGCTCAGGATCGACATCATCGGCTTGGCCCTCAGGTCCTCCAGGCTGTGGCGCTGACCTACTTCGGGCAGCTGGACATTGTGCGACACCAGGTGGGGGACACCCTCGAAGACCCGGAGTCGGACGCACTGCCAGAGCCGACTTCCCGCCGGCAGTCCGAACAGGTGGCAGGCCTCCGCGGGAACGACGCACACACCGACCTCAAGGAGCTCGTACCCGTACTCGGACCCTTCCTCCTCGGGATAGAAGACAGGGAGACCGCCGCTGGCCTCGTGGCCCGTCGGAACGTAGACGGCACGGGGGCGCTTACCGCGGCCGCGCTCCACGAGCCCCTCTTCGCCGAGGCGCTCCAGAGGAGTACGGGCGGTCACCACGCTCACGTTGAATCGCTCGGCGAGTTCACGCTCCCCGGGGAAGTCCGTCCGACCGACCCACAGGCCGTCGACGATCTCGGCGCGCAACTGCCGGTAGATCTGCTGCTGCATCGGGACGTCCGGGTTCAGGACGTCACCGTCGTCCACCGCCGGACTCGGGGTGTCGGCGGCAGCGGACTCGTTCGGCATGTACACGGCCTCTCCTGATCGGGTGCTCAAGTTTCTCACGCCATTATGACCGACCCTCGCTTGACTTTCCATCTTTCCTCTATGAATATGTGATTCGAGGTTTTCAAGCGCTGTCCTCGCCAGGACCAGTCTGCATACCCACCCGAGATCGCTACCCCCTGTCGCCCATGCGAGGACCCGCCGTTACCGCACAGAGCAGGTGCCACATTCCCAACCTGCTGCTCCCCCCCAGCGGACCTGCTGGCGGGGGAGGTCGTCTCGGCCAGCCACATCAACAAGGAGCCGTCTCTCGCCCCCGCCGACCCGTCTCAGCTACCTCGACCACGTTCAGCGCCCGTAGGGAGACTCCACGATGACATCCGACGCTCTGCCGGGCAGGGCCGCCTCCCAGAGCGGCCTGTACCTCCGCCGCTCAGGCTGCCCGGAGGGACCCGTGCTGGTGATGCTCCACGGCGGGCTGGGGAACGGCGACGTCTGGTACGGCCTCGAAAGCATCCTGGCGGAGCGCTGGCCGGGCAACTGGGTCGTCCCGGACCTGCCCGGCCACGGCCGCTCCACCCGGCTGTCCCACTACAGCTACGGCAGGATGGCCGCGCATGTCGCGCAGGCCGTGGCCGAACACGTCACGCCGGGCACGCCGGTGCACGTCCTCGGGCACTCGCTCGGCGGCGCGGTCGCACTGACCCTGGCCAGCGGATGGTTCGGCATCGACGTGTCCACCGTCTGCGCGATCGGCACCAAGCCCCTGTGGACCGATGACGAGCTGGCCATGACGGCGGCCGCGGCGGCAGCACCGGCACCGGTGTTTCCCACCCATGACGACGCCGTGCGATTCGTCCTCGCGGTCGCCGCCATGGGTGACGCCGTCGACCCCGCGTCGCCGCTGTGCGACCGCCTCGTGATCGGCGACGGGGATCAGTGGGAGACCGTGACCGACCCCGCGTCCCTAGGGGTCGGAGCACCCGATCTGCCCGGCCTGCTCGCCGCGTCCCGGGCCCGGAAAGTCCTGCTGGCCGCCGGCGAGCACGATCCGCTGTGCCCGCCGTCCGACCTGCTCAAAACGCACTCCGAGGCAACCGTCCTGGCCGGTGCGGGCCACTACCCCCACCTGCAGAATCCCGAGTCCGTCTGGCCCCTCCTGGAGAACCTGCTCCTCACGGCCTGACCGGCCCTCAACCATCCCGAAGGAAAGCCATGTCCAGTCACCGGATCGGCCTGCTGGTACCAAGCTCCAACACCACGATGGAGACGGAGATCCCCGAGATCCTCCGCCGCCAGAGCGAGCTGACGGGTGATCAGTTCACCTTCCACGCCAGCCGCATGCGGATGAAGACCGTGGAAAAGAGCGAACTGGCCGCCATGAACGCCGACGCCGGCCGGGCCACCGTGGAACTCGCCGACGCCCAGGTCGAGGTCATGGCCTACGCCTGCCTCGTCGCCATCATGTCCCAGGGCAACGGCGTACACCGCGGCATCGAAGAAGACCTCACCCGCACCGCCGCCGACAACGGCTGCGCGGTGGACGTCCTCTCCAGCGCCGGCGCACTGGTCGAAGGCCTGCACCACCTCGGCGCCCGCAAAGTCTCCATCGTCACCCCCTACATGAAACCCCTCACCGCACTCGTCGCCGGCTACATCGAGTCCGAGGGCATCGAGGTCCAGGACTCCATCAGCCTCGAAGTCGACGACAACCTCGCCGTCGGCCGCCTCGACCCCTCCCGCCTCCCCGACATCGCCACCGACCTCGACACCCGCGGCGTGGACGCCGTCGTCCTCTCCGCCTGCGTCCAGATGCCCTCCCTGCCCGCCATCCCCGCCGCCGAAAAGCGCCTCGGCCTGCCCATCGTGACTGCAGCAGCCGCCACCTCCTGGAAACTCCTGCGCACCCTCGGCCTGGAAACCGTGGCCGACGACGCCGGCGCACTCTTCAAGAAGAGCTGACCCCTGGGCCGGGCACCGACGTGCCCGGCCCTCCTTCCCGCTCCCCACCGCATCCGCACGACGTACGCATCCCCGTCCCCACCCCCTTCGTCATGCAAGAACTCCCGAGGAGAAACGCAATGCGCAACCCGACCGTGGCGCAGCAGTTCGTGGACGTGCTGCTACAAGCCGGGGTGGAGCGGATCTACGGCGTCGTCGGCGACAGCCTCAACCCCATCGTGGACGTCATCCGCCGTACCGACGGCATCGAGTGGGTCCACGTACGCAACGAGGAGGCGGCGGCGTTCGCCGCGGCAGCCGAGGCCCAGCTCACCGGACGCCTCGCCGTCTGTGCCGGCAGCTGCGGACCGGGCAACACCCACCTGATCCAGGGCCTGTACGACGCCAACCGCTCCGGCGCTCCCGTGCTCGCACTCGCCTCGCACATCCCCTCGAAGCAGATCGGCACCGGCTTCTTCCAGGAGACCCACCCCGAGCGGCTGTTCACCGAGTGCAGTACATACTGCGAGATGGTCAGCCAGCCCTCCCAGATGCCCCGGGTGCTGCGGATCGCCGTACAGCGCGCCATCGCCGACAACGGTGTCTCCGTGCTGGTCATGCCCGGCGACCTGGCCCACGCCCCCGCCGACAACCCCACCGGATCAAGCAACTTCGTCACCACCCGCGGCCGGGTCACAGCACCCACCGAGCAGGTCTGGGATCTCGCCGCGAAGCTCAACGCCGCCGAGAAGGTCATGCTCTTCTGCGGCGCCGGCGTCCAGGGCTCGCACGACGAGGTCATGGAACTCGCGGCCCGGCTGAACGCGCCGGTCGGCCACAGCCTGCGCGGCAAGGAGTGGATCCAGTACGACAACCCGTACGACGTCGGCATGAGCGGGCTGCTGGGCTACGGCGCCTGTTACGACGCGATGCACGAGGCAGACCTTGTGCTGCTTCTCGGCACCGACTTCCCGTACGACGACTTCCTGCCGCAGGCCCGCACCGTGCAGATCGACCACGACGCGGGGCGGATCGGGCGGCGCACGCCGTTGGAACTGGGTGTGCACGGCGACGTCGGGCAGACGCTGCGCACGGTGCTGCCGCTGGTCGACCGCAAGCAGGACCGCTCGTTCCTGGACCGGATGCTGCGGCGCCACACGAAGTCCCTGGAGAACGTCGTCTCCGCCTACACCAGCAACGTCGATCGCCACGTGCCGATCCATCCGGAGTACCCGGCCGCGATCCTGGACGAACTCGCCGACGACGACGCCGTGTTCACGGTGGACACCGGCATGTGCAACGTGTGGGCGGCCCGGTACATCACGCCCAGCGGGCGCCGCCGGGTGATCGGTTCGTTCCTGCACGGCACGATGGCCAACGCACTGCCGCACGCGATCGGCGCGCAGTTCGCCTACCCCGACCGACAGGTGATCTCGATGTCCGGGGACGGCGGACTCGGCATGCTCATGGGCGAACTGCTCACGGTCAAACTCCACGACCTGCCGGTGAAGACCATCGTCTTCAACAACTCCTCGCTCGGCATGGTCAAGCTGGAGATGATGGCCGACGGCCTGCCCGACCACGAGACCGACCACGAGCCTGTCGACTACGCCGCCATCGCCCAGGCCATCGGGATCCACGCCATCCGCGTCGAGGAACCCGGGCAGATCCGCGCCGCTCTCAAGGAGGCGCTGGCTCACGACGGGCCGTGCCTGGTGGACCTGGTGACCGACCCCAACGCGCTGTCGATCCCCCCGCACATCAGCGGCGAGCACGTGAAGGGCTTCGCCTTCTCCGCCGGACGGACGGTACTCAATGGAGGCGTGGGAAAGATGCTGGACCTGGCCAGGGCCAACCTGCGCAATATTCCGCGGCCTTGATCCGTACCCTCCCCATCGTCCTCGACCCTCATGGAACGAGCAATGACCGACCCCCACGCCCAGGGCGCCACGATCCTCGCCGACCCACTCCGCAACAAGGGGACGGCCTTCAGCCCACGCGAACGGGCCGACCTCGGCCTCGACGGCCTGCTGCCACCCGCCGTGGAAACCCTCGACGAACAGGTCAGCCGCGCCTACGAGGCGTTCCACGACTACGACAAGGCGCTGAACCGGCACATCTACCTGCGGCAGCTCCAGGACACCAACGAAGTCCTCTTCTACCGCCTGGTGACCGACCACCTGGAAGAGCTGCTGCCGGTCATCTACACCCCGACCGTCGGTGAGGCCTGCCGCCGCTTCAGCTCGATCTACCGTCGGCCCCGCGGGTTGTACCTCTCCTGGGAGGACCGGCACAGATTCCGCGAGATCCTGCGCAATCGTCCGCACGGCGACGAGGACGTGAACGTCATCGTCGTCACCGACGGGCAGCGCATCCTCGGCCTGGGCGATCAGGGTGTCGGCGGCATGGGCATACCGATCGGCAAGCTCAGCCTCTACACCGCCATCGGCGGCATCGACCCCGCCCGTACTCTGCCGGTCCTCCTCGACGTCGGCACGGACAACGAGGAACTGCTCGCCGACCCGCGTTACCTCGGCAGGCGCGAACACCGCCTCACCGGAGACGACTACGACGAGATGATCGAGGCGTTCGTCTCGGCCGTCGAGGCGGAGCTGCCCGGCACGCTGCTTCAGTGGGAGGACTTCGCCACCCCGCACGCGCGCCCCATCCTCACCCGCTACCGCGACCGACTGCTCACCTTCAACGACGACATCCAGGGCACAGCCGCGGTGGCGCTCGGCGCCCTGTCCACCGCCGCGTCCGTGGCCGGTACGCCGCTGCCCGAGCAGCGTCTGGTGGTGCTCGGCGCCGGTTCCGCCGCCATCGGCGTCGCCGACATGATCCGGACGGCCATGATCGACGAGGGCCTGTCGGCGGCCGAGGCCGCCGGGCGCTTCTGGGTCGTGGACATCGACGGCCTGCTGACCCGCTCTCGCACCGGCCTGACGGACGAACAACGCGTGTACGCGCGCGAGGACACCGAGGCCGTGGGCTGGAACGGCACGAGCCTCGCCGAGACCGTACGCCGCATCGCGCCCACCGCCCTGATCGGGCTGTCGACGGCGCACGGCGCGTTCACCGAGGAGATCGTCCGGCAGATGGCGTCGGCCTGCGAGCGGCCGATCATCTTCCCGCTCTCCAACCCGACCTCGCACGCCGAGGCCGATCCGGCCGACCTCGCCCGCTGGACAGACGGCAGGGCGCTGATCGCCACCGGCTCGCCGTTCCCGCCGCTGCTGGTGAACGGGCAGGAGGTGCCGGTGGCCCAGGCGAACAACGTGTACGTCTTCCCCGCCATCGGGCTCGCGGTGACGGCGAGCCGCGCGACCCGGGTCACCGACCGGATGCTGGTCGCGGCCGCCCGCGCCGTCGCCCGGTGTGCCGCAGGGGCACAGGACGCCGGTGAAGGACCGGCCCGGCTGCTGCCGCCGCTCGCCGGCATGCGGGAGGCGGCCCGGGACATCGCGCTGGCCGCCGCACTCGCTGCGGTCGAGGACGGCGTGGCACCGAAGGCGACCGAGCAGGAACTGCGCGAGGCCATCGCCTTGACTCGGTGGACCCCCCGCTACGGCGTCGTGGCGGCCACGTCATGACGGCGCCGACCAGCTTCCACTCGCGTGCTCACGGGAGGTTCTCATGCCCGCGGTAACCGCTCCGGACCTACTGGTCCTGCCCCGCATCCCGGACCTGGACGGCATCGCCGCGGACCGCCCGGTCGCCCACCTCAAGACCGGTGTGGACGAGGCGCCCACAGAGGGCTTCGGCGTCCGCCGGGTGTTCCCCATCCCCGGCGCGGGCATGCGGATGGCCGACCCCTTCCTCCTGCTCGACCACCGCGCCGACACCGTCGTGGAGCCGCGGACGGCGAAAGGGCGCCCCTGGCACCCACACCGCGGCTTCGAGACCGTTACCTACCTGATCGACGGCGAGATCGAGCACGAGGACACACACGGCGGCGGAGGAGTCATCCGAGGCGGCGACACCCAGTGGATGACGGCGGGCGCCGGTGTCCAGCACCACGAGAGCCCCTCGGAACGGCTGGTCATGGAGGGCGGTGTCGTCCAGGGCGTGCAGTTGTGGGTGAACCTGCCGAGCACGCTCAAGATGACCGCCCCGCGCTACCAGGACATCGGGGGCTCCCGGCTGTCGCTGCTGACCTCCGGGGACGGTGGCGCACTGGTACGCGTCATCGCCGGCGAGGTCGCCGGTCACCGCGGCCCCGGCGTCACGCACACCCCGATCGCCCTCGCCCATGCCTCGATCGCACCGGGAGCCCGGCTTCGCGTGCCGTGGCGGCCGGACTTCTCCGCCATGGCGTACGTCCTGTCCGGGCGGGGTTCGTTCGGAGCCGAGCGGCGACCGGCGGTCGAGGGGCAGATCGCCTACTTCGGAGCGGGCGAGACACTGACGGTGACGGCCGGTGACCGCCAGGTCAACCGCACCGGCGAGATGGAGGTGCTGCTCCTGGGGGGCCGACCGCTGGGGGAGCCGCTGGCGGCCTACGGACCGTTCGTGATGAACACCCACGAGGAGATCAACCAGGCCATCGAGGACTACCAGAGCGGCCGGATGGGAGTGATCCCCGCTTCGGCGGCCTGACGTCGGGGCTGCCTCGACCGGGCAGCCCCGTCGGGCTGTGCAACGGGTTGTCGCGAGACGTGTGAAGCACGATTCTGGGATGGGGACATCGGCGACCGTGTGCCGAGCACGGCTTCGCCCGTGTCATGCCGAAGTGAGCTGTCATGGACAACGAGGTCTGCTGGCACGACGATCACGGCGACGGTGGTGTACAAGGCACTGCCGCGGTGCCCCTGGATGCCCGCGGCCTGGTGAGCGCCTGGAACGCCGAGGCCGCGCAGCTGCTCGGCTATGAGGCCGACGGGGTCCTGGGACGTCCGGCCACCGACCTGCTGGCCGCGCCCCTCCCGCCCGCCGCCGAAGACGGCCTGGCCAGGCGGATGGACTGGACGGCCACGATGCCGCTGAGCCGGGCCGACGGCAGCCGGGTCAGCGTTCGCGTCCATGCCGTTCCCCAGTGGGACATCCGAGGAGAGACGAGCTGGATCTGGCTGCTGAGCAGTCCTCCGGCCCCGACGGCTGACGGCGGAGACGGCTTGCTGGAACGGTCGTTCCCCCAGCTTCCTGTCGCTCTGCTGCTTCATGACACGGAAGCACGGGTGACTTGCGCCAACGCCGAGGCGCTCCGGCTGCTGGACCTGCGACCGGGCGACGTGATCGGCCACCGTACCGACGAACTCGGCGCAGGGCCGCTGCACCACGACCTGACGAAGGCGGTGGGCGAGGCGGTCCACACCGGTGCACCGGTGTGCCAGGAGGTGGTGGCGCGCGCGACCGAGCACGCGCGACCGCACACATGGTCCCTGCTCACGACGCCGCTCAAGGACCCCGCCGGCCGGGTGTACGGCGCCTCCACCATCGCGCGGGAGATCACCGACGCGGCCCGGGCCCGACGTCGAATGGATGTGATGAACGAGGCGAGCGTCCGGATCGGGTCCACCCTGGAGGTCGTGCGTACGGCTGAGGAACTGGCGGAGTTGGCCGTCGAGCGGTTCGCCGACTTCGCCGCAGTGGACCTGCTCGATCCCGTCTACAGCGGCGAGGAGGCCAAACCCGGCTGGCCGGCGGATGCCACCGCGATGCGCCGCGCGGCCAATCGTTCGATTCTGGAAGGCTGTCCGGAGGCCAGGTTCCAGCCGGGCGAACTGAGCCACTTCCCCGAAGGTTCACCGCTGGCGGACGCGCTGGCCGCGGGCATCGCCGCTCGCTACGACGCGAGCCCGGAGACGGCTCCCGAATGGCTCCGCGAGCGTCCCGACCTGGTGGCGAAGATGGCGGAGTACGGAATCCATTCGTTCCTGCTGGTTCCGATGAGGGCACGCGGGACCCCGTTGGGCTTCGTCTTCTTCACCCGCCATCGCACGCCCGAACCCTTCGACGACGACGATCTGCTGCTGGCGCAGGAGATCACGGCTCGGGCCGCGGTCTGCGTGGACAACGCGCGCCGCTACGCCCGTGAGAGAAACACCTCGATCGCGCTGCAACGCAATCTGCTCCCACAGCGTCCGCCCAGACAGGCGGCGGTCGAGATGGCCGGCAGATATCTGCCGGCCGGATCGGAGGCCGGCATAGGCGGCGACTGGTTCGATGTCATCCCGCTGTCCGGAGCGCGGGTCGCACTGGTGGTCGGCGACGTCGTCGGCCACGGGATCCAGGCCTCCGCCACGATGGGCCGCCTGCGGACGGCGGTCCGCACCCTGGCCGACGTGGACCTGCCGCCCGACGAGCTCCTCACTCACCTCGACGATCTCGTGCTGCGCCTGGACCAGGCGGCGGAGGGGGAGGCCGCGGGCGCTGGTGGGGAGTCGGCGAGCGAGGTGGGCGCCACGTGCCTGTACGCGGTCTACGACCCCGTCTCGCGCCGCTGCACTCTGGCGCGGGCGGGGCATCCGCCACCGGTGCTGGTCCACCCGGACGGTACCGCCGAATTTCCCGAGGTCCCCGCGGGTCCGCTCCTGGGCATCGGCGGGCTGCCTTTCGAGACGGCTGTCCTGGACCTGCAGGAGGGCACCATTCTCGCCCTCTACACCGACGGTCTGATCGATGCCGCCGATCGTGACGTCGAGGCGGGGAGCGCACGGCTGCGCACCGCTCTGAGCACGCAGGACCAGCCTCTGGAAGACCTGTGCGACAAGGTGCTGGCCGCTCTTCTGCCCAGTCGGCCGGTCGACGACGTCGCTCTGCTCCTGGCCCGGACCCGCGCCCTGGACGCCTCCCAGGTCGCCACGTGGGATGTGCCCGCCGACCCGGCCGCCGTGGCCACCGTCCGCAGGCAGGCCGTGGAGCGGCTGACCGAGTGGGGATTGGAGGAGGCGTCTTTCGTCACGGAGCTCGTGGTGAGCGAGCTGGTCACCAACGCGATCCGCTACGGCGAGGAGCCCATTCAGCTCCGTCTCATCCGCGACCGTGCCCTGATCTGCGAGGTCACGGACGGCAGCAACACATCACCGCACCTGCGCCGTGCCCGGGTGTTCGACGAGGGCGGTCGCGGACTGCTCCTGGTGGCCCAGCTGGCCGACCGGTGGGGCACCCGCCACACCGCCCGCGGCAAGACGATCTGGGCCGAACAAACCCTTCCTCAACCTGCTCGGGCGAGCCCGTCGGCATAGCGCGGGTCACCGCACCGGGCTCACGCCGGCGGGTCCGCCGGCGCCGGGGACCGCCGGGCGGGGCGGGACAGCATGCGTCGGCCGGCCTCCAGCAGGTGCGTATGCAGCTCGGAGTCCGAGAGCTCGGGGAAGGCGGCGGTGGCGCTCCGCAGACCGCCGAGTGCGGCGGCGATGTACACGCGCTCGCCGGTGTCGGCAGGATCCCGGACGAACGCCTGCATCAGCCGTTCGGCGAGGCGGGTCACCCTCTCCTTCAAGGCCCGGTTTCGCACCACTCCGGCGTCCTGGAGAAGAAAGACCATCAGGCTCCGGTGCTTCACCAGCAGATCGACATAGCCGGACAGTGCTTCGCGTCTGCGGGCCGCACTCGCCGGCTGCCGCTCCAGCGAGTGGAAATACTTCTCCGCATCCACGAAGGCAGGTTCCGCCACGGCCGCCAGCAAATCCTCTTTGGAGCCGAAGTGATAGGTGATCGCGGGCTTCGTGATACGTAACAGGGACGCGATCATCTGTAGGGAGGTTCCCTCGTAGCTGTTCGCGACGAACAGATCGAGGGCAACTTGGGCGATCCTCTCTCTCGACCGCTCCGCAACGTTCACCGAACCACCACTTGTTCCCGCAATTCAACTATACGAACGTTAAGCATATCACTTTCCGACCGTAAAGCGTTCGAACATGCCGCCACTTAACGACCGTACAGTCGATGCTGGAGGAAGACCAGTGCGGGCCTACCTGGCCGACACCCCGTCCCCTCGGCCTTGAGAAGCACGCCGTCAAACCGCCGGAAGACGACCTGCGCACCGATCCGGGCGACACCACCTACGAGTGGTGGTACTTCGACACCCACCTGGAGGACGGCTCGGCGCTGGTGATCACCTTCTACACGAAGCCGATGCTCGCCCCCACACTGCCACTGACTCCCGTGATCGGGATCGATCTGGAGCGACCCGACGGCACCACTAACGAGCGCCGGCTGACGTTCTCCCCGGACCAGTTCTCGGCGTCCGGGGACCGCTGCGACGTACGGATCGCCGCGAACCCCTTCTCGGTCGACCTACACGAAGTACAGCCGGGGCGCCGGCGAGAAGCTGCTGGGCTGGGTCGCGCCGGTCCCGGTGAGCACGGTGGAGGCGACGCTCACCCTCGACGGTGTCGACGTGACGCTCCGCGGCATCGACGACCACAACCACAACTGGGGCAACGCCCCCCTCAACCCTTCCTGATCGCCAAGAAGGGCCGGATCGTCGTCGACGACGCGATGTCCGTCACACTCAACACCGGCGGCAGATTCACCGACGAGCACACCGGCAAGCCCGTCGACAAGCGCGAGGTGTACGACCGTTCCGGGCCGGAAGGTCACTGCCGGCTACCCCCGGGCCTTGAGCAGGTCCTCGTCCGCAACAACCTCGTCAACGATCTGAAACTCCGGACGCAGGCCTGCACACGCTGCCCGACGCCGGGTGACGGCGGGACCGACCATCGACGACGCGCCACGCCCGGTCGAAGCCACCCACTCGAACTCGGCGTCTCGCGACGGCGGAGAGAGGGCCACACGGCACACGGCAAGCCCAAGCCCGCTAGGAAAGGAACGGGACACCGTAGATCTCGGGCACCCCTTTGAGACGCGGCGCTCCGGCGACCAGTACGGTCCGGCTGCTCGAGGCCACCAGACCGGCTTGGTAACCCGCGACGAGGTGGGTGAGTTCGGAGATGATCGCATCGCGGCTGACGGGCGGCGCTTCCAGGATGTACCCGACCGCCACGGACTCCACGGCGCGCACCATGATCCAGGCGGCCGCATCCACCTGCCTCACCGAGCGGGGGTGCCTGAACAACAGCGAGGTGCTCACGAGGTCGTCGATGCGTCGCATGCATTCGGCCCGTTGGGTGTTGGCTTTACGAGGTAGTTGCTCGTAGACCACGCGGAGCAGGCCGACGTCGGTCTCCAGAACGTCCAGGATGGCCTCGACAGTGGCGCGCACACTGTCGGCGGTGTCGAGGTTGGCCACGAACGCGTCAGCTATGCGACGGTTCAGCCGCTCGGTGTACCGGTCGAGCACCTGGGCAAGGATGGCCTCCTTGTCAGGGAAGTACTGGTAGAGGGAACCGGGACTGATGTCCGCCTTGGCAGCGATACGGCTGGTGCTGGCTCCCTCGTACCCGCGCTCCACCAGGACCTCGCGACCAGCCGCGATAATCCGCTCGACCATGGCCCGAGATCGGTCCTGTTTGGGTGCGCGCCTGGTAGCGCGATGCGTCTTGGAGGTCACGGCTCTCATCCCTAAAACGCGAATTGAACGCGAGTAAATATTCGTGTCAGCATTTCGAGCATGACATCTCCCTCACTCCCCGCACAAGACACTCGAGCAGCATCGCCATATCCTCAGCGCTTCCGCGAAGCTCCGGAGCGGAGTACCCGTCATGGCAAGATCCTGCACCGCGTAGCCGGCGTCGAGCAGATCGACGAAAAGCTGCTCGACCTGATAGGCCGCCGTTTGTACGAGCGTGACGAACTGGGCGCCGAACTGGTCCAGGCGATGCGCACCGACGGCACCGACCCGGCCGGTCGCGTCACCATGGCGCAGTTCAAGAAGGCACTGGACGAGGGGATCGACGCCGTCCCTGACGCGCCGGACGCACTCGTGCGGTTCTTCGCCGTGGTCGACGAGGTGCCGGACTGGGTCGACTTCGAGCTGGTCGAGCGGGGCGCCGGCGTGCTGTGGCGCATGGGGCGCGTGTCGACCGACGTCCTGCTGAATCTCTCCCTCATCGGCTCCTACCGGTACGGGGGGCCCGCCGACCTGCTGGCGCTCACGGGCGCACTGACGAGCTCGAAGGCCATGCGGCGACTCGGGGAGACCGAGACCTGGACGCACGCGGTCGCCGGAGCAGGCGGGATGCGACGCGACGGGCAGGGCTTCAAGCTCACCGTCCACGTGCGGCTGATACACGCACTCATGAACGACCGGTACGAGCACAACGGGCGCTGGGACACGAAGCGCTGGGGACTCCCCATCAACCAGACGGACCAGGCGAGCACTCTCGGCCTGTTCAACAGCATCCTCCTCATGGGGACGCGGTTCCTGGGCTGGCGGGTGAGCGCCGAGGACGCCGCCGCGTTCATGCACCTGTGGAAGTACGTCGGCTGGCTCCTCGGGATCAACGAGGACTGGCTCTTCGACACGGAACGCGAACAGAACGCCTTCAACTATCACGTGCTCATCACCCAGAGCGGCCAGACGGACGCCGGTGGCGACTTGACCCTGGCGATCCTCGAAGGGGAAAGCCGTGTTGACCGTGGTCGACTGCACCCCCTTCGTTCCTGGTACGCGCGTGCCCGCCTGCTCGGCATACTGCGGTTTTTCCTGGGGAAGGAGAGCATGCGGGAGCTCCGGATACCGGTGGGGCTGCCGTGGATGGTGCCTGCTGTCGTCACGAAGAACCTCGCCGCCTCCGCCGTCCTCGATCGGACCGCGGGCGGACGCCGTTACCTCGAAAGGGTCGGCGCGAGGTACCGTCAGAAGCGAATCAACCTGTTGTTCGAGGGCGCTCGCCAGCAGATCGGAGAGCTTCCGCTCTGACCTGGGCACGGCCTGGCAGGGTGTACTTGCCTGCGAATCTTCCGTCGGCCGCCATTCACCTCCTCTGACCGACTTAGCGTTCGTTAGACTGCTATGGCCAGTTGTCGGCTGCAGGGGCAAGGAGAAGGTAGATGGCGGGAAAAGTACCAGCGGCGCCCAAGGAACAGGCGACCTCGGATCCCGAGGTGCGGATCGACGACTGGCGCGAGTTCGCGCCCCTCGCCCTCCCTCCGATCCTGGTGGCTGCTCTGGACAACTTCCGCGAGCACGGCTACCACGGCACGTCGGTACGTGACGTCGCCCGTCAGGCCGAGGTCAGCCTGCCGATGATCTACTACCGCTACGGCAACAAACAGGGCCTGTTGGTGGCACTGCTCGAAAGCGCCATGGGCGAGGTACTGCGGCGGGCACGGCTCGCCGACACGGAGGCGGAGGGGCGGGTGCTGGACCGGTTCGCCCAGGTCGTCGAGTGCATCGTCCTCCACATGACACATCGGGCGGCGACGGCAGCGCTCGACGCCGAACTGCGTTATCTGGAGCCCGAGAACCGGAAGAAGTACGCGGCGCTGCGCAAGGAGTTGGAACAGCTCCTCCTGGAGACCGTCGAAGAGGGCGTCACACAGGGGCTGTTCGAGGTCGACCGGGCCCCCGACACCACACGGGCCCTGCTCGGCATGTGCCAGGCCGTCAGCGGTTGGTACCGCATGGACGGGTCACTGACACCCGAGGACATCGCCGACCGCTATGTGGCGATCGCCCTGCGCACCGTGGGAGCCCGAGTACGGCCCGTTCCGCGCGTTCGGGCGAAGTGATCGGTCCGCGGCGCACGCACGCCCCGGCGCCATGGCGACTGCGCGGCGCCTGCGGCCAGAGACAGCAAGGCCCACAATCGAACTGACTATCGAAAATTGCGTGACCATGGCGGCTCCGGGTCGGATCAGCACGGGTGTCCACCGGGCGCCGCGGCCCCGAGTCCACTCAGGCCACCAACTCGGGGCCGCCTTTCCCCACAGCTCTGGCGAGTCGCCGCAGCAGCAGGTGAAAGCCGCTCCCCCGATTCCGTCCGACTGCTTGACGGCTTCCCCACCCCTGACCTAGCTTGCATTAACGATCGTTAGATCAAATCGTTGAAGAGGCAAACGCAGGTCAGTTCGGGAAGCCCTGGCCGTGCCTGATCCACACAGCGGCACGGCCCTGATCGTCCCCGAACACCGTGAACACGCCTCCGCTGCCGCACGTCCGCTCCGTGCGGCAGCGGGCCGCAGACAGACGGCGACAGACCGGGAAATGCTGGATCCGCGCCCCGGCACGGTTTCGGCGACCAGTTCCCCACCAGCGGCCTCGGCCGGCCGAGGCCGCCTCACCCCCGTTGAGACCCGCTCCCTTCTCCTTCTTTCCCCGAGCCGATCACAGGGACTCCCATATGGACACCTACCGAGACATCTCCTCCCTCTACATCGACGGCGAGCAGCAGCAACCGCTCAGCACGGAGACGTACACCGTCGTCTCGCCCTCCACGGAGGAAGGGATCGGCCACATCCCCGTCGCGGGTGCGAAGGATGTCCACACCGCGGTGGCCGCCGCCCGCCGCGCTCTCGACACGCCCGGCGCGCCCTGGGCCGCCTCGACCCCTGCTGAGCGCGCCGACGCCATGGAGCGGTTCGCCGACGCCATCGAGGCCCGCGCCGACGAACTGGGCCGACTGGTCAGCCGCCAGAACGGCATGCCCATCGCCATGTCCCCACTGGTCAACGCCTACGGCCCGGCCGCGCTGCTGCGGTACTACGCAGGCCTCGCCCGGACGCTGGAGTGGGAGGAACGTCGCCCCGCCTTCACCGGTGCCACCACGGTCGTACGGCGAGAGCCGGTCGGTGTCGTCGCGGCGATCGTGCCGTGGAACTACCCGCAAATGCTCGCGATGACGAAGATCGGACCCGCGCTCGCCGCCGGATGCACGATCGTCCTCAAGCCCGCGCTGGAGACATCCCTGGACGCCTACGTCCTCGCCGAAGCGGCCACCGAGGCGGGTCTGCCGCCCGGCGTTCTCAACATCGTGCCCGGCGGCCTCGAAGCCGGCGAGGCCCTCGTCGCGCACCCCGGTGTCGACAAGGTCGCCTTCACCGGGTCCACGCCGGCCGGCCGCGCCATCGGCGAGGTGTGCGGACGCCTGCTGCGCCCCGTCACCCTCGAACTCGGCGGCAAGTCCGCGGCCATCATCCTGGACGACGCCGACCTGGACGCCACCATCGCGGGCCTCCCGGAGACCTCGCTCGCCAACAACGGACAGACCTGCTACCTGAGCACCCGCATCCTCGCTCCCGCCGGCCGGTACGACGAGGTCCTCGACGCGGTCTCCGCGCTCGCCTCCGGCCTTCCGGTCGGAGACCCGCTGGACCCCGCCACCGCGGTCGGCCCGCTCGTCACCGCCCGCCAGCGTGAGCGCGTCGAGGGCTACATCGCCTCCGCCCGGTCCGAAGGTGCCCGGCTCACGGCCGGCGGCGGCCGTCCCGCCCACACCGAGCGAGGCTGGTACGTGGAGCCGACCATCTTCGCGGACGTCCGGCCGGAGATGACCATCGCCCGCGAGGAGATCTTCGGCCCGGTTCTCACCGTCACCCCGTACAGCACCGATGACGAGGCGGTTGCCCTCGCCAACGACTCCGAGTTCGGTCTCGGCGGCAGCGTCTGGGCCTCCGACGAGGAGCGGGGCATGGCCATCGCGCGCCGGGTGCGCACCGGCACAATCGGCCTCAACGGCTACAACTTCGACTTCGCCGCCCCGTTCGGTGGCCGGGGCGCCAGCGGCCTGGGGCGCGAATACGGCCCCGAGGGGCTGAACGCGTACCTGCAGTGGAAGTCGGTCTACCTGCAGGCCTGATCACGCGAGTCCGATGCGCCTGCCCACGAGTTGGGCAGGCGCATTTTGCCGTTCGGCCACTGGCGCCGATTCCCCGCAGGCTGCGGCTACTCTTCCGTTCACTCAGGGCAGCCTTGGGTCCGCCTCCAGCAATCCTCGGAGTGCAGGTGACAGGTGTTCGCCAGGACACATCGGGACTCACGACAAAATGCTGCTCGCCGCATTGCCATGGCACACGGCCGGCACCTTTCGGACAACTGCCAGAAGGGCGCCGCGGCTCCAAGTACCGTCAGGCCCGCCAGAGTTCGCTTCCAGCGCGTACGACCGGCAGGTGCGGTACCACGGCGCGCCGGGAGGTGCGGGTGAGAGCGAGGACGAGTTCCGCGATGTCCTCGCTGGTCACCATCTCGCTCGGGGCGAGGCGGTCGTGCATCCAGGCACTCATGTCGGTGTCGACATAGCCCGGGCAGATCGCGGTCGCGGCCACCCCGTCCGCGGAGACCTCGGTGTTCACCGCCTCGCACAGCGCGACCAGTGCTGCCTTGCTCGCTCCGTACGCCGCCAGTCCCGGCTCCGGCGCGGACGCGGTGATGGACGAGATCGCCACGATCTTCGTGCCGCTTTCCGGGGAGAAGGCGACGGTCTCCCGCAGCAGGTCCAGGCAGCTGTCGATGAGGACGAACGGCGCACGGACGTTGACGGTGAACTGCTTGTCGAAGCGATACATCGGGTAGCCGCCCAGCGGTGCCGCCGAGCCGACGCCGGCACTGACCACCAGCGCGTCCAGCCTCCCGTACGCCGCGCGGTGGAGGTCTGCCACGCTCCGTACGCCGTCCTCGTCGGACATGTCGCCGGCGGCCACCTCGGTGCGCGCACCCAGGCGGGCGAACTCCTCGGCGGCGGCCCGCAGGGCGTCGCCGTCGCGGGCGGTGAGGGTGAGGTCGTATCCCTCCTGCGCGAGCCGCCGTGCGATGGCGCGGCCGATGCCGCGGGAGGCACCGGTGACCAGTGCCGCCCGCCGGGTGCCGGTCACAGGACCGCACCCCTGCGGCCGAGGGCCGCCAGTCCGGCCGTGACGAGTTCGGGCACGGAGTCGCCCGCGCCGGCGAAGCCGTCGCCGACCGTGACGCCCTTCAGATGGCGGGCGTGGACGCCCTCCGCGATCACGGCGATCTTGAAGTACGCGAGCGCCAGGTAGAACGGCAACAGCGTGATGTCCCGGCCGGTCAGCAGGGCGTACTGCTCGGCGAGTTCGAGTTGCCCCGGGAACCCCGGGGCCGTGGCTGCCGGGGTGTCGAGCAGGGCGTCGACCGCGGGGTCGCGGTAGGCGAGGAACGTGCCGAGATCGGCGAGCGGATTGCCGAGTGTGGACAACTCCCAGTCCACCACGGCGCGCACCCGGCTCAGGTCGGTGGGATCGAGGATGGTGTTGTCGACCCGGAAGTCGCCGTGCACGATCGAGGCGGCGCTCTCCGTCGGCAAGGTTTCCTCCAACGCCTTGTGCAGGCGCGGGAGTCCGGGCAGCGGACGGGTGGCGACGAGGTCCCACTGGGTGCGCCAGCGGTCGAGCTGGCGCCGCAGGTAGCCGTCGGGCCGCCCCCAACCGCTGAGCCCTGCCTCGGCGTACGGGACGGCGTGCAGTCGGGCCAGCTGTTCCACGAGACCGTCGGCGCACCGCTTGAGGTCGTACGGCGTGAGGCCGGCGGCGTCCGCACGGGAACGCAGGACCCGCCCTTCGACGTAGGCCACGACGGTGAACGGGACGCCGATCACGGACGGATCGGTGCAGTGGGCGGCCGCGGAGGGAACGGCCACCCCTCTGCCCCGGAGGGCGGACATCACCCGGAACTCACGGCCGACGTCGTGTGCCGAGGGGGTGAGACCGCCCAGCGGCGGACGGCGTACGACCCACCGTGAGTGGCCGTCGGAGACGAGGTAGGTGAGGTTGGAACGTCCGCCGTGCAGCACCCTCGCGGACAGCGGCCCCTGGCAGCCGGGGACGTTCGCGTCGAACCATCGGCTGACGGCACCGAGGTCGAGACCGGGTGGGTCGGTCGTGCCGGCGGTCTCCGCGGGCGAGGACGAGTGCGTCATGGCGTCACCGGTCCTGCTCCGGCCGGTCCGACGCGGCGCCGGGAAACGCGGTTCCGTGTCACCGGGCGGTCCCCTTCCTGGCAGCGGCCAGGTCGCGGCCGATGATCTCCTTCATGATCTCGGTGGTCCCGCCGTAGACGGTCTGGATGCGGGAGTCGAGGAAGGCGCGGGCGATCGGGTACTCCCTCATGTAGCCGTAGCCGCCGTGGAGTTGGAGGCAGCGGTCCACCGTCTTCGTCTGGAGTTCGGTGGCCCACCACTTCGCTTTGGCCGCGTCCACGGCGGTGAGCGTGCCGTCGTTCAGGGCCTCGATGGCCCGGTCGAGATAGACCCGGGTGATGTCGGCCTCGGTGGTCAGTTCGGCCAGCAGGAAGCGGCTGTGCTGGAAGTCGGCGACCGGGCGCCCGAAGGCGGTCCGCTCGGCGCAGTAGTCCAGGGTCTGGGCCAGCACGGTCTCGGTGACGCTCTGGGCCGACACCGCGATGGCCATCCGCTCGCGCGGTAGCCGCCCCATCAGGTGCATGAAGCCGCGCCCCTCGACACCCAGGAGGTTGGCCGCCGGGACCCGCACCGAGTCGAAGAACAACTCGGCGGTGTCCTGGGCGAGCAGGCCGATCTTGTCGAGCTTGCGGCCCCGGGTGAAGCCGGGCATCCCGCGCTCGACGACGAACAGGCTCATGCCGCGCGCTCCGGCGGCGGGGTCCGTGCGCGCCAGCACGATGACCACATCCGAGTGGATGCCGCTGGTGATGAACGTCTTGGCCCCGTCCAGCACCCACACGTCACCGTCCCGGACGGCCGTGGTGCGGATGCCCTGGAGGTCGCTGCCCGCGCCGGGCTCGGTCATGGCGATGGCCGTGATGGTCTCCCCCGCGCAGATGCCCGGCACCCAGCGCCGCTTCTGTTCCTCGGTGCCGAGGTCCAGAAGGTACGGCAGCACGATGTCGTCCTGGACGCTGAACCCCGAGCCCAGGGAGGCCGCGCCGACCTTCGCGAACTCCTCCATCATCACGGTCCGGTAGCGGAAGTCGTCCTGTCCCGCGCCGCCGTACTCCTCGGGAGCGGCGAGACCCAGCAGGCCCTGCTTCCCGGCGGCGGTCCACACTCCCCGGTCGATGAGGTGCTCGGCGTCCCAGCTCTCCTGGTGCGGGACGACCTCGCGGGCGACGAACTCCCGCACGATCTCCCGGAAGTCCTCGTGATCCTGTTCGTAGAGCGTTCGTTCCATGGCTGTTCTCTCCTCAGATGTTCGCGCGGTGCAGCGCGTCGGCGACGGTGGCCAGACAGGCCGCCTTCTCCTCGTAGCCGTCGCCGTGCGGGATGACGGACAGGGTGGTGACTCCGCTCGCGGCGAAGGCACGGAGCCGGTCGGCGATCCGGTCCACCGGCCCGAGCAGACTCGTCTCGTCGATCAGCCCGAACGGCACCTCGGCGGCGGCGGCTTCGGACTCGCCCGCGAGGTAGAGGTCCTGCACCGTCCGCGCTTCCTTCTCGTAACCGAGGGCGCGGGCCTGGGCGTTGTAGAAGTTCTTCTCGCGGCTTCCCATGCCGCCGACGTAGAGCGCCGTGTAGGAGCGGACCCGGTCGGCGCAGATGTCGAGGTCGTCCCCCACCGAGACCGGGACGCTCGCCACGATGTCGAAGCCCGCCAGACCTCGGTCTCCTCGCCCCTCGCGCAGTTGCGCGAGATTCGCGTCCGCGTGGGACGGTGCGTGGAACAGGGCGAGCCAGCCGTCCGCGATCTCACCGGCGAGACGGATGTTCTGCGGACCGACGGCCGCCAGGTAGACGGGGATCTCCTCCCGTACCGGATGGATGATCAGGCGGAGTGGTTTGCCGGGTCGGCCGCCCGGCCCCGGGAGGGGCAGCGGGTAGTGGTCGCCGTCGTGACGGACGAGATCGCGTCGTACGACACTGCGCACCACGCCGATGTACTCACGGGTGCGGGCCAGTGGTCTGCCGAACTCGACCCCGTGCCAGCCGGCCGACACCTGCGGCCCGGAGACTCCGAGGCCGAGGTGGAAGCGGCCGTCCGACAGGGCGTCCAGTGTCGCCGCCGTCATACCGGTCATCGCCGGGGTGCGGGCCGGGATCTGCATGACCGCGGAGCCCAGTCCGATGCGGGAGGTCCGGCCGGCCAGCCAGGACAGCACGCTGACCGCGTCCGATCCGTAGGCCTCGGCGGCCCAGACGACGTCGTAGCCGAGGCGTTCCGCCTCCAGCGCGAGCGCCAGGGGTTCCGCGCCTCCGGCGCGTCCCCAGTGCCCCATGCTCAGGCCCAGTCTCATCGGTTCTCTCCTGTGTGCGGATGCTGGACTACCACCGCGGCATCCAGCAGGCGGGCGGCTTCGGAAGCGTCGACTCCCCAGTCGGCGAGGGCGCCGCGCGAGTCCTGGCCCACGACCGGCGAGGGTCCCTGGATCCGGCCCGGGGTGCGGTCGAAGCGGGGCGCCGGCGCCGGCTGACGTGCACCGCCGGCCTCGGTGAAGACGGTGCGCGCAGCGTTGTGCGGGTGCAGGTGCGCCTCCCAGGGACTCAGCACCGGGGCCACGCAGGCGTCGGTCGGTTCGAAGAGCGCGGTCCACTCGTCACGGGTGCGTTCCTTGAACGCGGCGGCCAGTCGCTGCCGCAGCTCAGGCCAGCGTTCACGGTCGTACTGGCCGGGCAGCTCGGAGTCACCGGCCAGGCCGAGGCCGTCGAGGAGCTGGGCGTAGAACCGCTCCTCCAGCGGACCGACCGCCACGTAGCCGCCGTCGGCCGTCTCGTACGTGGTGTAGAAGGGCGCTCCGCCGTCGAGCAGGTTCTCGCCCCGGTCCCCTGCCCACTGCCCGGCCGTGCGCAGGCCGTGCAGGGCGGTGGTGAGGAGCGCGGCTCCGTCGACCATGGCGGCGTCGACGACCTGGCCCAGGCCCGAGCGCTCGCGTTCGTACAGCGCGGCCAGGATCCCGAAGGCCAGCAGCAACCCGCCCCCGCCGAAGTCCCCGACCAGGTTCACCGGCGGAACCGGCGGCCGGTCCGGCGGTCCGATCAGGCCGAGAGCGCCGGAGACGGCCAGGTAGGTGATGTCGTGCCCGGCGCGCGGAGCGAGCGGGCCGCTCTGCCCCCAGCCCGTCATCCGTCCGTACACCAGCCGGGGGTTGACGGCCCGGCAGTCCTCCGGACCGATGCCCAGGCGCTCGGCGACCCCGGGCCGGAATCCCTCGACCAGGACGTCGGCCTGAGCGGCCAGGCGCCTGACGAGGGCAGCGCCTTCGGGATGCTTCAGGTCGACAGCCAGCGAGCGCCGGCCCCGGGCCAGCGGATCGACGGACCCGAGGGTGCCGGGATCGACGTCCGAGGCGCGGTCGACGCGCAGTACCTCCGCGCCCAGGTCGGCCAGCACGGTGCAGGCGAAGGGCCCCGGGGCCATGCTGGCTATCTCCAGGACGCGCAGGCCCGCCAGCGGGCCGCGGCCCGCGATGCCGAGGCTCACGGTCTCGGCGCTCCCGCCGCTGGGGGCCGTGGTGTCGTCGCCGTTCATGTGTCCTTGCCGCCGATCTCGATGCTCATCTCGCCCTCCCGGTACAGCCGCCGCACAGCACGCTTGTCGTACTTGCCGACACTGGTCTTCGGGATGGCGTCCAGGAACGTCCAACGCTCGGGAATCCACCACTTCGCGACCCGGCCTTCGAGGAATCGCCGCAGGTCGGCCGCGGATACGGTGGCGCCTTCGGCGAGCGCGACACAGGCCAGGGGGCGCTCGTCCCACTTGGGATCGGGTACGCCGACCACGGTGGCCTCGACGACGTCTGGGTGCTCGGCGATGGCGTTCTCCAGTTCCACCGTGGAGATCCACTCGCCGCCGCTCTTGATGCCGTCCTTGAGCCGGTCGCGTACGACGATCCAGCCGCCGGGCCCGACCGTGCCCAGGTCACCGGTGCGCAGCCAGCCGTCGTCGAACTTCTCGGCCGTGGTCTCGGTGTGCAGATACGCGCCGGTCACCCACGGTCCGCGCAGCTGGAGTTCGCCGGCCGACGTTCCGTCCCAGGGCTGCTCGGTGCCGTCCATGCCCATGACGCGGACCTCGACCAACGGCATCACCCGGCCGCTCTTCACAAGCCAGTCGACAACCTCGTCCTCCGAGGTGTCGCGCGGCGGCGCCGACCAGCTGGCCAGCGGACTCGTCTCGGTCATTCCCCAGCCCTGGACGAGACTGACGCCGTAGTGCTCCTTGAGGCCGGTGACGAGGGCACGCGAGGGGCTGGAGCCGCCGCAGCCGGCGAGCCGGACGGAGGACAGGTCGAGGTCGTGCTCCCGCCCCTCGTGCAGCAGGCCGTTCCAGAGGGTGGGGACGGCGGCGACCGCCGTGGGCCGTTCCTCGTTGATGACGCAGGCGAGGGCCGGGATGTGCAGGTGACGCCCGTTCATGATGAGGTCGGCGCCGGCCAGCCAGCCGGCGTACGGCCAGCCCCAGGCGTTCGCGTGGAACATCGGCACGATCGGCAGCAGCCGGTCCCGGTCGGTCATGGCCGCGCCGTTGCCGCTGGAGATGCCCAGGGTGTGGAGCCAGACGGAGCGGTGGCTGTACGCCACACCCTTCGGGTCTCCGGTGGTACCGGTGGTGTAACAGAGGGCGGCGGCGGAACGTTCGTCGACCTCCGGCCAGACGAAGCCGGGCTCCTCGGCGGCGAGCAGCGTCTCCCAGTCGTGGACCTGGATGTGGCCGGGCAGGTCCAGGGGCGCGCCGCCGCCGATGACGATGACGTGGCGGACGGTGGAGAGGTGGTCACGCACGTGGCCGAGCAGACCCAGCAGCGTGGAGTCGACGACGATCACCCGGTCGTCGGCGTGCTTGATGATGTAGCCGAGCTGGTCGGGGTGGAGGCGCAGGTTGAGGGTGTGCAGGACGGCGCCCATGGACGGCACCGCCAGATACGCGGCCATGTGTTCGAGGGTGTTCCAGCTCAGGGTGGCGACGCGGTCGCCACGCCCCACGCCCAGGCGGGTCAGCGCGGCCGCGAGCCGCTCCGCGTGCTCGGCGGTCTCGGCGAAGGTCCAGGACCCGCCGCCGTCCTGGGAACAGCGCACCACACGGCTGCGCGTGTGCACCCGCTGTCCGTACCGCAGCAGATCGCCGATCTGGAGGTCCCGGTCCATCATCGTGCTCTTCATCGCTTCGGCTCCTTCATCCCCTCGGCTCCTTCAAGCTTCGGTTCCTTCGTGGTGGCGGCTCTGAGTGCTCGGCGGGCGATCGACCAGCGGTGGGTCTCGGACGGGCCGTCGTAGATGCGGAAGGGCCGCACCTCGCGCAGATACGCCGACAGGGGCAGGTCCCCGGAGATACCGAGGGCACCGCACACCTGTACCGCCCGGTCGACGATCCGGCCGACCGCCTCAGCGGTGAACGTCTTCGCGACAGAGGACTCGTGCTTGCCCGAGCGGCCCTGGTCGAGGACCCAGGCAGCCTCCCGGATCAGCGCACGGGACGCGGCGAGATCGATCTCGTTGTCCGCCAACTGCTGCTGCACCATGCCGAGTTCACCGAGCCGGCTACCGAAGGCGGTACGCTCGGCCGCGTAGCCGAGGGCCAGGTCGTGGGCGTGGCGGGCCAGCCCGAGCCAGCGCATGCAGTGGGTCAGCCGGGCCGGGGCCAGCCGCACCTGCGCGTAGGCGAAACCCTTGCCCACCTCACCGAGAACCGCGTCGTCACCGACCTCACAGCCGTCCAGCTCGATCTCGCAGTGCCCGCCGGTGAAACCCTGGTCAAGACTCGGAATGTGCCGGACGACACGGAAGCCCGGGGTGTCCGCCGGCACCAGGAACATGGTCGCCGCCGGATCGGTGCCCGTGCCGGTCCGTGCCATGACGATGGCGAAGGCGGCTCCCTCAGCACCGGTGATGAACCACTTGCGCCCCTCCAGCATCCACCCGCCCGCGGTCCGGCGGGCCGTGGTCGCCAACTGAGACGGGTCCGAGCCGGCACCCGGCGCGGGCTCGGTCATGGCGAAACACGACCGCACCTCCCCGGCAGCCAGCGGCACCAGAAAACGGTCCCGCTGAGCGGCATCGGCGACCCGCTCCAGCAACAGCATGTTGCCCTCGTCCGGTGCCGCACAGTGCAGCGCGAGCGGGCCCAGCAGGCTGTATCCGGCCTCCTCCAGGATGACGGACTGCCCACACATGCCCAGCCCGAGACCTCCGAGATCCTTCGCAACGGTCGGGGCGAAGACCCCGGCATCCCGAGCCGCCCGCTGCAGCCTCCGACGCAGCGAGTCGTCCGGCCCACCAGGGCCTCGGAGCATCTCCGCCTCGGCGGGCAGCACGGTGGTTCGTACGAACTCGGCCGTACGCTCGCCGAGCTCGGCCAGTTCGGGCTCAAGGGTGAAATCGATCGCCATGCGGTCCTCACGACTCCGGGAGGGCTGTTACTTAACGTTCGTTCGAACGCTAGGCATCATCAGCGACGCGGGTCAAGCTCTCCGAGGCGATTCGGAGGTCAATCTGCCCAGGATGCCGCAGAAACTCCTTGACGTTCCGGAAGCGACAGCCTTACCGTTCCTAACGATCGTTAAATCAAGCCAATGGGGCAGGCCTCAGGAGCCAGCCACCATGCCCGCGGCCTCAACGGAGGGACCCACGGCTGCGGTAACGACGGAGCGGCACGGTGGCGTCGCCCGGATCACACTCAACCGTCCCCGTTCCCGCAACGCCGTGAACGCGAAGGTCTCCGCCGCTCTCGGCTCCGCACTGGAGCGCCTCTCACCAGATCCGGAGTTGCGGGTCGCCGTGCTGACCGGTGCCGGGCGCGCCTTCTGCGCGGGCATGGACCTCAAGGAGGCGTCGGCCGGCCGCGACGCCACGGATCCACTGCACCGCAAGATCGTCCTCCGGTGAGGGCGATCTCGCGGGCGATGTTGCGCGGTAGCCGGTACTGGAGCCGGAGCACCCCTCCCGCGGCCGGGAACAGGCCGTGGTGCACCTCGGGCATGCCGAAGGTGGCGTTCTCGTCGGCGACCACCAGATCGCAGGCGACCGAAGCCGGCGGCTTCACCGACGAAATCATCCCCGTCGCCGGCCACACCATCGACGCCTACGAGGTGAACGAGGCATTCGCCCCGGTGCCCCTGCTGTGGCAACGCGAATTCGACGCCGACCCCACACGCCTAAACCCACGCGGCGGCGCCATCGCACTCGGCCACCCACTCGGCGCCTCCGGCACCCGCATCCTCGCCACCCTCCTCAACCACCTCGAAGCCACCGGCGGCCGCTACGGCCTGCAGACCATGTGCGAAGGCGGCGGCATGGCCAACACCACCATCATCGAACGCCTGTGACCAACCCCGCACAACCACAGCAACACAAGGAGAACACCACCATGAACATCGCAGGCAGCGTCGCCCTCATCACCGGCGGAGCCTCCGGCCTCGGCCTCGCCACCGCCCGACGACTCCACCACGCCGGGGAGAGTACGTAACCGCCAGGTGTCCGGTCTTCCGCACCTTGCGCCTTCACGAAAACAGCCCTGCTCGGCCACAGACGATACGACGGCTTGGTCCGAGCAGGGCTGTGTGGTGCGGGCACACCGACTACGAGGGCGACTGCGGTGCCTGCGCGCTGTCCATGTACACACGAATGTCAACGACCTCGTCCCCGTCCCAGCGGAAGACGCTCACCACGGGGACAGCGGGAGTCGCTCCTGTCGTGTACTCGTACGCCACGGTCGCCTCGGCGATCACCACCCCGGGCTCCGGCTCCCACAAGCCCGCGATGTCGTGCTTGATGGCCTGAAGGCCGGCGGTCTGCATCTGCGCGAAGGCCTTGCGGATCTCCTCCCGCCCCACCACGACAGTCACCCCGCGGCTCATGCGGACGTCTTCGCCGAGGCCCTCGACGAAAGCTTCAGAGTCCAACGCGACAGCCGATTCAGCGTAGTGGCGGCGCACCCATTCCAGATGGTCCATGTGATTCCTTCCAGAGGAAACGCGACCGCCGATCGGCCGGTCACGATCAGCCGACCGGCGGTCACTCAACTGCCTGACACGCTCCGTCACAGACGTGTCAGGCAGTGGCCAGACGGAGAAAGACGTAGACCAACGCGATCAACCCGAGTGCAAGAGCCGGGACGACCGCCTTGCCGGGATCCTTGGCCCGGAGATGGGCGCCGACAGCACCGGCCATGAGCAGAGCCAGGCCGGCTCCGGCCGCGACTCCGAGCCAGGCCACCCACAGACCGACCACGACGGTTGCGGCACCGAGGACTTCGAGGACCCCGATGAGCCGGTTGACGCCGTGGGGAACACCGAGGTGATCCGCCTGCGCGAGAGCCTTGTCCTGACCGAGGGCCTTGGAAGATCCTGCGGCCAGATAGGCCAGTGCCAGCAGGACGGCCAATACGACGGCTGTGATGTACATCGTTGAACTCCGGGGAAAAACAGGGGGACGGAATCAGGCGCGAGAGAGGATTCAGAATCCGATGGTTTCGCGCACCAGGACGACGGTGGCGCGACCGGGCACGATCTCCCGGCTGGTGATCAGGACCTTGGCGACGACACTTCGCTGGCCATACGCCTGCTGGGCGCGCGCGTCCTCCTTGGGGTAGGCGTAGGTCTCGATCCGGCGCAGGGCGGTCTCAAGATCGGGCACGATCTTCTGTGCCCCCACCACCCACACCGCGCTCGCGGCACCGGACGCGTAGGGGGCAAGCTGGCTTCCACTGGCGGAGGCTGTGACCAGGCGCCCGTCCTCCGTGACGGCATGGACGCTGCCCACCACGACGTCGGGGGCCGACCGAGTACGGCGCACCTCGTCGTACCGTTCCCTCAGGTCCCAGTCAGCCTGGCCGGCCCGCACGCTGTTGAAACGCCTGGAACCGTCGATGTCCTCAGCGATGCCCGAGGTACGCAGCGTCTCGCTGGTGGAAGCAAAGACGGCCCTGTCCGTCGGCAGGATCTCGTTGACGAGCCGACGGGCGTCGGCAGCCGTGTCCACGACCCGTACGGTGAAACCGTTCGCGCTCAGGGCTTCCGCGGCCCGGTCGAGGCTCGCGGCGGAGACCGGGATGCTGAAGGTCTCGTCCACGGGCAGTTGCTGGCTGGTGGTGATCTCAGTCATGGGGGATTCCTTGTCGTGCGGCTCAGACGGCCACGTTGCGGTGGTCCACGGTGGCTCCGCATAGAGCCACCAAAATGCGTTTGACATCGATGTTTCCGTCAGGGCCTTGTCGCCGGTCGGCCTATGCGGCTCCGCAGTCGGCACTATGGCGGTGGTCACCGAGCATCAGCGATTTCTTAATCACATAAGTTACTGTGATTTAGCGAAAGGTCAAGCCCTTTTTTTCCTGCAGCGCGGGTGCCGCCAGAAGCACGCTGACTCAGCACTCTTCCGTGGGTGATCTTCAACCTCGCTGTGGCGGCCGACGTCCTGCGCGAAGCCGCCGCCGCGATTACCGCCCCACGAGGAGATGTCCTCGCCGCGCACCAGTCAGGTGCGCTCGGCCTGGCCCCTCGTGAACCGCCGGGTGTGCTCGCCGCGTCCGCCCCCCTGGAACGCCCCGCTCATCCTCGACGTACGGGTCGCCACCGCGCCGCTGACGGTCTGCTCAAGGCCGGCGAGGACGCGCCGACCTCCTACGGGCTGCAGGTGGCCGACGGCCCGCATGAGGCCGGCCTGCCCGACGAGGTCCTGAACGTCATCCCCAACGCCCGAGAGGACGCCGACCGGCGCGCTCACCTGTCTGCGCGCCCTCGGCCACCGCCGGATCGCCGGCCCCGGCAGCACCTTGACCGCACAGAAGCGAGCGACCGGCCTCAAGGCCATGGCGGGCTCCGGCAAGGTGGAGACCGTCCGGGCCGGCAGCGTCGTCCCGCAATTCGACGGGGCGCCACGGGCGCCGCTGACGCGGCGCCGACCGGCGGTGCCACCGCTGTGGTCGGCGTCACCGACATCGTCGCCTTCGGGCGCGTCAGCCGTTTCACCGCGCGTGGGGCCCACATTCCGGACGAGACACCGGTTCAACGCCCCGTTCCCGATCCTCCGCGACAGCGCTTTCCACCGAGCGCGCACCCCACGCCTCGCCTGACGAAATAGAGGGCCACACGTGGGGATGCCCCGTCGTCCGGGGCGTCTGAAGCGCGTCGTCAGAAGATGGCGACGGGATTGACCGGGGATCCCGCGCCCCCGGTGATGTTGAGCGGGGACGCCGTGAGGAAGAACTCGTACTGGCCCGTCCCGGCACACTCCGCGGCGAGGTCCTCCAGCCACCACACCTCGCCGAGGGTCAGCCCGAGGTCTCGGATCAGCCGTACGTGCAAGGGATACACGGGACGGTCGGGGTCCTCGCTCGGCTCCACCTCCACCGCGATGTTGTCCACCGCCAGTGCGGCGATCTCGTGGCGGTGGATCCACTCGACGGTGTCCAGGGAGAGCCCCGGCGCGCCGGACGTCCAGAACTCCTGTTTGTCCGCAAGCCGGTAGAACCACGGGACGTGTCCGGTGCGGACCAGCAGAATATCCCCAGTACGGATCTCGACCCCCTGGGTCTCGGCGCACTCGTCGAGCAGGCGCGCGGTGATGGGCACCCTTGGTTCACAGCGCTCGACCCCCAGCTGCCGGGCCACGTCGAGCAGGACACCACGGCTGGTCAGGCTGTCCTTCATCAGCTGGATCGAGCACTTGCGCGCGCCGGCGAACCCCTCCACGTTCCCCATCCAGAAGCCGTTGTACATCGCGTCCCGGTGGAAGATGTGGGCGAGTCCGTCCCACTGGGTGCTGCCCTGCAGCGGCATGAAGAGGTAGTCGTCGGCCCCCTGGAACCCGGGGGCGATACGGCCGAGGTCGCTGCCGACCACATGGTCGGCGCCGCTGTAGCCGAAGAGGTGCACCACGCCCGGTCGCGTCGGGTGCACGGGACCGGTGGCATCCAGTGGCACCGCGAGACTGACGGTCCGTCCCGTCCGGATCAGCGATGCCGCGGCGGCGACGACCTCCGGTGTGATGAAGTTGGCCGTGCCGCGCTGGTCGCCCTCGCCCCAACGGCCCCAGTTGTTCGGCACGTTGTCGTTGACGAGGCCGACGACCTTGCCTCTGCCGTCGACACTGAATCCGGGGGCGGTCCACTCGCCCTCGAGGTGGTCTCCGTCTGCTGTTCTGCCCACGATTCTTCCCTTCGGTAGTCGGTATGGCGGGCACGGCCGGTTCCGCGGTGCCGGCCGTGTGTCGTCTCAGTCCTGACCGGTGCCGACCCGCTGCCGCAGCAGGAACTTCTGCACCTTGCCCGTCGCGGTTCGGGGCAGCGAGGCGGCGAGGATCACCCGGGTGGGCTTCTTGTAGGAGGCCAGTCGCTCCCGGCAGTGGGCGATGATCTCCTGCTCGGTGGGCGGGTCTGCGGGGTCGGCCGGCACCACGAACGCGACGGGCGTCTCGACCCACCGGGGGTGCCGGGCGCCGACCACCGCAACGTCGGAGACCTTGGGGTGGGTTTCGATGGCGGCTTCCACCTCGGCGCAGTAGATGTTCTCCCCGCCCGAGATGATCATGTCCTTGGCCCGGTCCACCACCCGGTAGAAGCCGTCGTCGTCGACCACGCAGAGATCTCCGGAATGGAACCAGCCGCCGCGGAAGGCCTCACGGGTGGCCTCGGGGGCGTTCCAGTACCCCCGCATGACGGTCGGACCGCGGTAGACGATCTCACCGACCTCCCCCGGCCCCACCTCGGTGCCGTCCCGGCCCAACAGACGGACCTCCAGGTTCGGCACGGGCCTGCCGATCGACCCCGTCTTGCGAAGGGCGTCGTCCCCGCGCAGTACGCATGTCACCGAACTCATCTCGGTCTGCCCGAACATGTTGAAGTTCGGTATGCCGGGGAAGGTCCGTGCCATCGCCTCCAGCACGGCGGGCGGTGCGACGGAGGCGCCCCAGGAGATCCGGCGCAGGGCCAGGTCACGGCCGCCGATGTCCGGGAGGCGGCAGATCTCCTTCCACTGCGTCGGCACGAAGTAGCACGCGGTGACCCGCTCACGCGCCATCTCGGCCATGGCCTCGGCGGCGCTGAAGTCTCCCGAGGCCGTGACGATGGAACGACCGCCCACCGTCATATAGATGAGGATCCCGTTGAGCCCGCCGATGTGGAAGAGCGGCAGGCCCGAGTAGTAGACCTCGGTGTCGTCCGTGACGCCTTGCACGAGCAGACAGTTGAGCGAGTTCATCATGAGGTTGAGGTGGGTGAGCACAGCCCCCTTGGGCCGGCCGGTGGTTCCCGAGGTGTACATGATGAAGGCGGGGTCGTGATCACCGACCGGCACGTGCACCGGTGAGCCGTCCGGGTCGAGTGCCTCCTCGTAGCCGACCGCCACCGGGCCCACGTCCGGGGGACGGCCCCCGGCCAGCAGTACGGCCGTCAGGTCCGCGCCCGGCTCGCCTTCTGCTCCGGACAGGCACGCGTGTGCGACGGCCGCCGCTTCGCCGTCGGCCACCAGGACCTTCGCCCCGCTGTCGGAGAGGATGTACCGCACCTCGGCCGCGGTCATCCGGAAGTTGACGGGTACGGTGATCGCGCCGAGCCGCATCGCGGCGAAGTAGGACTCCACCACCTCCGGACGGTTGCGCATCAGCACGGCGACCCGGTCGCCGGGGCCCACTCCGAGCGAACCCAGGGTCCTGCAGAGCCGGTTGACCCGTGTGTCGAGCTCGGCATACGTGAGGGTCCGGTCACCGAAGCTCAGGGCGGGCCGGTCGGGCCGCTGCCGTGCGTGCCGCGCCAGCTGCTCCCCGTATGCCACGCCCCGGTACCGGGACATGTGCTCACCCGGGCCGACAGGGGTGTTCTCTGCGCCCATTACCTCGGCCATGTCACTTCCCTCCGCCCGTGAAGCCGAACAGTTGGCCCGCCACCTTGCGGATCTGGATCTCCTCCGCGCCCTCGGTGATCCGGTAGCGCCGGTGGTGGCGGTAGATGTGTTCGAACGGCAGATGCCGGCTGTACCCCATGCCGCCGTGCACCTGCATGGCACGGTCCGCGGCCTCGCACACCAGCCGGTTGGCGCGGTAGTTGCACATCGACACAAATGTGGAGACGTCCGCGTGCGCCCTCTGGTCGAGGTCCCGCGCGGTGGCTCGAATCAGCGTCCGCAGTGCCGTGGCGTCCGTGTGCAGTTCCACGAGTGGCCACTGCACGGACTGGCGCTCGGCCAGCGGCCGGCCGAAGGTGACCCGCTCCCGGGCGTAGGCGACCGCGCGGTCGACGCAGTACTGCGCCGCGCCGAGGCTGGATGCCGCCTGCCGGATCCGGTTCTCGTGCACGAACGCCTGGGCGACCTCCAGGCCGCGCCCCTCCTCCCCGAGGATCGCCGAGTCCGGCACCCGTACGCCGCGCAGGGCGACGTCCGCGTGGTCGGTGGGCATGTTGAACGTCCAGCGGAACAGGCCCACTTCGACGCCCGGCGCGTCGATGGGGACGATGAAGGCGCTGATGCCCAGGGCGTCCCCGGGCTTGCCCGAGGTGCGGGCGAAGACGAGGTCGTGGGTGGCCGTGTCCACACCGGTGTTCCAGCGCTTCTCCCCGTTGACGACCCAGTCGCCACCCGAGCGGACCGCCGTGGTGGCCATCCAGGTGGCGTCCGAGCCGTGTTCGGGCTCGGTCAGGGCGAACCCGAGTCCGCGCTCCCCCGTGACCAGGGGTTCCCCGAACTCGGTGCGCTGCTCGTCGCTGCCGAACCTCCAGATCAGATGGGCGAACGGGAAGTTGCCCACGACGGAGGACTCGTCCTGGAGGTCGTTGTGCAGCCCGAGGCCACGGTGCGCGAGGTGCTCACGCACCACGGCCATCTCCAGGTTGCTCGCTTCCGAGCCGCCCAGCGCGGCCGGCAGGTCGCGGCGCAGGAAACCCGCCTTGTCGGCCCGCCGCCGCATCTCGGCGATCAGCGCGCGCCACTCGGGGCGGGGCAGACCACCGCCGTCGAAGTCGGTGCGCGCCCACTCCCGCCGGTGGTCGAAGAAGCGCTGGTTGTCGTCCTGTTCCTGCAAGGGGATGATGGCCGACTCGATGAAGCCGTCCAGCTCCACCAGCAGCGTTCGCAGGTTCTCAGGGATGCCGAAATGCATGGCTCCGCCCTCTCCAATGAGGTGCGATGAACGATCGTTCATCGAACCTAACGCTCGATATGGACAGCGGCAAGCGTCATGACAAAGGGATTTAACGAGCTGGATGCAAGTCGATGCAGACGATAGGCTGGCGTGTGAACAATCGTTCATTGACCATCGAAAGGTGTACGCCTTGTCTGCATCCGCCGCGTCGGCGTCGTCGCCACAGTCGAGTTCGCTGGTGACCGACGAGGATGACGCCATGGCCGCCGCCGTGATCAGCGCGGCCGTCCGGGTCATCGCGGCCCGGGGCTATCACGGGACATCTGTGCGCGACATCGCCGCGGAGAGCGGACTCAGCGTCGGTTCCGTCTACAACGGCTTCGGATCGAAGTACGAACTGCTCGTCGCCATCATGAACCGCGCCATGGACCAGTTGGTGACCGTCACCGAGGACGCGCTCTTCCACGCGGGCACCGATCCGGCGGACCGGCTGCGTGCCATCGTCGGAGCGCACGTGGGCACGCACACTGCCGGGCCGCTGGAGAGCCTCATCGGCAACTCCGAACTGCGCAGCCTCGAACCCGCCGACCTGCGGCTGGTCATGTCCAAGCGCGACACCCAGCAGCGGATGTTCGACCGCGTGGTGGCGGACGGCGTGCAGCAGGGCGTCTTCGGCACACCGAGTCCCAAGGAGTCCGCCCGGTTCGTGGTCACGGCCTGTACCGCGGTGGCCACCTGGTTCCGGCCCGAGGGAGAACTCGGCGCGGCCGAACTGGTACGGCGCTACCAGGAGATCGCCCTGGCCGCGGTCGGCCACACCCAGGAAGGACCCACGGATTGACTTCCCCGCACTCGCAGGAGACATCTCGGACAGAGGCGTTGGCGACCGCGCTCCGCGCCCGTCTGTCAGAGCTGTACAGCGCCGACTGCACGGTCACCGCACTGCATCGCCTCACCGGTGGTGCCAGCGCCGAGACATGGGCCCTGACCTTGACGGTCCCGGGCGAGCCCCCGGCCGAGCTGATCCTGAGGCGCGACGCACCGGGCGCCGAGAACCCAGCGCGCATGGCGCGTGAGGCGGACGCCCTCACCGAGGCGGCCCGGGTCGGTGTACCCGTCCCGGGACTGTGCGACCGCGCCCCCGGGGAGTCGGTGTCGCACTCGGGGGCCACCGGACTCGGCCCCTCCTACCTCCTGATGACGAGGGTGCCCGGACAGGCGCTGCCCCAGCGGCTGCTTCGCGACGAGGAGTTCGCGGGCGTCCGGCCACGGATGCCGTACGAGCTCGGACAGGTGCTCGCCCGTGTCCACCACCGGATGGACCCCGACCGAATCCCCGGCCTGGCATCCGAGGACCCGCTGGAGCAGCTCCGCGGGATGTACCACTCCACCAGTGCCCCCCTGCCCGTCCTGGAACTCGCCTTCCGCCGGCTGGCGGCCCAGCGGCCCGCGGCCGGCCGCGAAGCGGTGGTGCACGGGGACTTCCGCAACGGCAACCTGATCGTCGGCACGGACGGCGTCCGCGCGGTGCTCGACTGGGAGCTGGTGCACCGGGGTGATCCCATGGAGGACCTGGGATGGCTGTGCGTCCGGGCCTGGCGGTTCGGCGCCGAGGGCCCCGTCGGCGGTTTCGGTCCGCGCTCCGAACTCTTCCGGGGGTACGCCGACGAGAGCGGCACGGCCCCCGACCCGGAGGCGGTCCACTGGTGGGAGATCTACGGAACGCTGCGCTGGGCCGTGCTCTGCCGCGTCCAGGCTCTGCGCGCACGCAACCGCCCGGCGCAGGACGCGTTGGAGCTGCTGGCCATCGGTCGACGCGTGGCGGAGTGCGAGTACGACCTGCTGTGCCTCCTCGGTCTGCCGGCCACTCCGAACGCGGCGCCGCCGGCCGGTTCCGCCGACGCCGACCTGTTCGGGAGCCCGTCCGCGGCCGAGCTCCTCACTCCGGTCGGCTCCCTGCTGACCGAGCTGAGCGGTGCGGCCGACCCACGCACCCGGCACCTCGGGCGGATCGCCACGCACACGCTGGACATGATCTCCCGCGAACTCGTGCTCGGGGCGGCGGCCCGCGCGGAGCACGCGGAGGGGCTGCGCCGCCTCGGCTTCCGTGACGAACGGGACCTGGCGCTGGCGATCCGCCGTGCCGAGGTCGACCCGCACACCGATCACGCCGTGCGGGAGACCATGTGCTCCGCCACCGCCGCACGGCTCGGCGTGGCCAACCCCCGCTATTTTTCCCGCTCCGGGTAGGCCCCACCCAGGTGCCCGCAGAGTACGGTCACGCCTTGACGAGGCCTTCCCCGACCGTCACGCCCTCGTCCGGTGCCGCACAGTGCAGGGCGAGCGGGCCCAGCAGTCCGGATCCGGCCTCCTCCGGGATGACGGACTGCCCACACGTGCCCAGCCCGAGACCTCCGAGATCCTTCGCAACGGTCGGGGCGAAAACCCCGGCACCCCGAGCCGCCCGCCGGAACCCGCGGCACAGCGAGACGTCGGGGCGCCCGGCCGCTGAGGAGTTCCGCCTCGGCGGGGAGCACGGCGGCCCGGACGAACCCGGCCGTACGGCCCTTGAGCTCGACAGGCCCGAGCTCAAGGGTGAAGTCGATCGCCATGCGGTCCTCGCGACTCCGAGAGTTACCTAACGTTAGCTAGGGCACCTTGAGCCGCCTCTGCAGAGGTCAACATCCTGACCGATCTAGCGCCACGGGACTTTTTCCGACAAAAGGCGCTATTTATGGGCTTTGAATCTCGCGACCAAGCCCTCGATCACTCGCCGCACCCCTATTCCGCTCACCCATTCTCTAACGTACGTTAAGTAGGCCAGCACGACAGTGAACCAAGGAGTCGGACATCATGTTGGAACGGCGCGGCAACATCGCTCTGATCACGCTCAACCGCCCCAAGGCCCTCAACGCCGTGAACTCCGAGCTGTCCGCCGCCCTGGGCGCGGCCCTGGAGGAGTTCGCCACCGATCCGGAGTTGCGGGTCGCCGTGCTGACCGGTGCCGGGCGCGCCTTCTGCGCGGGCATGGACCTCAAGGAGGCGGCGGCCGGCCGCGACGCCACGGATCCACTGCACCCCGAGTGGGGCTTCGCGGGCATCGTCCGGCACCCGATCGACAAGCCGGTCATCGCCGCCGTCAACGGGCCGGCACTGGGTGGCGGCGCCGAGATCGTCCTCGCCTGCGATCTGGTGGTCGCCGACGAGAACGCCACCTTCGGCATGCCCGAGGTGCACCACGGCCTGTTCCCGGCCGCGGGAGGGGTGCTCCGGCTCCAGCACCGGCTACCGCGCAACATCGCCCGCGAGATCGCCCTCACCGGCGTTCCGGTGGACGCCGCCACAGCAGCGCGCTGGGGCCTTTTCAACCGGGTCGCACCCGCGGGCAAGTCGGTCGACGTCGCCATGGAGTTGGCCGAACAGGTGGCGAAGGGCGCCCCCCTGTCCCTGAACTCGGTCAAGCGGCTCATGTCGTGGGGCGAGGTCCGGGCCGAGGCCGAGGCCTGGGTCGAGAACGACGATGTCTTCCAGCAGATCCTGACCAGCGACGACGCCAAGGAAGGTCCGCGCGCGTTCACCGAGAAGCGCGCCCCGCACTGGACCGGACGCTGACCGGCGGCCCGCACACCTCATCCCCCTACCACTCCCCCATGTCCCACCTCCCCGTCGGCCACGCGTACCGAACACCCGTACCCGGCCCCAACAGTGAAGGACCTCAGATGCCCAGCATGAACGATGCCGTCATCGTCGACGTCGTGCGTACCGCCTCTGGCAAGGGCAAGCCCGGCGGCGCCTTGTCCGGCCACCACCCCGCCGATCTCCTGGCCACCGTCCTCGCCGCCCTCGTCGAGCGCAACGGCCTCGACCCCGCCCAGGTCGACGATGTGATCGGCGGCTGTGTCTCGCAAGCCGGCGAACAGGCGTTCAACATCACCCGTACCGCACTGCTGGCGGCCGGCTTCCCCGAATCGGTGCCGGCGACCAGCATCGACCGCCAGTGCGGCTCCAGCCAGCAGGCCGGCCACTTCGCCGCCCAGGGCGTGCTGGCGGGGGCGTACGACATCGTGATCGCCTGCGGTGTGGAGTCGATGAGCAGGGTGCCGATGGGCTCCAGCGCCGGCGGCGCCGACACCGCCGGCGAGGGGCTGCGTCGCCGCTATCCCGAGGGACTGATCCCCCAGGGCATATCCGCCGAACTCCTCGCCACCCGCTGGAAACTGGAACGCGAGGAACTGGACGCCTTCGCCGAACGCTCCCACCAACGCGCCTGGGCCACCACCGAAGCCAGGGGCTTCACCAACGAGATCATCCCCGTCTCCGGCCACACCATCGACGAGACCGTCCGCGCGACCACCACCGCCCAGGGACTCGCCGGACTCCGGCCCGCCTTCACCGGCGCACCCGGGGCCGAACGCTTCCCCGAGATCGACTGGCGCATCACACCCGGCAACTCCTCCCCCCTCACCGACGGCGCCTCCGCCACCCTCATCATGAACGCGGCCACCGCCCAGCGACTCGGCCTGCGCCCCCGCGCCCGCTACCACTCCTTCGCCGTCACCGGCTCCGACCCCCTCCTCATGCTCGACGGAGTCATCCCCGCCACCCACAAGATCCTCGACCGCTCCGGCCTCTCCATCGACACCATCGACGCCTACGAGGTGAACGAGGCATTCGCCCCGGTGCCCCTGCTGTGGCAACGCGAATTCGACGCCGACCCCACACGCCTCAACCCACGCGGCGGCGCCATCGCACTCGGCCACCCACTCGGCGCCTCCGGCACCCGCATCCTCGCCACCCTCCTCAACCACCTCGAAGCCACCGGCGGCCGCTACGGCCTGCAGACCATGTGCGAAGGCGGCGGCATGGCCAACGCCACCATCATCGAACGCCTGTGACCAACCCCGCACAACCACAGCAACACAAGGAGAACACCACCATGAACATCGCAGGCAGCGTCGCCCTCATCACCGGCGGAGCCTCCGGCCTCGGCCTCGCCACCGCCCGACGACTCCACCACGCCGGAGCATCGGTGGTCCTCGCCGACCTCCCCACCTCCGACGGCAAGACGGCCGCCGCCGAACTCGGCGACCGGGCCGTCTTCGCCCCCACCGACGTCACCAGCGAAACCGACGTGACGGCCGCGGTGGCGGCGGCTGCCGAACTCGGCGACCTGAGGATCGCCGTCAACTGCGCCGGCATCGGCACCGCCGCGCGCACCCTGAGCAAAAAGGGCCCCTTCCCGCTGCCCGACTTCGCCCGCACGATCCAGATCAACCTGATCGGGACCTTCAACGTCATCCGGCTGGCAGCCGAGAGCATGGCGGCACTGGAACCGGCCGAGGGCGGCGAAGAGCGCGGCCTCATCGTCAACACGGCCTCCGTGGCCGCGTTCGACGGGCAGATCGGACAGGCCGCGTACTCCGCCTCGAAGGGCGGTGTGGTCGGCCTCACCCTGCCCGTCGCCCGGGATCTGGCAAACCACCGCATCCGCGTCATGACCATCGCCCCCGGACTGTTCGAGACCCCGATGCTCGCCGGACTGCCCGAGGAGGCCAAGGCCTCCCTCGGCGCCCAGGTCCCCCACCCCAGCCGACTCGGCCGGCCCGACGAGTACGCCGCGCTGGTCCAGCACATCGCCGAAAACCCGATGCTCAACGGCGAGGTCATCCGCCTCGACGGCGCAATTCGCATGGCACCCCGCTGACACACACACCCTCGGCGCGTATATTCACATATGAATAGCCGTTTACAGGGCCGGCGGGTCGTGCGGACTACGGCCGGACCGGCCCTGGACCCCACCGAGGGACATGCACATGGACAGCTTCACGGAGCACACCTCCTTCTACATCGACGGCGGCTGGCGGCAGCCGCTCGGCTCGGAGACCTACACCGTCATCGGCGCGTCCACCGAGGAGCCGATCGGGCGCGTCCCGGTCGCCGGCGGCAAGGACGTCGACGCCGCGGTCACCGCCGCCCGTCGCGCGCTGGACGCCCCGGGCGCGCCGTGGCCCGCCGCGAGCCCTGCCGAACGCGCCGACACTATGGAGCGGTTCGCCGACGCCATAGCGGCCCGGGCCGAACAGTTCGGCCGACTGGTCTCCCGCGAGAACGGGATGCCGATCGCCATGTCCCCACAGGCCAACGCGCTCAGCACGGCGGCGATCCTGAAGTACTACGCCGGTCTCGTCCGCACCTTCGAGTGGGAGGAGCGACGTCCCTCCTTCACCGGCACCACCACCCTCGTGCGACGCGAACCGGTCGGGGTCGTGGGCGCGATCGTGCCGTGGAACTACCCGCAGACACTTGCGATCATGAAGGTCGCGCCCGCGCTCGCGGCGGGCTGCGCGATCGTTCTCAAGCCCGCCCTGGAGACCTCCCTCGACGCCTACGTCCTGGCCGAGGCCGCCGCTGAGGCGGGCCTGCCTGACGGTGTGCTGAACATCGTGCCCGGCGCGCTCGAAGCGGGCGAGTCCCTCGTCGCCCACCCCGGCGTCGACAAGGTCGCCTTCACCGGCTCCACGACGGCCGGCCGCTCGATCGCCGAGGTCTGCGGGCGACTGCTGCGCCCGGTCACCCTGGAGCTGGGCGGCAAGTCGGCGGCGATCGTCCTCGACGACGCCGATCTCGACGCCACCATCAAGGGGCTCCCGAGCGTCTCGTTCTTCAACAACGGCCAGACCTGCTACGGCAGCACCCGACTCCTCGCACCCGCGAGCCGTTACGACGAGGTGCTCGACGCCGTCTCGGCCATGGCCTCCGGACTGCGGGTCGGCGACCCTCTCGACCCCGCCACCGCCGTGGGACCGGTGGTCTCCGCCGCGCAGCGCGAGCGCATCGAGGGGTACATCGCGTCCGGCCACGCCGAGGGCGCTCGGCTCACGGCCGGCGGCGGACGCCCGGCCGGACTCGACCGCGGCTGGTACGTGGAGCCGACGGTCTTCGCCGACGTCCGGCCCGAGATGACCATCTTCCGCGAGGAGATCTTCGGACCCGTCCTCGTCGTCACCCCCTACGACTCGGACGACGAGGCCGTGGCACTCGCCAACGACTCCGAGTACGGCCTCGGGGGCACGGTGTGGACCACCGACGTGGAGCGCGGCGCGGCCATCGCGCGCCGGGTCCGCACCGGCAGCATCGGCGTCAACGGCTACCGGCTCGACTTCAACTCCCCGTTCGGGGGCAAGCGCGCCAGTGGTCTGGGCCGTGAGCTGGGTCCGGAGGGGCTCAGCTCCTACCTGGAGTGGCAGTCGGTGTACCTGCCGGCCTGATCCGGGGGCCGGTCCGGACGTCTCGTCCGGGCCCGGTCCCGAATGGACAGCGCGGGCGGCGCCCGGCACTCCTCCCCTGCCCCGGACGCCGCCCGCAGGCGGTTCAGCCCATCTCGGGACGAGGAATCGTCCAATAGCCCTTGTAGACGTCACGGACCTCTTCACGGACCGGCAGCCTCGGGTCGACGTACGCCCTTGTCCATTCGACGGGGACGTCATCTGCGTCCAGCAGGGTCAACACGCACACGGACACCGGCGTGCCGAGATACAGGCCCAGATGACGGGAGACGAGCGGCGGCGCGGTGCCGGCATGCAGTCGTCTGCGGATCGTCATGACATCGACGCCCTCCGCGCTCAGGATCGACATCATCGGCTTGGTGTTCAGGTCCTCCAGGCTGTGCCGCTCGCCGGTCTCGGGCAGCTGGACGTTGAGCGAGACGACATACGGGATGCCCTGGTGGACCCGCAGGCGGACGCACTGCCACAGTCGGCTGCCCGGCGGGAGTCCGAAGACGCGGCATGCCCCCGCGGGGGCCACGTCGACCCCGACCTGCAGGACCTCGAAGCCGTATTCGGACACCTCCTCCTCGGGATAGAAGACCGGGAGGCCGTCGGCGTCGCCGGGACCCGGCGGGGCGTACATGGCCCTGGGGCGCTTGCCCCGGCTGCGTTCGACCAGGCCCTCCTCGCCCAAGCGCTCCAGGGGCGTCCGGGCGGTCACCACACTGACCTTGAACCGCTCGGCCAACTCGCGCTCGCCCGGGAAGTCGGTCCGGCCCACCCAGAGACCGTCGAGGATCTCCGCAAGTAGCTGCCGGTAGATCTGCTGCTGCATCGGGACGTCGGGGTTCAGGACGTCACCGTCGTCCGTAGCAGGACCCGGGTTCCCGGCGCCACCGGACTCGTTCGACATGAGCATGGCCCCTCTTCATCAAAGACAGCGGTCTCTCGCCGGCACGGCCGGCGCCCTCTTGACTTTCCATGTTTCCCATATGAATATGTGATTCATAGTTTTACGGCAACCCCTGTCGCCCGTGTAAGGACCCGACATGACCACGCAGAGCAGGTACCGACTCCCCGACGCGCCGCTCCCGGAGCTGTTCGTCGCCCCCGAGCGCCGCGCCCGGGGCAGCGTGAACGCCTACCGGATGGACCAGCTCCCGACCGGTACGCAGCGGGAGTTCATCGACATCACCGCTTCCGACGGAGCGTTCTCCTTCGGGCTGCTGCACCTGCCCCCGGGGCCCCGCCCGAAGACGGTCGCGGTGTTCATGCACCCGCGGGAGAACCAGTCCCGGCAGTACCTGAGCCCCTATCTCCTGGAAGCCGGTTACGCGGTGTGGGGCCAGACCAGCCGCGCGCTGAACAACGACAGCGACATGGTCCACGAGGAAGTGATCCGCGACACCGCCGCCGGTATCCGGCTACTGAAGGACCGCGGCTTCGAGAAGATCGTCCTCATCGGCAGCAGCGGAGGCACCTCGCTCCTGTCGTACTACCAGTGGCAGGCGTCCCTCCCGCCAGAGGAGCGGGACACCCACGGCCCGCACGGCACACCGACCCGGTTCGCCGAGGAGGACATGCCGCCCGCCGACTTCTACGTCGCCCTCGCGCCGCACGCCGGCGAGGGCATCATCATGCTCAACATGCTCGACCCTGCCGTCGTCGACGAGTCGAACCCCACGGCGATCGACCCGGCCCTCGACATGTTCAACCCCGCCAACGGCTACCAGCCGTTCCCGGAGCCGAGCAAGTACGACACCGCATGGCTCGCCGAGTACCGCGCGGGCCAGCGCGCCCGCGCCCGCCGCCTGGACGTCATCGCCCGCGCCCTGATCGCCGGCTACGAGGAGGCGCGGCAGGCGGTCGACCGTGAGAACCTCGGCTCGCCCACCGCCCGCAGGGCTCTCATGTCGCCGTTCATGAGCATCTACGGCACGGTCGCCAACCCGGCGCACACCGATCCGACCATCCACCCCAACCACCGCGTCCCCGGCAGCATCTTCTCCGGCGGCCACCCGCTGCGCGGCTCCTACGGGCCCAACGCACTGGGCCGCATCCTCACCGCGCGGGCCTGGCTGTCGACCTGGAGCGGCCTGTCCGCGCGAGCCGAGTGGACCCACGCCGCCGAGCACATCACCGTGCCCACCCTCGTGGTCGCGCCGATGGGCGACACCGACGCCTACCCGGAGGAGCAGGAGGAGATCTACTCCCGCATCCCGGCGACCGACAAGACGTTCACCGGCCTTCCCCACGCCCACCACTACCTCTTCCTGCTCCCGAACGCGCCGACCGACTACAACCCGCGCGAGAAGGCCGGCGAGATCGTCACGAAGTGGCTCGGCGAACGCGTCGACGCTTCCTGAGCCCCCTCGCCCCACCCCTCACTCACCTTCTGGAGCCGACATGCCGTTCTACCGTTCCCTGGGACAGGTGCCCCACAAGCGCCACGTCCAGTTCCGCAAGCCCGACGGCGGGCTGTACCGCGAAGAGCTGATGGGCACCGAGGGCTTCTCCTCCGACTCCGCCCTCCTCTACCACACCTACGCCCCGACCGACGTCGTCGCGGTCGCCGCCTGGGACATCGACGGGCGTCAGACGACGCCGAACCACCCCCTCAAGCCGCGCCTGGTGCACACCCACAAGGTCGACGAGGGCGGTGACGCGATCACCGGCCGCCGCCTGCTCGCCAGCAACGAGGACGTGCGGGTCAGCTACGTGGTCGCCGACCGGCCCAGCCCCCTCTACCGCAACGCCATGGGCGACGAGATGTACTTCGTCGAGTCCGGCACCGCCCGCGTCGAGACCGTCTTCGGCGCGCTGGAGGTCGGCCCCCGCGACTTCGTCATCATGCCGACCTCCGCCACCCACCGCTGGATACCGACCGGGGACGAGCCGGTACGCCTCCTCATCGCCGAGTCGAACGGCGGCATCCGCCCCCCGAAGCGCTACGTGTCCACCAGCGGCCAGTTCCTGGAGCACTCCCCCTACTGCGAACGCGACCTGCGCGGCCCCACCGAGCCCCTGATCGTCGAGGGCGACAACGTGGACGTGTACGTCCGCCACCGGGCCGGCGGCACCGTCTACACCTACGCCCATCACCCCTTCGACGTCGTCGGCTGGGACGGCCACCTCTACCCGTACGCGTTCAGCATGGACGACTACGAGCCCATCATCGGCCGGATCCACCAGCCGCCGCCCACCTTCCAGGCCTTCGAGGCGCCGGGCTTCGTGATCTGCTCCTTCGTCCCGCACAAGGTGGAGTACCACCCGGACGCGGTGATCGTCCCCTACAACCACGCCAACGTCGACTCCGACGAGCTGATGTTCTACGTGGACGCCGCGGGCGGGGCACGGTCGGGACACGGCATCGAAGCGGGCGCGATCACCTGGCATCCCGCCGGATTCATCCACGGACCGCACACCAACGAGCTGGAGCGGTCCACCGAGGCGTACAACGCCGGCCGCATCGAGATCAAGAACCTGCGCGCCGTCATGATCGACACCTTCCGCCCACTGGACCTCGGGGAGGCCGCGCTGGCCACCGAGGACTCCGACTACCTGGCCACCTGGCGCAACGCCTGATCGGAGCCGTGTCATGCAAGCCGACGACGTCGTCCGCAGCCTGAACACCCCGCTGACCGCACCCGCATACCCCATCCCGTCCGGTACCCGGTTCATCGACCGGGAGTACCTCAACATCGTCTACCGCACCGACCCCGAGGCGCTGCGGGCCGTCGTACCCGAGCCGCTGACGGTCGGCGAGCCGCTGGTGCGCTTCGAGATCATGCACATGGGCGACGTAGGGGGCTTCGGCCCCTACACCGAGGCCGGCATCGCGATCCCGGTGGACTTCGAGGGCGAACAGGGCGAGTACCTGCACTCGATGTACCTGGACAACTTCCCGGCCACGGCCGGCGGCCGGGAGCTGTCCGCGTACCCCAAGGTGATGGGCAAGCCCAGCCTCTACGTCGACCACGGCACGCTCGTGGGCACCCTCGACTTCGGGACCCTGCGGGTGGCCACCGCGACCATGGGCTACAAGCACCGGGTGCTCGACAAGGAAGAGGCCCGCCGCCAGATCAGCGTCCCGACCTACATGGTGAAGATCGTGCCGGGCTACGACTTCAAGCCCCGGGTCGCCGACCTGGTCCGCACCCAGATCACCGACATCACCGTCAAGGAGGCATGGGCCGGACCGGCGCGGCTTCAGTTGTTCCAGCACGCTCTCGCTCCGCTGGCGGACCTGCCGGTGCTGGAGGTCGTCTCGGCCAGCCACATCAACACCGACCTGGCCCTGTCCCCCGCCAAGCCCGTCTTCGACTACCTCGACCAGACCCGGCGCGGGTAGGAGGCGGCGCCATGTCATCCCCCAGGTCGCTGACGGACCGGTCGGTGTCCGAGAACGGCGTCCGGCTGCGCTTCGGCGGCACAGCGGACGGCCCCGTACTGCTGATGCTCCACGGCGCGCTGGTCAACGGCGACGTCTGGTACGGCCTCGAAAGCATCCTTGGGGAGCGCTGGCCGGGCAGTTGGCTGGTCCCGGACCTGCCCGGCCACGGCCGCTCCACCCGGCTGTCCCACTACAGCTACGGCAGGATGGCCGCGCATGTCGCGCAGGCCGTGGCCGAACACGTCACGCCGGGCACTCCGGTACACGTCCTCGGGCACTCGCTCGGCGGCGCGGTCGCACTGACCCTGGCCAGCGGATGGTTCGGCATCGACGTGTCCACCGTCTGCGCGATCGGCGTGCGACCGGCCTGGTCCGACAGCGAGAAGGCCATGCTGGCCGCCGTTGCGGCGGCGCCCGCCCGGGTCTTCGCCTCCCGTGACGAGGCCGTGTGCCAGGTGCTCAGGGTCGCCGCCATGGACGACGTGGTCGATCCGGGCTCTGCCCTGTGCGACTCGCTCGTGATCGGCGACGGCGATCAGTGGGAGATGGTGGCCGACTCCGCTTCGCTGGCGGTCGGCGCACCGGATCTGCCTGGGCTGCTGGCCGCGTGCCGGGCCCAGGAGACCGTCCTGGCCACGGGCGAACACGATCCGCTGTCACAGCCGCGCGACCTGGTGAGTCTGCGCTCGGAGGCCACCGTGCTGGCCGGCGCGGGCCACAACCCGCACCTGCAGAACCCCGAGTACGTGTGGCCCCTGCTGGACCACCTGTACCTGTCCATGCTTCACCGCCCTTCCCAGACCCAGTTCTGAGACACACCGTAAGGAAAGCCATGTCCAGTCACCGGATCGGCCTGCTGGTGCCGAGTTCCAACACCACGATGGAGACGGAGATCCCCGAGATACTCCGCCGCCAGAGCGAGCTGACGGGTGACCAGTTCACCTTCCACGCGAGCCGCATGCGCATGAAGACCGTCGAGAAGAGCGAACTGGCCGCGATGAACGCCGACGCCGGCCGGGCGGCGATCGAACTCGCCGACGCGCAGGTCGAGGTGATGGCCTACGCCTGCCTGGTCGCGATCATGTCCCAGGGCAACGGCGTCCACCGCGGCATCGAGGAGGACCTCACCCGGACCGCCGCCGAGAACGGCTGCGCGGTCGACGTGCTGTCCAGCGCCGGCGCGCTGGTCGAGGGCCTGCACCACCTCGGTGCCCGGAAGGTCTCCATCGTCACCCCGTACATGAAGCCCCTCACCGCGCTGGTGGCCGGCTACATCGAGTCCGAGGGCATCGAGGTCCAGGACTCCATCAGCCTGGAGGTCGACGACAACCTCGCCGTCGGCCGCCTGGACCCCTCCCGCCTCCCGGACATCGCCGCCGACCTCGACACCCGCGGCGTGGACGCCGTCGTCCTCTCCGCCTGCGTCCAGATGCCGTCCCTCCCCGCGATCCCCGCCGCGGAGAAGCGCCTCGGCCTGCCCATCGTCACCGCGGCCGCCGCCACCTCGTGGAAGGTCCTGCGCACCCTCGGCCTGGAAACCGTCGCCGACGGCGCCGGAGCACTGCTCAAGAAGAACTGACCAGCGAGAAGGGCAGACCACCCGGCCAGGACTCGACGCCCCGGCCCCCGTCACACCGTCCGTTCCGTCTCGTCCGTTTCACCTCGTTCTTTCTGTCTCGTTCGTTTCATAAGTTTCTTCCACACCCCACAACCTGGAGAACTCTCGTGGACCCCATCCACAAGGAAATCACCATCGACGGACCTGTCGAGCAGGTTTTCGACCTCATCACGCAGGTCCGTTACTGGCCCGAGTGGCACATCCTCACCCGGTCCGTCACCGGCACGGTCCAGCGTCCGTTCCTCCCGGGTGACACCTTCACCGAGTTCATCCGTACCGGCGAGGGCACCAGGGAACTCACCTGGGAGGTCACGGAGTACGAGCGTGCCAAGCGCGTCACGATCGCGCTCGTGCCCGGCCCCGGCAGCATCTCGTACACCTTCGAGGCGGTCGGCGAGACCACGGTGTTCCGGCGGACCGTCGACGGCGCCGGTTCGGACGAGTCGAGGACGGTGACCTCCGGCACCGAGACGCAGTCCCTCGCGAACCTGAAGGCCCTGGTGGAGGACATCCTCGCGCACGAGAAGAAGGGCCCCTACTACCCCTGATCCGGGCGCGCCCCCAATCCCGGCGGGGCGGTGGAGGACGGCCTCCCCGCGCCGCCCCGCCGGCGGGCAGTACGGCAGCACCCGTACTGCCGTAGTGGCAGGCAACCCACCCGATTTCGTGATGACCGAGATCCTCCTGCCCCCCACCGCGGCGCCACGCTCCTCGCCGACCCGCTCCTCGACAAGGCAAGGGCATTCAGCCCGCGCGAACGAGCCGCCCTCGGCCCGGCCGACCCTGGTGCCCCGGCAGGCGACGTTCGCCCCGTCGTGACGCCCGGCACGCTCCCATGGTGGGGGTACCCCCACTCGCCACACCGGCCGAAAGCCCAAGTACATCCAGTACGAGGACTTTCGGTCGGCATGCCGACAGCACGCACCGGACGCCGCTCCCTGACGGGCAAACGCTGCCTGCCGGGGCACTGGCCATCTCGGGCGGCGAGAGCGCCGTCTGACCGGCGCCGAGTACGACGAGTTGATCGAGGCGTTCGTCCGCGCCGTCGAGACCGAGCCGCCGGACACGCTGCTCCAGCGGGAGGACTTCGCCACCGCCCACGCGCGGCCTGTTTTCGGCAACCTGTGCCGGCGCAGGTTGCCGAAAACAGGTGTTCCGGGCAAGGCGTCTGAGCACCACTCGGGCAACGGGAACGGCCGGCCCGGGTGCCCGGGTACACCCGCTACCGGATCGGCTGCTCACCTGCAACGCCGACATCCAGGGCACAGCCGCGTTGGCGCTCGGCGCCCTGTCCACCGCTGGCAGGTCGCCGCACACGGCTGACCGACCGGATGGGCGTCGTTCCCGCCAAGGCCGTCCGATCACCGCGACGCCGCCGGGCCCGGACCTGTTGTCGTACCGCGCCAGCGGCATGCTGCTGGAGAGGCGGGCAACGGCGACTGTGCCTCCTCCTCGAGAGGTGGTGCTCGACGTACCGGAGAGCAGTCTGCTCGCTCTGTACACCGACGGACTGATCGAGGCAGGCGGGCGCGACAACGACGCCGACAGCGCGCTGCTGCGCCGCACTCTCACCGCTCCGAATCCGTCGCTGGAAACATGGGTGCGATACCGCACTGGGCCGGCTCCTGCCCGATCAGCCAGTCGCCGACGTCGCTCTCCTCGTCGCGCGGGCCCGCGCCCTGGACAGTTCCCACGTCGCCACCTGGGAACTGCGGTGCGCCCCGTCCGTCGTGGCCACAGCCCGCGCGCAGGCCCTGGAGCGCCTGACGCAGTAGGGTCCGTAGAAGTGTGCCTGCGTCACCGGGCTGGCCGTCAACGAGCTGATCACCGACTCCATCCGCTACGGCGAGGAGCCCATCCGGCTGCGTCTGATCCGCGTCCGCAACTTGATCTGCGAAGTCCCGGACGCCGACAACACGTCACGCCGTCTTCGGCGCGCCCACGGCTTCGCCGAGGGCAATCACGGGCTTCTTCCGGTGGCGCAACTGTCCGATCGCTGGGGCACCCGCCACACCACGCGCGGCGGGACGGTCCGGGCCGAGCAGCGCCTCCCTGGTACGTCCGTGCCGTAGCCGCTACGAGAGACGCTGAGGTCCGCGCGCTGTCCATGTGGACGCACAGGTCCACCACCTCGTCCTCGCGCCACCGGAAGACGCTCGTCACAGGGACAGGCTCGGTCACCTCGCTCTCGTAGCGGTAGGTGACGGTCGCCTCGACGATCAGCACACCGGGCTCAGGCTCCCACAGGCTGCCGGCGACGACCGCGTCGCCCCGGCCCATGCGGACGCCTTCCGCCATGCCTTCGACGAACGCGCCGGGATCCGGCTCCACCGCCGACTCGGCATGGCGACGCATCCGTTCCAGACGCTCCACGGCTCCTCCGCAGGTGAACAGAGGTCGGGCAAGTGACCAGGCAGAGGGAAAGGCGGTCGCCGACCAGGTCGGCGACCGCCTTCTGCCGTGCGTCTCCCCGGCGCGCCTGCTTCCTCAGGCGGTCGCCGCCCGGAGCACGACGTACGCCACGGCGAGCAGTCCGAACACCGTGGCCGGTGCCACCGCCTTGCCCGGGTCCTTGGCCCGGACGTGCGCGCCCAGCGCGCCGACCATGAGCAGACCCAGGCCTACGCCGGCCGCGACACCCAGCCAGGCAGCCCACAGGCCCGCGACGGTGCCCAGGGCGCCCAGGACCTCCAGGCCGCCGATGCCGCGGTTGACACCCTGCGGAACACCGAGGTGGTCGGCCTGGGCAACGGATTTCTCCTGTCCTGCGATCTTGGGCAGACCCGCGGCCAGGAAGGCCAGAGCCAGCAGGACGGCGAGTATGACGGTGACGATGAACATCGCTGACTCCGGGGAGGTGCTGAGGGAAGGTGGTGAGGGAGGGAGGGGTGGGTTCAGAACCCGATGGCTTCGCGCACGAGAACGACCGTGCCACGACCGGGCACGATCTCCCGGCTGGTGATGAGGATCTTGGCGACGACGCTGCGCTGGCCGTATGCCTGCTGGGCCCGCGCGTCCTCCTTGGGGTAGGAGTAGCTCTCGATCCGGCGAAGTGCCGACTCCAGGTCGGGGACGATCTTCTGCGCGCCGACGACCCACACGGCGCTCGCGGCGCCGGAGGAGTAGGGGGCGAGCTGACTGCCACTGGCGGAGGCTGTGACCAGGCGCCCGTCCTCGGTGACGGCGTGGACGCTGCCCACCACGACGTCGGGGGCCGATCGCGTACGGCGGACCTCGTCGTACCGTGCGCGCAGGTCCCAGTCCGCCTGGCCGGCGCGGACGCTGACGAACCGGCCGGAGCCGTCGATGTCCTCGGCGATGCCGGACAGGCGCAGCGTCTCGCTGGTCGAGGTGAATACAGCCTTGTCGGTCGGCAGGATTTCGTTCACGAGACGCCGCGCGTCCTCGACGGTGTCGACGGTCCGCACGGTGAAGCCGTTCGCGGTCAGCGCCTCCACGGCACGGTCGAGACTCGCGGCCGACACCGGGCTGCCGTACGAGTCGTCCAGGGGCAGTGGTTCGCTGGTGATGCTCTCAGTCATGGGGGGAAAATCCTCAATCCGTTGATCAGGCGGCCAGGTTCTGCTCGTACACGGTGGCGCCCTCGGTGAGGCTGATCAGGAAGCGTCGGGCCGCGATGTTCTCCTTCAGCCCCTGCTGCCATGCCTCGTCGGAGAGCCGCAGCCAGCGCCGGGACTGCCGGTTGCCCTGCGCGAACAACTCGACGAGGGGCACCAGTTCGGACGTGGCCACGCCCAGCCGGTCGCTGAGGTCGTCGCCCAGGATGCGACGGGCGAAGGCCGCCACGAGGTCCTTGGTGAGCGGCAGGGGGGTCTTGAACGTCATCTGCGACAGCATCCCCGTCAGGACCTCGATCGTGGCCGCGGTCAGGGCGACGGAGTTCTCGTCCGGCTCACCGCTGACCGCCGCGATCGCGGCGTACCACTCCCCCGCCTCCTGGTGGTTGGTGATGCTCTGGTAGAGGTCCGGGTCGACACCGAGGAGGTAGGCCACGTAATGCCAGTAGCCGTAGAGACCGGCCATCTCGTCGTCGGTGAAGGTGATGCCCAGCTTCTGGAGGGCCTCAAGGGGGCTGTAGGTGAAGTCCAGCCAGGTGCGCACCAGGTCGACCTGGTTGATCGGCGTCCCGAGGGTCGCGGTGTCGTGGCCGTGCTTCAGCAGGGTCTTGCGTACTCGCGCGTGCATCAGCCGCACCTGCACGGTGTCCAGGTAGCCAGGGCCGCCCAGCAGCATCCCGCCGGGCAGGGCCACGCTGTTGAGCCACTTGCCCGTCTCCTGCAGCCGACGCTGGGTGATCGTCACCAGCCGACCAGTGCCGGCCAGGACGCCCGCGATACGGGGCGTGCTGTACTCGGGCAGCAGCGAGCCGAGCGCCAGTGCGATCTGGGTCCACTGCACCTCGACGGACAGGTACCCGGTCTCACCCCTGGCCAGTTTCTCCGCGTCCACCCAGTCCGGAACGGCCTGGACCTCGGCCAGCAGGGCAGCGATCGCGGGCGGCACGTCCTGGAGCGACGCGAGCCCCTTCTCCAGGCCCTCGTTGAAGGTGCCTCGTGCCGGTGCCCCGAGCTCGTCCATCTCCGCGATCACGGCGTCGGCCAGGGGGTCTCCGACGTGCAGTGACCGTTCGACGAGAGCCTTGCGCTCGGCTACGGCGGCTTGGGTTGTCATGCCTGGCCTCCAGGGAGGTTGCGAAATCCTTGACCGGCCGTGCACCCCATGGGGGTCTACCGAGCACCACCGATCACTTAATCACCTAAGTTACTGTGATTTAGCGAAAGGTCAAGTCGCCCCATGCGCCCGAACAGCCGCACGAGCTCTCGAGCGGCCACTATTCAGGTAAAAGCTAACGCTCGCTAGACTCGCGGCCATGGCTCCGACCGGCGAGAGCAGCGCCGACACGGACACGCACATCGGAGGGCGGCGCGCCTTCACGCCGCCCGATCCGCGCCCCATCCGGGCGGCGAAGTACGCGGCCCCGCGCAAGGAGTTGGCGGAATCCCTTCTGCGGATCGCCGAGGAGGGCGCGCCCCAGAGGCCTCTTCGAGGCGGACAGCACACCGGACACCAGCCGCGCCCCGCCCGGTACGCGCCAGGCGGTGACGAGCCGGTACCACGCTGAGGGCCCACTCGCCCCGGAAGAGATCGCCGACCGCCACGCGGCGATCTCGGCTGCGCACAGTGGGGGCAGCGCGGCAGTCGCGACCCCGAGCGTCGACCCACCCCCCGGCACCACCACCGCCCACCCGAAGGCGACACCGGCCACGGCCGGCCCCATCCGTACGACCCAGCGGCACGTGAGGGTCGACCCGGGCATCACGCACCCCACAGGGAGCGCACACAGCCACCACAACCACCAGACTTGACACCGCTCATTTCACCTATGATTGTGTGATTGCGATATTTTCACTCACGCACTCATGACGAAACACCCGCACTCGCTCATGAGTCCATTCACAAAATGCCGTTTGTCACCCTTTGAGGAGGACACTCATGGCCGACCATACCCAAGCCGTCGTCATCACCGGAGCTTCCGAGGGCCTCGGAAGGGCAACCGCGATGCTGCTGGCCGAACAGGGCTACCGCGTCTTCGGAACCACCCTCGACGAGGCGGAGTCCGACGACCTGTCCGCGGCCACAGGGGGCAGGGTCACCCCGATCGTCATGGACATCACCGACGACGCCCAGGTCGAGGCGATGGCGCGCACCGTCGAGGAGCAGATCGGCGACCAGGGCCTGTTCGCCCTGATCAGCAACGCCGGCATCCTCGTGCCCGGACCGATGGAGATCGTCTCCATGGAGGGAATCCGCCGGCAGTTCGACGTGAACGTCTTCGGGCATGTGGCCACCATCAAGGCACTGCTGCCGGCCCTGCGTCGCGGCCACGGCCGCATAGTCGAGATCGGCTCGCTCACCGGCCACGTCGCGCTGCCGTACAAGGGGATCCTGGCTGGCTCCAAGTTCGCCATGGAGGGGCTGATGGACCTGCTCCGCCGCGAACTGCTGCCCTGGTCCATCCCGATCACCATCGTCCGCGCCGGAAAGATGCGTACGAACGCGCTCCCCAAGGCGGCTCGCAACCAACAGGCCCTCATCGACGGTCTGACGCCCGAACAGGACGCCCTGTACGGCGAGTCGCTGCGCCGCTTCGCCAAGGCCGACCTCGAGGCGGCGGACGGGGGCGTCGACCCGAAGGACGTCGCCGCCCAGATCGCCGGCCTGCTGGCCGACCCGAACCCGCCGACGCGGGTGCTCACCGACCCCGCGGACCAGAAGATCCTCGACCTCGTCGATTCCCTGCCCGACCAGGAAGCCGACCAGAAGATCGCCCACATGATGGGCGTGCTCTGACCGACCGCACCGCGGGAACTCGAAGAACGCGACTCAGCAAGACCGGAAAGGCGACACCACCGTGAGTCTCATCCCCGCCACCAGCCTCGACGGCTTCCACCTCACCTGGGAGAACCAACAGGCCGACCTCGTCGTCCGCGAGTACTTCAAAGCGCTCAACGAGGGCACCGACGACGACATCGACCGCGTACTCGCCCCGACCTACGAGAGCCACCGTCGCACCGGAACCACCGGCCGCAACGGCGAGAAGAACCGACTGCTCACCCTGCGCAGAGCCTTCCCCGACCTCACCTACGAGATCCACGAGAACGTCGGAGTCGTCGTGGAGGGCGACCTGCTCGCCCTTCGGACCTACGTCTCCGGCACCCACGAAGGGCCGTACGCCGGACACGAGCCCACGGGCAAGAGCTTCCGTATCGGCAACCACCACTTCTTCCGCCACCGGGCCGGCCGGCTGGTCGAACACTGGGAGGTCGAGGACAGCTACCGCATCCTCGCCGAGTGCGGTCTGATCCCCCCGAGCATCCCGCTCTTCGACGAGAAGCCCGGGTCGCCCTTCGGTATCGGCGTCAACCGGCAGACCACCAGGCCCGACTGGCACAAGTCCCAGGTACGTGCCATGTACGAAGGGGTCGTGGCCACCGGCAACGCCGAGGACGCCTACGGCATGGCCGACGTCTACATCCAGAACACCGGCCGCGCCCCCGACGGCGCCTCCCACTTCAACGAGGAGTTCGTCGGATTCCGCAAGGTCTTCCAGAAGGGACGCGCGTACCAGGTGCAGATGGTGGCCGAGCGGGACCGGGTCATCACCCGCAGCCGCTGGGACGGATACCACCTCGGCGATCTGGGTCCCCTCCCGGCCACCGGGCGAGCCGTCGACTTCACCACCGCCGACACCTTCCGCTTCGAGGACGGCGTGATCGTCGAACACTGGGACACCACGGACTTCCTCGCGATGCTCGACTCCCTCGGGGTCATGAACGGCCACTGATCGCCTGCTGGTGCGGGCCGCCGTGCGCATCCACCACGGCGTCCCGCACCGCACGTCCGCCACGGCGTCCCCCACCGCACATCCACGACCTTGAGAGCACCCATGCCCACCGTCGACGCATCACACTCCCCGCAGTCCACCCCCGTCCCCGCCGCCATGACACAGCGTCAGATCATGCAGGCCCTGTCCGGGATTCTGCTTGGCATGTTCGTGGCAATCCTGTCCTCCACGATCGTCTCCAACGCCCTCCCGCACATCGTCTCCGACCTGGGCGGGACCCAGTCCTCCTACACCTGGGTCGTCACCTCGACCCTGCTCACGATGACGGCGTCCACCCCCCTGTGGGGCAAGCTCGCCGACCTCTACGACAAGAAGCGTCTGATCCAGACCGCTCTCGTCATCTTCGTGACCGGGTCCGTCCTCGCCGGGCTCGCCAAGGGCACCGCGCTCCTCATCGCGATGCGCGCCGTCCAGGGCATAGGCACCGGCGGCATGACGGCGCTGTCCCAGATCGTCCTGGCCGCAATGATCCCGCCGCGCGAGCGGGGCCGCTACAACGGCTACCTCGGCGCCGTGTTCGCTGTGGCCACCGTCGCCGGCCCGCTCATCGGCGGCGTCATCACCGACACGTCCTGGCTCGGCTGGCGCTGGTGCTTCTACGTCGGCGTGCCGTTCGCCGTACTCGCCCTGGGCGTGCTGCAGCGGACGCTGCGCCTGCCCGGCGGCACCGGCGGCAAGAAGGTGGACTGGCTGGGTGCCGCGCTGATCACGGCGACGGTGAGCCTGCTGCTGGTCTGGGTGACGCTGGCCGGGGACTCGTATCCCTGGAACTCGTGGCAGACCTACGCGATGCTCGGGGGATCCGTCGTCCTGGCGGCCCTGTTCGCGCTGACCGAGACGAAGGCCGTCGACCCGGTCATCCCGCTGCGGCTGTTCCGCAACCGCACCATCGCCCTGGCCACCTCGGTCTCGCTCTTCGTCGGCGCCTCCATGTTCGCCGCCACCGTCTACCTCAGCCAGTACTTCCAACTCGCCCGCGGCGATTCCGCCACCAAGGCGGGACTCATGACCATCCCGATGATCGCCGGCCTGTTCCTGGCCTCCACCGTCTCCGGCCGGCTCATCACCCGCACCGGGCGCTGGAAGGCATGGCTGATCTCGGGTGGCATCCTGCTGACCTCCGGGCTGGCCCTGCTGGCCCGGCTGCACTACGACACCCCGTACGGGCAGGTCGCGACCGCGATGGCACTCACCGGGCTCGGGCTCGGCATGAGCATGCAGAACCTGGTGCTCGCGGCACAGAACCAGGCCGACGCGACCGACCTCGGCGCCACCAGTTCCCTGGTGGCGTTCACCCGCTCGCTCGGGGGCACCGTCGGCGTCTCCGCTCTCGGCGCGCTCCTGTCCAATCGTGTGACCCACTACGTCTCCGACGGACTCGCCCGCATCGGCGCGCCGAAGGCGGCGTCGGACACCCAGGGCAGCGTTCCCGACCTGTCCACGCTCCGCGAACCGTTGCGGACCATCGTCAAGAGCGCCTACGGGGACGGCATCGCCGATCTCTTCCTGTTCGCCGCTCCCGCCGCCCTGCTCGGCCTGGCGCTGGCCCTCCTCATCCGGGAGACCCCTCTCAGGGACCACGCGCTCGAACCCGATCCCGAGCCGCAACACGAGCGCCCCACGACTGCGCCGGCCGACCCCCGGACCCCCGGGGTCGATCCCGTCTGAGGTCTGTCCGGCGGATCACGAGTGTTCCGGTTCTCGTGGCCGTGCAGTCGGACGCCTCAACCCGCGAATGGATCCTCCACCGTAGGGATGTACGGGGACAGCAACGCCTCCGTGTGGCGTGACGATGCTCCGGACGAGCCTCAGTACGCGTACCTCGTTCTCGTGACCCGGTTCTTCGTCATCGTGAACAAGGAGGAGACCGGGGGAACCAGGGGCGATGGCCGAGCCCGGCTGTCCGGCCCCTGTGGCCGGGGATCAGGCGACGCGGGCGGGAACGTCTCCCGCTGCCTCTCGTCCTCGTCTCAGGTGAATGCCTGGTCGCTGTCCCTGTGCTGGCCCCAGCCGTGCCAGCGCTCCACCTCGATCCAGGCACTGACCCGGGCCCGGACCCGGTCCGGGTAGGGCTTGCCGGTGTAGTGGCCGGCGATGCGGTCGATGTCGGTCAAGCCGTCGTCTTCATACGTGTCGACGACCCGGCCGATCAGGGTGACGTGGGTGTACCAGTCGCCGCCGTCGAGGACGGTCAGGGTCAGGCGAGGATCGCGGCGCAGGTGCCGCAGGCGGACGCGGCCCTCGTCCAGGCTGATCAGCGCACTGCCGTCCTCCCACAGGTACCAGGTGGGTGTGGACACCGGCGTGCCGTCGGAGCGAAGCGTGGCCATGACAGCCGGGTTGGGGCGGCGCAGCAGGTCCTGCGCCTCGGGTGGCAGGGGCGGCTTGGACATCTCGTCTCCGTGTATCAGTGCTGTTCGTCGAAGCTGGCGAAGTAGGCGGCGGCCATGTCCTTGTCCGCGTGGCCCTGTGCGACGGCGCGCTCCAGGCGGTGGGCGCTCGCGGCGGCGACGTCCAGGCGGACGCCGTTCTTCTCGCCGGCCTCGACGATCAGCCGGGCGTCCTTCGCGGCGGTGGCCACCGCGAACTGGGCCGGGGAAAGCCGGTCGTCGAGGATCAGCCCGGACTTGGCACGCAGGTAGCCCATGTCGAGAGGGCCGCCGGCGATCGCGTCGAAGAAGCTCTGCGGGTCGACGCCGAGTGCCTGGGCCAGGGCCAGGACCTCACCCAGGGCGTTGGTGGTCGCGATGACCCAGCTGTTGGCGACCAGCTTCAGCCGGGTGGCGGTAGCTTCCGCTCCGTCCGCACCGGTCCACACAGTGCGGGCGCCGACCGCGTCGAGGACGGGCGTCACCCTCTCCCGTCCGTCCACCGGTCCAGCTGCGAGGACGAGCAGTTGTCCGGCCTCGGCGGGCTGGCGGGTGCCGAGCACCGGGGCGTCGTAGAAGACGAGTTCGAGCTGACGTGCCAGTACGGCCAGGCCGGCGATGGCCTCGATGCCGGCGGTGGCGGACTGCACCCAGGCGGTGCCGGGGCGCAGTTCGGGGGCGGCCTGCCGCATGACGTCCAGCGTGGCGGCTCCGTCGTGGAGCATGGTGAGGACGACGTCGGCGCCCCGCACGGCCTCGGCGGGGGTGTCCGCGACGAACGCGCCGTCGGCGGTCAGTGGTTCGGCCTTGGCGTAGTTCCGGTTCCAGGCGCGGACGGTGTGTCCGCCCCGGGCGAGATTGCGCGCCATCGCGGCACCCATGATGCCGGTGCCCAGGACGCTCACGGTGAGCTTGTCGGTCATGACGTCAACTTCCTGAATCCTGCGGTGCGGTGGGCAGACGAAGCGCCGGGTGTGCCCGTCCTGACGGGCACACCCGGACGAGGGTCTACTCGGCGGCGGCGCGGATCAGGCCGTCGAGCCAGGCCTGGTGGCCGTTGAGCATCGGGTTCGGGCGCTCGTTCGCCAGGGCCGCGGCCGGTGCGCCGATCTGGGTCTCCTGGGTGAGGATCCGTACCCGGCCGCCGGGCAGGTCCTCCACCAGCCAGGCGTGCAGCACGTCGAGGCGCTCCTCGGGCTTGCCGTCCTGCTTCGCCGTCCAGGAAAGCCGGCCGGGAGTGCCCTCCGCCGGGGTCTGGAACTCCACGACATGAGCGGCGAGCGGCGGGAAACCGAAGGTGCCGAAGCTGAAGACCTGGTCGTCCTTCAGTTCCGGGCCGCCGCCCTGGGGGAAGGAGATGTCGGCGACGTTGTCGTAGTAGCCCTCCCACTCGGAGGTGTCGGTCAGGTAGTGCCAGACCCGGGCGGCGGTGACGCCCTTGACGATCACCTCGTTGGAGACGAAGTTGTCGCCGGTGCCGGGAAGGTACTTCTCGGGCCAGTTGATCGCGTTCTGCGTGGTCATGCGGGTGTCCTTACGGTGAAGTGCGGTGTCAGGAAAGCTTCTTGAGGAGTTCGGCGGCGAGCGGGCCGGCGGAGGCCGGGTTCTGGCCGGTGACGACGCCCCGGTCGACCACGATGTGCGGGGCCCACGGCTCGCCCACCTCGACCTTCAGGCCGGCCTCGGTGAGCCGGTCCTGGAGCAGCCACCTCGCGTTGTCGGCACTGCCGGCCAGCCGCTCCTCCGTGTTGGTGAACGCAGTGATCCGATAACCGGCGAACGCGTTGGTGCCGTCGTCCTTGACGGCGGCGAGCAAGGCCGCCGGCCCGTGGCAGACGACGCCGACGGGAAGCCCGGCCTCCAGGGCCCGGGTGAGGATGCGGCCGGAATCGGCGTCGACGGCCAGGTCCTCCATCGGACCGTGGCCGCCGGGGACGTACACGGCGTCGAAGCCGTCGAGCCGTACGTCCGTGAGGGCGACCGGGGTGCGAAATTCCGCGGCGCCCTCGACGACGGCCCGCACCGCCGCGGCGTTCTCTTCGCCCCCGTTGGCCTGCGGGGCCAGGCTGGCGGGGTCCACCGGCGGCACCACGCCGCCCGGCGTCGCGACGGTGATCTCGTGGCCGGCCGACAGGAAAGCCTCGTACGGCACCACCGCCTCATCCGCCCAGAAACCGGTGGCGTGGGTGGTGCCGTCAGCCAGCGTCCACCGGTCGGCTCCAGTCATCACGAACAGAATCCTCGCCACGTGCTTTCTCCCATGCCTCTGGCCGCATCGTCGCCACTCGGGCGGTGAGTCGCCACTCGGCGACAGAGAGGACGGTAGGCCGAAGCACCATCCGCTCACCAATAGGTATGCCGATTCCTTCCATCGGAACTCCGATATGACCGGTCGTTAAGCTGGCACCCATGAAGAAGCAGACCATCACTGCGGAGGAGCCTGCGGGCCGGGCCCTGGAAGTGACTCCTGCGGCCGGTGGCAAGCAGTTGCCTGCGCACGCGGACCTGAATCTGCTGCGCACGTTCCTGACTGTGTACCGCTCGGGTTCGTTCACAGCCGCAGCCCCACTGCTCGGGCTGTCCCAGCCGACCGTGACCGCGCAGATGCGCACCCTGGAGCAGCAGACCGGCCGGGACCTGTTCACCCGGCTGCCGCGGGGTGTGGAACCGACCCCCTACGCCCATGAACTCGCCGGACACATCGCGAGCCCGCTCGACGCGCTGGCCATACTGGAGGACACGGGCGCGCCGATCACGCCCGTGCATCTGGCCGGGCCGTCGGAGCTGCTGTGCGTCCGGGTGCTGCCCGCCCTCGTCCCGCTCGTCGCCGACGGCGTCCAGTTGCGCGTCACTCAGGGCCTGCCGGAGCCGCTGCTGGAGGAGATGCGCTCCGGCCGGCACGACCTGGTGATCGCCACCCGCCGGCCGCGCGGCCGGGCGCTGGAGTCGGTGCCGCTCGCCGACGAGGAGTACGTACTGGTCGCGAGCCCCGCCTGGGCCGAACATCTCGCCGCCCGGCCCCGTGTCGACGCCCTGTGCGCGGCGCTGCACAAGGTTCCGATGGTGACATATGCCGAGGACCTGCCGATCGTGCGTCGCTACTGGCGCACTGTCTTCGGCAGGCAGCTCACCGCCCGCGCCGCCCTCACCGTGCCGAATCTGTACGCCGTGCTGTCGGCGGTCAACGCCGGGGCCGGTTACAGCGTGCTGCCCCGCTCGCTGTGCCAGGACTACCTGGACTCGGGCCGACTGGCACTCCTGCACGAACCGGAGGAGCCCCCGCTCAACACCCTCTTCCTCGTCCAGCGGCCCGGCGCCGACACCAACCCCGACGTGTTGCGCGTCCGCGACCTCCTCCGGCAGGCCGCCCGCGCCTGGTAGCCGCTCATCCCGAGGCCCCACGCGCCCGCGCTGCTCGGCTCCTCGACCCGCTGGGCTCGGCGGCCGTCAAGAAGCCCCCGGGCCCGTGACGGCGAGTTCCTGGCGCACCGGTTCGCCCAGGAACCGACGACACGGCCGGGTCCGGACTTGCTGTCGAAGCCGGTCCGGACCCGGTGGCGGCACCCATGCGTCAGCCGCTGCCCCGTTGTCGCTCGGCCTCCTGCTACCGCAGCCGCACCGGGCCCGCGTCGATCGGCACCCGGATGAGGAGATAGGGCTTGCGGCGCAGGTCCACGCCCTCGTGGTAGGGGGCCTGGCGGTTGAGCTGGTTGGCGATGGCGTAGATGTGGCCGTCGGAGGAGACGGAGAGGGTGTCTATCCAGACCAGCTCGGATCCCTGGGCGAGGGTGTCGTAGGTGCCGTCCGGATTGCGGCGCCACAGGGCGTCGTGCTCCAGGTCGCCGCCGTACAGCCGCCCCTTGTCGTCGCTCTCCAGTCCGTCGGCCATGGGCTTGTAGCCCAGGTCCACCACGGTGGCGGCGACGTCCGCCTCGGTGGCGTCGGGATCGGCGAGCACGTCGACGGACACACTCTGCAGACGGCGGCTGGACAGCGGGCAGTAGTAGAGCAGTTTGCCGTCGTCGCTGATGGCGATGCCGTCCGAGCCGACCTCGTAGTGCGTCGGTGCCGCCCCCGCCGGCCGGTTCATGAAGGGCTCGCCGTCCATGACGGGCAGGAAGTCCGGGTCGGGCAGCGCCGAGGGGTCTCCGGTCAGCCGCCGCCAGGAGCGGCCCGTGGCCAGGTCGACGACGATGACGCCGTTGTCGCCGCCCGAGTCGGTGATGAACGCCATCCCCTCGGCCCCGCGCCGCAGATCGAAGCGCACGTCGTTCGGGTAGCCGTCGGAGGGCACCACGTCGGACGGGAAGAGGATCCTGCGCACGATCCGGTCGGTGCGCAGGTCGACCGCCACCAGCTTCGGGCCGCCGTAGGCGGAGGCGGCGAACAGCGGGCTGCCGGTGTCGAGGATCCACAGCCGGTCGGCGGGGTCGACGACGACGCTCTGCACCGACTGGAAGTGCCCGGCCAGGTCGGCGGCGTCCTCGCGGTTGACCTCGGCGTCCGGGAAGGGCACGGCCCTGCCGCCGCGGATCTCGGCCACGGTGAAGGGGACGTCGTCGCCCCAGCGAGGGTAGTTGACGAAGATCCGGCCGTGACGGGACACGGTGACACCGGTGGGCATCGCCGCCCGGAAGCGGTGGACCACTTCGTACCCGGGTTTCCGGCCCGTGGAGGCGGACGCCGGGGCGGCGAGTCCCGTGGCCGTCAGGGACACGGTGGTCGCGGTGATGAACGTACGTCGCTTCATGCGTGTGCCTCTCCTCGGGAGAACTCGTGCTCGGCCGCGGTCAGTCGGCTCAGTACCTCGGCGCGGCCGGGAATGGGCCGGACGGCGCCGTGACCGGTCGTGGTGAGGGCCGCGGCGACCGCCGCGTACCGGGCGGCCTCCAGCGGCGAGGCGCCCTCGACCAGACGGGCGGCGAACGCCCCGTCGAAGGTGTCGCCCGCCCCAGAGGCGTCGACCGGGGTGACGGGGTATGCCGGGATATGTGTCACGCCCGCGTCGTCGGCCACCAGTGCCCCCTGCTCCCCCATCTTCAGGACGACCACCTTCGGGCCCCGGGCGCGCAGCGCACGGAGTACGGCCTCGGGTGTCTCCTCGCCGGTGAGCATGCGCCCCTCCTCGATGTTGGGGAGGGCGATGTCGCAGAGTTCGAGGCTGCGCAGGATGACCGCGCGGGCCCGGTCCTCGGGCCAGAGCGCGGGCCGGTGGTTGGGGTCGTAGGTGATGAGGGTGGAGTGGGCACGGGCGACGGTCATGGCGTGGAAGGCCGCGTCGCACGCGCTGGTGCTGATCGCCTGGGTGATGCCGGTGACGTGGAGCAGCCGGGCCTCGCCGACCGCCTGCTCGGGGACGTCGTCCGGAGTCAGCCGGCTGGCCGGTGAGTGCGCCCGGTAGTAGGTGAAGCCGTGTCCGGCCGGGCCGCGGGCGATGAAGTAGATGCCCGTCCGGCCGCCCGGCTCCCGGGCGACATGGCTCGTGTCGACGCCCTCGCTCTGCCACAGCCGGGTGAGAACGGTACCGAAGGCGTCGTCGCCGACTCTGGTCACATAGGCCGTACGGCCGCCTGAACGGGCGGCGGCCACGGCGAAGTTGGAGGTGTCGCCGCCGTAGCCGACCGCGAAGGACCCGGCGTTCTCCAGAGCTCCGTCGGCGTCGGCGTTGAACTCCAGCATCGGTTCGCCGAGGGCGAGGATGTCGGCGGGGCTAGTGGGTATATGGGCCATGGGTCAGATCCGGCCGTACTTGGCCAGGCCCTCGCGCAGGGATCCGGCTTCGAGGATGAGCTTGGTCTGCTCCTTCTCCCGTTCCTCGATCTCGGTGGCGAGGATGAGGACCTCCCCCACGTGGCTGGCGGGTATGCGGACGGCGCCGTCGCCGTCGGCGACGATCAGGTCGCCGGGCTCGACGGTCACTCCGCCGAGGACCACGGGCTCGTTGAGGGAGATCGTCTTGATCCGGCCCAGGGTGGTGGCGGGCACCGCGCTGCGGGCCTGGACCGGGAAGGCGAAGTCCCGGTTGATCTCCTCGACATCGCGTACACCGCCGTCGAGGATCGCGCCGGCGTGCTTGTTGGCCACCGCGCCCGCGGTCATCAGACCGCCCCAGACAGCGACGTCCGCGCCGTCGGCCGCGATGCAGATGACGCTGCCCGGCGCGGACTCGTCGATGGCCTGCAGGGCGTGGACGGGTGCCTGCGCCCCTTCGGCGGGCACCTCCCGGACGGTGACCGCCGGGCCGACGATCTTGCCGGGGGCGACCGGCTTGATCGCGCCGTCGAGGTAGCCGCGGACCCCGACCTGCTCCACCGCGTCGGCGACTGAGGCGGTGGTGATCGCGCGGAAGGCTTCGATGACTTGCTGCGGATAGGTGGCGGGCATGGATGCTCCTTCGTTCCTGAGAATGCGGGGTGCGGGGTGCGGGGCGGGGTTGTGCGGGTCAGCGCGGGCTGCGGGTGCCGGCGACCACGGCGTGGTCCGGTGCACCGGTGCGTGCCCAGGTGGCGACGTTGAGGGCGGCCCGGCGGCGTACCTCCTCCTCGGCCTCCTGGGAGTACCAGGCGGCGTGCGGGGTGGCGATGACCTTGGGGTGGCCCACCAGGGGGTGGTCGGCGGGCACGGGCTCGTCGGTCCAGGTGTCCACCGCCGCGAGCGCCAGGTGTCCGGACTCCAGGGCGTCGTACAGGGCCCGTTCGTCGACGAGCCCGCCGCGAGCGGTGTTCACGAGGATCGCGCCGGGGGGCATCAGGGCCAGTCGGCGGGCGTCCGCGATGTGCCGGGTGTCGGCGTTCAGCGGAAGGTGCAACGAGAGCGTGTCGGAGCGCCGGAACAGCTCGTCCAGGCCTACTCGTTCGACACCGGCCGGCCATGCCGCGTCCGGCAGCGCGGGGTCGTAGGCGATGACGGACCCGAACCAGGGTGCCGCGCCGGCGGCCAGCGTGCGGCCGATGCGGCCGATGCCGAGGACGCCCATGGTCAGCGAGGAGAGCCTGCGGACCGGGCCGGTGGCCAGGTAGTCCCAGGTGCCCCGGGCGCTGAGCGCGTCGTACTGCTTGAGGTGGCGGGCGCCGGCCATGACGCCGGCGAAGGCGTGGGCGGCGACGTCCTGGGTGCCGTAGTCGGGGACGTTGGCGATCCAGATGCCGCGCCGCTCGGCGCCCGCCACGTCGAAATTGTCGACGCCGACTCCGTAGCGGGAGACCAGGCCGACGGTGGGCGCGGCCTCGTACACCTCGTCGGTGACCTTCGCCCACTGGACGATGAGCGCGTCGGCGCCCCGGGCCGCCTCGGCGACCTCATCGGGGGTGCGGACCTGGGCGCGGACGACGCTCAGTCCGGCCTCCTCCAGCACCTTCCGCTCGATGTCGAAGTCGGGGTACTCGGAGTCGGTGATGACGACTTTCACGAAGAGGCTCCAGCGCTGTGTATACGGGCGAGCAGGGCGACGGCCGTCTCGCGGGCCCGGTCCAGGGACTCGGGAGAGGCGTCCACGGGTGCGAGCGAGCCGCCCGCGCCCACGGCGACGGCTCCGGCGCCGATCCAGTCGGCGGCGTTGTCCGGGCCGATGCCTCCCGTGGGCACGACCGGCACCTCGGGGAAGGGGCCGCGCAGGGCCCTGAGGTAGGAGGGACCGACGGCGGAGGCGGGGAACAGCTTGACGGCGGCGGGCCCGTACGCGATGGCCGCCATCACCTCACTGGGCGTCAACGCCCCCGCGAGGAAGGGGACTTGGCTGTCCGCGAGGGCCCGGCCGAGACCCGCGTCCGTACCGGGGCTGACCAGGAACCGGGCTCCGGCGGCCACCGCGTCCTTGACCTGCTCGGGGCGGGTCACGGTCCCCAGACCGACCAGGACGTCGTCGGGCAGTTCGGCGCGGAGCCGGTCCACGGCGGTCAGGACGTCCGGCACGGTGAAGGTGAGTTCGATGCCTCGGATGCCCGCCTCGACGAGGGCGTGGGCGGTGGTCACGGCGTCGGCTGCGGACCGGCTGCGCAGCACCGCCACGCAGCCCGCGCCCTTCAGCGAGTCGAGGAAACTCACCTGGCGCTCCCCAGCGGCTCGATGCGGCCGATGACCAGGCCGTAGACGAGGGCGCCCGCGATCGACACGCCACCGGCGACGGTCAGCGGCACACCGTAGGAGCCGTTTCCGGCGTCGAGCAGTGAGCCCACGACGATCGGGCTGAGGAAGCCCGCGAAGTTCGAGCCGAAGCCCTGGATGCCCGCGAGGGAGGCGACGTTGCCCGGGGTCGGGGCTATGTCGGAGGGCATGGCCCACAGGCTGGAGGCGGCGAAGGTCAGGGCGGAGTAGGAGACGGTCAGCAGGATCAGTGCGGTGGCCGCGTTGGGGGCGGAACCGGCGAACACGATCACGGAGGCCAGTACCAGGCCGCTGACCAGGGGCACCTTGCGGGCGAAGTTGACGCTCCTGCCGCGGGCGATCAGGCGCCCCTGGAGCAGTCCGCCGAGCCATTCGGCCGGCATGGCGCACAGGGCCGGGATCATGCCGAAGAAACCGAGCTTGAGGAGGTCGAAGCCGCGGGCGTCGACCAGGTAGGACGGGAACCAGGTGATGAAGAAGTAGAGGACGAAGGAGAGGCAGAAGAAGCCGAGCATCATGCCCCAGGTGGCCCGGTGCCTGAACAGCGCGATCCAGGGCAGGGGTTCGCGTGCGCCGCGAGTCCCGGTCTCCGCCGCGGTCGCGGTCTCGGCCTTCGAGTCGGCCTGGATGTAGGCGAGTTCCTCGGCGGACAGCCGCGGGTGGTCCTCCGGGTCGCGGTAGAACCTCAGCCAGAACACGCCGAAGGCCAGACCGACCAGGCCGGCGGCGACGAACGCGCCGCGCCAGCCCAGCCAGGCGATGACGCCGGTGATCAGCGGCAGGGAGACGGCGCTGCCCATCCGGGCGCCGCTGTCGAAGACGGAGGCGGCGGTGGCACGTTCCCGCAGCGGGAACCACCTGGAGACGATCTTCGCACTGGACGGGTAGGCGGGGGACTCGGCCACGCCCAGCAGCATGCGCAGCAGTACCAGGACGAGCAGGCCGGTGGCGGCGCCGACGAGCATGGTGACCACCGACCAGGCGATCAGGGCGTAGCCGTAGAGCCTGCGCGGGCCCAGTCTGTCGACCAGCCAGCCGGCCGGAAACTGCATCAGCGCGTAGGTCAGGGAGAAGGCGCCGAGGAGGAGGCCGGAGACCGTGCCCGAGAGGTGCAGGTCGTCCTTCATGTACGGCAGCGCGATGCTGAGGTTGGCGCGGTCGAGGTAGTTGACGGCGGTACCGGCGAAGACCACCGAGATGATCCCCCAGCGGGTGCCCCGGAAGGCCCGGCCTCTGGGCGGGGACGGGGCGTCTCTCCGAGCATCCTCTTGATTACTCTCGGTAATTGGAGACATGCGGGCTCCAGTGCGGTGCGAGCGGGCGGGGAGGGCGGGGTGGGGGGTGCGGCCTGCGGGGCCGTCCGCATGACGAGGCTAGGCGGGCATGTCGAGCGCGTTAAGCACACGTTTCGAATGCCTGTATTCGCTTTGCTGATGAAGCGTTCGGCTCACGCTGGGCGCTCAGACTCCCGCGACGTCCTCGGCGGGCGCCGGTTCCGTTCCCTCGGGGATGGGGGTGGTGCCGAGGTGGCGGAACAGGGTGCGCGCGGCGGGCGTCAGCGGACGCGACGCGTCCCAGAACGCGGCGACACGCCGACCGCAGTCCCCCTCCAGCCGGCGCACGGCGACGCCCGTCGTGTCCGAGACACGCGCGGCCAGGGCGTTCATGATGCCGACGCCCAGGTTCTCCCGGACGAGTCCGATGACGGTCTGGGGCTGGTTCGTCGTGTGCACGGGCTGGAGGTCCTGGCCGCGGTCGCGGAAGAGCTTGTACCACTCGAAGGCCATGTCCTCGGCCCGCCCGATGGTGATGACCGGGTGTTCGGCGAGGGCGGCGACCGGCAGCGGTCCCGGGACCGCGGCGAGCGGATGGTCCGGCGGGTGGACGACGACCAGTGGCTCCCACCACAGGGTCTGGTGGCGCAGGGACTTGGAGGTGGGGGGCGGGGTCAGCGGCCGCAGACAGACATCGATCCGCCCGCCGGCGAAGGCCTCGTCCAGGACCGGGATGGAGTGGTCGGAAAGGATCACCTCGATGTCAGGGTTCGTCCGGGCCAGCCCGCCCAGGACACGGGGGACGAACGCCGCGCTCGGGCTCGGGTAACTGCCGAGCGTCACCACGCCCCGCGCGGTGCCGCGCCGGGCGGCCATGGCCTCCTCCGCCAGGTGCAGTTCCCCGAGGATGCGGCGGGCGTGGTCGGCGAGGGCGGCGCCGGCGTCGGTCAGTGCCACGGGACGTCTGCGCCGGTCGAACAGTGCCACCCCGGCCTCCCGCTCCAGCGCGGCGACATGCATGCTCACGCGCGGCTGCGAGCGGTGCGTGGACTCGGCCGCCGCGCCGAAGCTGCCGGTGTCCACCACGGCGAGGAAGGAGAGAAACCATTCCAGCCGGACATCGGTTCTGAGCACTGCGACCACCTCACACGCGCTGCCGTCAGGTGCGGGCGGAGCGATGTCCATTCTTCGGACCGATTGTCCCGGCCACCGGGACGCCCAGCATACGGATCCGTCAGGGATCCGCCGCAGGCGCCCGATGAGCGGACGCTGTGCGGGCGTTGTCCGCGCGGTAACCCTCCCGGACCCGGCGGTCGCTGACCCGGAGGGAGAAGAGGGCGGCGCACAGACTCACCGCCCCCATGGTGAGGAAGCCGGCACGGTAGCCGTGGGCGGCGAGGGTTCCGGCCAGGGCCACCCCGCAGGCCGCGGCGAGTTGCCGCTGCATGGTGAGCACGGTGGTGGCGTCGGCCGTGCGGGAGGGCGGGATGGTGACGAAGGCGGCGTTCTGACCGCTGGCGAACAGGAGACCCACCGAGCAGCCGAGCAGATACATGGCCGGGTAGAGCGTGAAGGACGGCGAGTCACCTGTTCCAGCCGCCAGGAACACGATGATCAGTGTGGCGCCCCCGCCGCCCGCGGCCATCAGACGCCTGGGGCCGACCCTGGCGTGCAGGAGGGGCATGAGCTGGTTGACGGTCAGCATGCCCAGTGCCTCCGGGAAGGTGGACAGTCCCGCGTGGAGGGCGTCGTAGCCGAGGCCGGTCTGGAGGAACTGCGGGTAGAGGTAGAGCACGCCCATGAAGGCGGCCCCCATCGGGAGCAGGCCCAGTTGGGTGGTGCGGAAGAGCTGGTCCTCGACGATCCGCAGGTCGATCATGGGATGCCTGGCGCGCAGTTCCCAGGGCACCATCAGCGTGAGCAGTACTGCGCCACCCAGCAGCGGGACGAGGGTGTGCCCGCTCCCCCAGCCGCGGTCCGGGGCTCTGGTGAGTGCGTACAGGACGGCGGCGAGGCCGCCTCCCGCCAGGACGAAGCCCGCAAGGTCGAAGCGGGGCGCGCCCGCTCCGGGGACGTCGGGCAGGGTCCACAGCCCGAAGAGCAGGGCGAGCGTCCCGACGGGCAGGTTGACGAGGAACACCCAGTGCCAGGAGGCGGTGTCGACCAGCCAGCCGCCGAGGACCGGGCCGAGGGCCGGCGCGACGGCGGTCGGCAGCATGAGGTACCTCTGCGCGCCCAACCGCTCGGCCACGGGGAAGGCACGCAGCATCATCGTCATCCCGACGGGAGCCAGCAGACCGCCGCCCGCCCCCTGGAGAACGCGGTAACCCGTGAGCGCCATCAGGGAGTCGGCCGTGGCGCACAGGCCGGAGGCCGCGGTGAACAGCAGCAGTGCGGCCAGTGCGGTGCGGCGGGTGCCGAAGCGGTGGGTGAGCCAGCCGGAGACGGGGATGAAGACGGCCATCGCCACGAGGTAACCGACGTTGACGGAACTCAGGCCGGAGGTGTCCACGGAGAAGTCGTGGCCGAGGGCCGGCAGGGCCACGTTGACGATCGTGGTGTCCATGATCGCCATGAAGTTCGCGGCGACGGACACCACGCCGACCGCGACCTTCGCGGAGACACGACGGCCGGGCGGCGGAGCGAAACCCCGCCCGGTCGCGAATCCCTGGTCCCTCACCGGCCGTGCCGGAGCCAGCCGACCTGGGCGTCCGTCAGCTGGAGCCGGCGGGCCTCCAGCGATCGATCGATCTGCTCGGTCGTCCTGGCGCCGATCGACGGCCACACCTGCGGGTGGTGGAGAGTCCAGGCCAGAGCCACCGTCTCCGGTCGGGTGCCGAGCTGGTCGGCGAGTTCCAGGCAGCGCCGGCGGCGGTGCCGGTTGTCCACCGTGTCGTACGGGTCCGGTCTCCCGTTGATCTCCCGCGGCTCGGTGCGAGCGAAGTAGCCGCGGGCCTGGGAGGACCAGGCGAGCAGCGGCAGCCGGTGTTCGCCGACGACGTCGAGGACGGCACGGTCCGCGTGGAGGCTGCCGCCCAGGTGCGCCGGGTCGGGTTCGGCGAGGCTGAACTGGTAACTGGCCACCGGCGTGTGGCCACGCTCGGCCAGTTCGGCCGTGAGGGCGGACAGGCGCTGCGCGGGCCAGTTGGAGGCGCCGACACGACGGACGTAGCCGGCCTCGACGAGGCTCACCAGGGTGTCGGCGAGTTCCGCGACGGGCCGGTCGGGGTCGTCACAGTGGTAGAGGAGGACGTCGATGGTCTCCACGCCCAGGCTGCGCAGCGCGGCCCGTACATGGCCGTGGACGGTGTCGCGGCTGAGCGGAATGTCCGCGCCGGTGAAATCGTGGCCGACCTTGGTGGCCACACCGAGTGTGCCGGGGTTCTGGCGCAGCCAGGGGCCGATCGCGACCTCGGCCTGGCCCTTGGCGTAGCTGTGCGAGGTCTCGACCAGCAGTCCGCCCGCGTCGGCGAAGTGCGCCAGCCGCGCGGCGGAGACCTCGGCCGGCTCCGCGCCGAAGGGACCGCCGAGGACGAAGCGGTGCGCCGCGCTCTCCATGCCTTCCTGGCCGAGCAGTCCGTCGAGCATCTGCAGCGGCGAACGCGGCATCAGGCCTCGCCCCCGGCGACCTTGCGGAAGCCGTCCACGTCGGCGAACGGGCGGGGCAGGTGGGGCCGCAGGGGGACCCGGAAGATGTTGAGCATCATCGCGGACATGGAGAAGCTGCCGATGCAGCCGATCAGGTCGAGCACGCCCTCCTCCCCGAAGAGCGCCAGCGCTTGCGCGTAGGTCTCGTCGGTGACGAAGTGGTCGTAGAGCATCTCGTGGGCGAAGGCGTGGAAGACCCGCTCGTCGTCGGCCTTGAACTCCGGGTCCTCACCGCGCGCGAGCCGTTCCAGGCACTCGGCCGGGACGCCCTCCTCGACCGCCTGCTGGATGTGGGCGTTCCACGCGGACTGGCTGTCGAAGTGGCGGCCCGCGATCAGCACGCTCAGCTCACGCAGCCGTTGCGGGAAGCGCGACTCGTTGCGGCAGTAGCGGCCGAGGTTCTCGACCCAGTGGGCCAGTTCCATGTTGCGCGCCCAGACGAGGAACGGCGGGGGCGGTTCGACTCCGGGTCCGACGATGGTTTCGAGGAGTTCGGTCTGCTCCGCGGTGAGGCTGGTGATGGGGGTCAGTCGCATGTGCTTGGTGCCTTTCGGTGGGAGGTCGCGGTCACCAGGCGGTGGTCTGCGCCTGGAGGAAGCGGCGGTGGAAGTCCGTCCGCGCCGGGTCGGCCAGCGGGATCGGGGCCCAGCCCTGGCCGGACTCGAAGACCTCGGACCGGTCGGGACGGGTCGCGGGCCAGGCGGGCAGATCCGGACCGTTGGGATCGCCGGTCGCCGCGAAGTTGGCCAGGTACGCGGTCAGCAGCGCCGACGTGTGCCGGTCCGCCTCGGTCCACGGCCGGTCCAGGGCGTGCAGGGAGCCGAGCAGATAGGGGATCTCCGACCCGTGGAACGCCCCGCGCGCCGCCCCTTCGGGGCCGGGCGGGGTGCGGGTCCAGAAGTGCGTGAAGACCGGACTGCGGGCGCCCCTGGCCCACTCCCCCGCCCACAGGTGGGTGCTGGTGCGTGCGGAGTCAGCACGAGCGGCGGTGTGCCGCGCGCTCGCTTGGGCGTCGGTCGTCGCCGGATACAGCGTCAGGAACTCCGCCGTGAAATCCCCGTACCGACCGGCCGCCCGGCGTTCGTACTCCTCCACGGTCAGCGCGACGCCGGGCCCGGCTCCGCTCTCGTCACGGTTGTTCCCGAGCAGCAGCGGTACGTCGTTCTGGGTGCCGGCGGCAAGGACACCGGCGTAGGTGTCGGGAAGCACCGTGCCGTCGACGACCGGCCTGAAGAGTGGCGGGGGCGGAGTTCCGGGGATGCGGGGATCGTCGGCCGCGCTGCCGCTCACCAGGGTGTCGAGCGGCAGGGCGCGCAGTTGCTCCGGTGTGGCGGCGCCCCGCTCGCGCGCGTAGGCGGCCCCATCCCGCTCCGCCTGCGCGAGGGTGCGGTGCGAGGGGGCGAGGGTGGCGATCGCCGGATCCCTGGGATGCAGTACGGCGCTGTCGGCGACGGCCGCGTGGAAGAGGCCGGCGGCCGACGGGGAGTAGACGAGGTCCATCACGGACGCGGCCCCGGACGACTGACCGGCGATCGTGACCCGGCCGGGGTCGCCGCCGAAGGCCGCGATGTTGCGCCGCACCCAGTGCAGGGCGGCGATCTGGTCGAGCAGGCCGTAGTTGCCGGAGGTTCCGTCGGCCGATTCGGCGCTTAGTTCCGGTGTGGCGAGGTAACCCAGGGCGCCGAGACGGCTGTTGACGGTGACCACCACCAGGCCCTTGGCCGCGAGGGCGGATCCGTCGTACTGCGGGTCGCTCCCGGAGCCGTAGAGAAAGCGACCGCCGTGCAGCCAGACCAGTACGGGGAGGCGCTCGTCCGGCTGCCCGGCGGCGGTCCAGATGTTCAGGTTGAGACAGTCCTCGCCCCGCGGGAGCGCCGGATCGGCGAGTTCGGAGGGAGGCTGGGGACAGATGGGGCCGAAGGTGTCGGCGGGCCTGGTGCCGTCCCAGGCGGCGAGTGCGCTCGGGGCGCGCCAGCGGTTCCGGCCCTCCGTGCTCGCCGCGTAGGGAACCCCTTTGTACGCCGTGACTCCGGGCAGCAGGGCATCGGTCCCGGAGACGAGACCGTACTCGGTACGCGCCGTGGGGCATGGAAGGGGCATGCGCGTTCTCTTTCCTGCTCTTTCCTGGAGTTGCCGGACGCGGCCGGCCGATGAACCATGTCCGCGTCGGGAGAGCCTGTGCGCCGCGGGGCGGGCATGCCTGCCACGCCACGCCAGGCCACGGCGAAGCAAGAGCAGGAACAGCCGCAGAAGTCCGGCCACGTACGGTCCCGGCCTACCGCCGGGACGGCGCACACCGTCCGTCTTCGCGGAACGCGGCGTGTGCGATGCGATGCGGTGCGGTGCGGTGGCGGCGGGGTGCGCCGCGGGCCGCGGACCGGTGAGGAGACACAGCCGCCGCTGCCCGCGCCGGAGAGCCGCCCGCTCCGCGCGGGGGCGGGTCCGCTCACCCGCCGACGGCGGGCAAGGGACCGGAGGTCGGCTCACGGGGCGCCGCCAGGCCTCCAAGGCCTGGCGCCGGCCGCCCCGCGCGGCCGGGGGGAAATGATCAGGCGGTGCGCCACCAGGCGTAGTACTTGTCGCCGTAGCCGTCCATGATGTCCGCGTACTCGTGGTCGGCGTCGGGGAACTCGAAGAAGTCGTGCGGCACTTCGAGGTCGGTGAAGCGGTTGTCCAGGTCGCGGATGGTGGGTGCGAGGCGGGTGTCGAGGCGGCCGGAGAGCAGCCGGACCTGGCTGGTGCGGCGCAGTTCGGGGGCGCCCGCGAGGACCAGGCTCCAGGGGTGGCAGAGGTCGTAGTACTCCTGGTCGCCGAAGTAGGTGTTGTTGACCCGGTCCTCGGGCTCGTCCTTGAGGTCGCGCAGGATCGCGGGGGCGACCGCGGACACCTTGCCGAAGACCTTCGGGTACTTCAGGCCGAGGTGCAGGGCGCCGAACCCGCCCATGGAGAAGCCCTCGACGGTGCGGGCCTGGGCCTCGGGGATCGTGCGGTAGGTGGTGTCCATGTGGTGCACCAGGTCGAAGGCGGTGATCTGGGCGAGCGGGCGGGCGCCGTCCTTGGAGTCGACGTACCAGCCGATCGGCAGGATCTGCGGTACGACCACGATCGCCGGCGGCATGACCTCGCCCCGGATCGCCTTGTCGATCCGCGCAACCATTTCTGAACCCTGCCGGGCATTGCCGAACCCGCCGTGCAGCCAGTAGATGACAGGGAAGCGCCGCTCCGGCTCGGTCTCGTACTGCGGCGGGAGGTAGAGCTGGTAGCTGCCCTGGGCATCCGCGCTTCCGCGCGAGGGCTGGGGGTAGAGACCGAAAGTGGTGAGCTCCTGGTCTTCCTGGACCTCGTCGATCCACTGCTGTTCGATCTCTGCCATCTGCTCGAGTGTCGTGCGTACCTTGTGAACCTTCTCGGCCACGGGGCTTGTCCTCTCGGTGGGTCTCACATAAGAGCCCGGGATCCTCCGGGACGGATGCCGGCAGCCCTCCGGCTCCGCCACTCCGGGCGGCGTTCCGTTACGTGGAATGGCGTATCCTCTAGCGGAACGCTCATCAGTGAAACCGTGAGACGGGAGCCTGTCAATGGCCGGGATCGAATTTTCGGAGGACTCTCAGACTGGAGGTCGCGGGGGACGTGCCTCCCTCGCGGGAAACGCCACCGACAAGGCCCTCAACCTGCTGGAAGCCGCCGTGGCGCCCGGATATCCGCACCGCCTGGGCGAGGTCGCCACGACGGCCGGGGTCCCGAAGGCCAGCGCGCACCGCATCCTGAACAACCTGGTGGCGACGTCCTTCCTCGCCTCCGACGGCACCGGCGGCTACGGCCCCGGGCCGCGGCTGAGAGCCCTCGCCGCCCGCGTCACCCAGGGCTGCGAGGAGGACCAGGTGATGCGCGCCGAACTCGAAGTGCTCAGCCGGCACGTCGGAAGCACCGTGCATCTGGGGGTGCGCACCGGGGACGCGGCCACCTGCCTCATCAAGGTGGCCAGCCCCAAGCCGGTGCAGACCTCGTCCCGGGTGGGCATGCAACTGGCGTTGCACGCCACGTCGATCGGCAAGTGCATCCTCTCCGGCCTGAGCGACGACGAACTCACCGCGCTGATGGAGCGCGTCGGACTGGCGGCCCGCACCGAGCACACCCTCACCGACCTCACCGACCTCCGCGCGGAACTCGCGCAGGTACGCGAGCGGGGCTACGCCCTCGACGAGGAGGAGAACGAGATCGGTGTACGCTGCATCGGCGCGCCGGTCCGCGACACCAAGGGGGCTGTCGTCGGCGGCGTCAGCATCTCGGCCATCACCTACCTGGAGTCCCGCGACACGCTCCTGAGCTGGGCCGATCCCATCCGCGCGACCGCCGGCGCACTGCACGGCCTGCTGGGCTGAGACCGGCACGGCTGCAACCGCGCCAACCGCCCGCAGCGCGGCGAACCAGCCGTACAGAGCGCGTCCCGCATGCTTATCTTTCGGATCTGTGACCAATTTGCTCTTGTACGACCGCTAGACACCGCCGCACCGTTTCAGCAGGGTTACAGCACCGGGTCGATCTCGCCCCGGTTCACCGGCCAGCCCCCGGTGTGGCAGTACCCCTGAGCATCACCCTGCGAGCAGCGGGAGCACCTCCGGTTCGACGCCGCTCATCGGTGACCGCCGACGTCACACGGCCCATGGCCGTTGCCGCACAGCGGTCCTCGCGACGCGACCCCTCCCCCTTCGGCCCTTAGGCCGACTCGCCCACTCCCGCAGAACAGGCGCAGGCGGACGCCCCCACAGGACACCACCGGTCCGTGCGACTTCCGTGGTCCACGTCCGGTACACGCCGCTCAGGCCGCGCATCCCCCCTGACCCTCACGGCCGTTCCGCCGACGTGCGCGGAGCCGACCCTCCGGCGGACTGACCCAGTGCATCCCCGCCCCGAGGGCGCAGCCGCGTCCCGCCGAGCTCAGAGCAAGGAGAGACAATGACGTCCCACGATGCCGCACCCCGACCGGCCGCGCCGAGAACACGTCGGCTCGCCCGTTCCGGATTGAGCCTTGCCGCCCTGGGCACCGCCCTCACCCTCACGCTGGCCGCGTGCGGGGGCAGCACCGGTGGTGGCGCCGCCGGTAGTGGCTCCACCAGCGGCACCAAGGTCGCCGGCGACACCCTGACCGTCGCTGAGCAGCAGGCGCCGCCCACCATGAACCCGGGCAGCCTCGACCTCGGTTTCGTCGACTTCACGATGCTGTCGTACGAGTCGCTGTTCTACCTCTCCCCCGACGGCAAGGTCGAACCGGCGCTCGCGAAGTCCTGGAAGTACGTCGGCAGCGGCAACAAGGAGCTGTCCGTCACGCTCCGCTCGGGCGTCAAGTTCGCCGACGGCACCCCTGTGGACGCCGCGGCGGTGAAGGCGTCGCTGGAGTACGCCAAGAAGGCGCAGGGCAACCAGGCGCACTATCTGGCCGACGCGACCATCACGACCTCGGGTGACCTCGGGCTGACCATCAAGCTGGCCAAGGCGAACCCGATCCTGCCGACCCTGCTGACCCAGTCCTACGGCATCGGCCAGATCATCAGCCCCAAGGGCCTGGCCGACCCCACGGCCCTGACCCCGACCAAGGCCAGCGCGGGCGCGGGCCCCTACGTCTACTCGCCCTCCGACAGCGTGGCGGGCGACCACTACACCTACACCGCCAACCCGGACTACTACGACAAGTCCAAGCAGAACTACAAGAAGATCGTGATGAAGATCGTGCAGAACGGTCAGACCGCGGTCAACGCCATGAAGACCGGGCAGATCGACGTCTACAAGGGTGACTACACCTCCGCGGCCTCCGCCAAGTCGGCGGGCATGTCGACCGTCGGACTGCCGGTGATCCTGCAGGGACTGAGCCTGATCGACCGCGCCGGTGAGGTCTCCAAGCCGCTCGGAGACGTCCGGGTCCGGCAGGCGATCAACTACGCGATCGACCGGGACGCGGTGACGAAGGCGCTGCTCGGCTCCAGCGGTACGCCGACCGTCCAGACCGTCATCAAGGGCGGCGACGGCTACTCCGAGGACCTCGCCGACTACTACACCTACAACCCCACCAAGGCCAAGCAGCTGCTCAAGGAAGCCGGCTACCCGAACGGCTTCCAGCTCTCCGTCCTCGCCGCCACGTTCGTCGGCTTCGACACCATGGCCCAGGCCATCGCCGGCCAGCTCGAAAAGGTCGGCATCAAGGTGAAGGTCACCGCCGTCACCAGCATCACCTCGTTCGTGGAGAACCAGACCAACAAGAAGTACCCGGCGGTCTCCGGCGGTTTCACCGAGGAGCCGATGTACCTGGAGGGCCTGGACCTGTTCATGCCCGGTTCGAAGGTCTTCAACGGCTTCGGCAGCACCGCCCCGGAACTGACCAGCCTCTTCAACAAGGCCGCCGCCGCGGAGCCCGCCGAGCGGGCCACGCTGGACCAGCAGATGCAGGAGTACCTGGTGAAGAACGCCTGGTACGCCCCGGTCGCCTTCACCCCCGTCAACTACTACGTCCGCCCCGGCACCGGCGGCGTCAAGGTGAGCGCGGGCGCGCCCTTCGCCAGTCCGCTGGCCTTCTACGCCACCAAGTAAGCGCTCCGGGCGGCCCCCGGCCTGACAACGGGGGCCGCCCGGCCCAAGAAAGGAGTGAGGTGAGATGCACAGGATCCTCTTCCGCTGGTTCGTCGGCGCCGTCCCCGTGGTGTTCGGCGTCTCCGTTCTGACGTTTGTCCTGACCAGCCTGGTCCCGGGCGACCCCGGTCGTACGATCCTGGGCGCGAACGCGAGCCCCGCCCAGGTCAAGGCACTCGACGCCCAGCTCGGCCTCGACCACTCCCTGCCGGTCCGCTACTGGGACTGGCTGACCGGCGTCTTCCACGGCGACCTGGGCGACTCCATCACCTCGGGCGTACCGGTGAGCGACCAGCTGAGCTCCCGGCTGGCCGTCACGCTGTCGCTCATCGGCGGCGCGATCCTGGTGGCCGCCGTCGCCGGGGTGGCGCTCGGTGTCCTCAGCGCGCTGAAGGGCGGCTGGCTGGGACGGGCCGTGGACGGCATCTCGCTGGTCGGGCTGGCGGTGCCGAACTTCTGGTTCGGCCTGGTGCTGATGACGGCGTTCGCCGTGCAGCTGCCGCTCTTCCCGGCCACCGGGTACGTCCCCTTCACCGAGTCGCCGACGCAGTGGTTCGAGTCGCTGGTGCTGCCCGTGCTGACGCTCGGCGTACCGGCCACCGCGCCGGTGGCCAAGCAGACCCGGGACGGTGTGCTGACCCAGCTGAACCGGGAGTACGTCAGGGTGCTGCGGGCGCGCGGCATCCCGGAACGGTCAGTGATCTTCCGGCACGTGCTGCGCAACGCCGCCGCCCCGATCGTCACCGTGCTGGGCGTGGTCGTCGTGACGCTGTTCGGCGGCACCGTCCTCGCCGAGACCCTGTTCGTGATGCCCGGCCTGGGCGGGCTGGCCGTGACCGCCGCGACCACGCAGGACATCCCGATGGTCCAGGGCGTGGCCCTCGTCTTCACCGTCACGGTGATGCTGATCAACCTGCTGATCGAAGTGGTGTACACGATGCTCAACCCGAAGGTGCGGACATGAAAGGCACCGACATGAAGGGTGTGGACCCGAAGAGCACGGACTCCGGCAGCCCGGATTCCCGGCGCACGGGCGCGGAGACCGCCCCCGCTGTCAGGCGAGCGGCCGTCACCTCGCGCGGCCTCACCGCCCGGCTCATGCGCAAGCCCACCGCGGTGGCCTCCGCCGGCTACCTCCTGCTGGTGCTTCTCGCCACCCTGCTCGCCGACTGGATCGCTCCCTACGGCCCCGACGAGCAGGATCTGACGGCCGCGCTGCAACCCCCGAGCGCTGCCCACTGGCTGGGCACCGGCGAGCTGGGCCGGGACGTGCTGAGCCGGCTCATGCACGGCGGGCAGGTCACCCTGCTCGGCGTCCTGATCACCCTCGCCGTGTATCTGACGCTCGGTGTCCCCACGGGCATGCTCGCCGGGTACCGGGGCGGATGGTTCGACCGGCTCGTCCTCAAGACCGCCGACCTCGTCTCCGCCGTGCCGGTCATCATCGTGCTGCTGGTCGTCCTCTCGGTGTTCACCGGCAACGAGAGCGCCGCGATGGCCGCCAACGGCCTGCTCGGCGCCCCGCTGCTCGCCCGGGTCGTCCGCTCGGCCACCCTCGGCGTCAAGGAGGAGCTGTACATCCGCGCCGCCGTCGCGAACGGCATCCGCGACCGGGTCATCATCCGCCGCCATGTGCTGCCCCGCGTCTCCGGCGTCGTGCTCGTCCAGGCCTCGGTGTACGGCGCCTACGCCGTGCTCCTCGAGACCGGCCTCGGCTTCCTCGGCCTCGGCACCACCCAGGCCAGCTGGGGCAGCATGATCGCCGAGGCGTCCAAGAACATCGGCACCGACCCCTGGCTCCTCGTCCCCTCCGGCTTCATGATCATCAGCTTCATCCTGGCGCTCGGCCTGCTCAGCGACGCGCTGCGCGACACCCTGGCCGAGCGGTACGCGCCCCCGGCCGACAAGCCGCCGTCCCGTCGTCGCGCCGCTCGGCAGAACCTGCTCGCGGCACCCAGGACATCCCTCACCACGCCGGCCGAACCCGCACCGGACGCACTGCTGTCGGTCCGCGGACTGACCGTCGCACTGCCCGTCGACGGGGCACCGACCGACGTCATCCGGGACGTCTCCTTCGACCTGCGGGCCGGCGAGGTGCTGGGCATCGTGGGCGAGACCGGCTGCGGAAAGACCGTCACGGCCACCTCGCTGCTCGGCATGCTGCCCCCCGGCGGCGAGATCACCTCCGGCACCATCCGGTTCGAGGACGAGGACCTCGCCCACGCCGACGCCGCTTCGCTGCACCGGATACGGGGCCGTCGTATCGGATGGATCTCCCAGGACCCCATCTCCAGCCTGGACCCGTCGTTCACCGCGGGCGCCCAGGTGGCGGAGGCCGTCCGCGTCCACACCGGCTGCACCCGCAAGGAGGCCCGGCAGCGCGCCCTGGAACTCTTCGAGCTGGTACGGCTGCCCGACCCGGCCCGCGTCGCGGCGAGCTACCCGCACCAGCTGTCCGGCGGCATGGCCCAACGGGTCGGCATCGCGGCCGCGTTGGCCGGTGACCCGGTCCTGGTGATCGCCGACGAGCCGACCACCGCGCTCGACGTGACCGTGCAGGCCGAAATCCTCGACCTGCTGCGCGAGCTGCGGAAGTCCGGAACGGCCGTCATCCTCATCACCCACGACTGGGGCGTGCTCGCCGACCTGTGCGACCGGGCCGTGGTGATGTACGCCGGCGAAGTCGTCGAAGAGGCCGAGGTCACCGCACTCGTCACCGCACCGGCCCATCCCTACACCGCCGGCCTGCTGAGCTCCGACCCGCACCACGCGGTGCCGGGCGAGCCGTTGCCCGCCGTGGAGGGTGCCGTACCGCCGCCTTCGCAGTGGCCGGTCGGCTGCCACTTCCAGAACCGCTGCCCGCGGGTGACCGAGGAGTGCCGCGAAAAGCCGGTCGTCATCTCGCAGTTGGCGGCCCTGGAGCGCTCGGCCAGGTGCATCCGGCCCGCCGAGCTGATCGGAGAAGCAGCGCATGACTGAACACACCGGCACCGCCGCGCTCCTCGATGTGCGCGACCTCAGCGTCACCTACCGCAGGGCCGGCCGTCGCGGCGGGGCCGTCAACGCGGTACGCGGCGTGGATCTGACGGTGCGTCCCGGCGAAACCGTCGGCCTGGTGGGCGAGTCCGGCTCGGGCAAGTCGAGCATCGGCTCGGCCGTCCTCGGACTGGTCCCCGCGACCGGCGGCCGCGTCGCCTTCGACGGAGCGGACATCACCCACAGCTCCCGTGCGGACCGCCGGCTGCTGGCCCGCCGTATGCAGGTCGTCTTCCAGGACCCGTACGGCTCCATGAACCCCGCCCACACGATCGGCGACACGCTCGCCGAGGCGCTGCGCCACAACCTGGGTCTGCCCGAGGACACCATCCGCGAGCGGGTGCTGGCGGCGCTTGACGACGTGGGCCTGCCGCCCGGCGCGATGCACCGCTATCCGTCGGCGTTCTCCGGCGGCCAGCGCCAGCGCATCGCCATCGCCAGGGCGCTGGTGATGGAACCGGACTTCATCGTCTGCGACGAGGCGGTCAGCGCCCTCGACCTCTCCGTCCAGGCCCAGGTGCTCAACCTCCTCGCCAGCCTCAAGCGCACGCGCGGGCTCAGCTACCTGTTCATCTCGCACGACCTGTCGGTGGTGCGCTACCTCAGTGACCGGATCGTCGTCCTCTACGCCGGCCGGGTCGTCGAGAGCGGCCCGGCGGCCCTGGTCGCCGGCCGTCCCTCCCATCCCTACACGCGCGCGCTGCTGGCCGCGGCTCCGGTGCCGGACCCCGAGGTCCAGCGCCGCCGCCAGGCCGAGCGGCGGCGGACGACCGCCGCCACCCCGCCGGCGGACCGTACGAACCGGGGATGCGACTTCGCTCCCCGTTGCCCGTTCGCCCAGGACACCTGCTGGACGACCCGCCCGGAACTGACCGACCACGACGGGATCGCCGTCGCCTGCCACCGCTACGACCAGATCACGTCCGAGGCCGCCTGAGCGCGGCCCGCGTGTCACGTCGCGGCCGCGGACTCCCGCACGGTCCCGGCCGCGACGGCCCGACGCCTCGCCCTCTCTCCGTCGCCGAGTCGGCCGGAGTCCCCGCCCCCATTCCGTCAAGGAGCAAGATGACCACCACCGCCCCCGCCCCTCTCGACATCCCCGCCCTGCTCCCCGACGGCACCCACCTCATCGCCGGCGAGTGGGTCCCCGCCCGCTCCAAGACGACCATCGACGTGGTGAACCCGGCCACCGGTGCGCTGGTGGCCCGTGTCCCGCGCGGCAGCTCCGAGGACATCGACGACGCCGTACGCGCCGCCGAGGCGGCACTGCCCGCCTGGCGCGACACCAGCCCGGCCACCCGCGGTGAGCTCCTCTACCGCTGGGCCGAGCTGGTACGCGAGCACGACGACGACATCAACCGCCTCGAAGCCATCGAGGTCGGCCACCCGGTCGGCCCCTCCCCCATCGCCGCACGCCTGACCTATCTCGCGGGCAAGGCGGACAAGGTCTTCGGCGACACCCTGCCCACGCGCTCCCCGGACGTCCTGGGCCTGACCCTGCGCGAGCCCTACGGCGTGGTCGGCGCGATCATCCCCTGGAACGCCCCCGGCCCGATGACCGTCTTCAACACCGCCGCCCCCATCGCCGCCGGCAACACCGTCGTGCTCAAGCCCGCCGAGGACGCCCCGCTCACCGCCCTCTACCTGGCCCGCCTCGCCCAGGAGGCGGGCCTCCCGCCCGGCGTCCTCAACGTCGTCACGGGGTACGGCTCGGAGGCCGGCGCGGCCCTGCCCGCCCACCCGGGCATCCGCAAGATGTCCTTCACCGGCTCTCCCGCCACCGGCACCGCCGTGATGGAGGCCTGCGCCCGCAACCTCATCCCCCTCCAGCTCGAACTCGGCGGCAAGTCACCGCAGATCGTGCTGCCCGACGCCGACCTCGCCAAGGCCGTACCCGCGATCGTCCGCAGCATCATCATGAACAGCGGCCAGGTCTGCGCCGCCGGCTCCCGCGTCCTGGTCCACCCCTCCCTCCACGACCGGCTCGTCTCCGAGGTCGCGGACGCGTTCCGCGCGGTCCGGGTCGGGCTGTGGGACCAGCCCGTAGACATGGGACCGCTCATCAACGCCCGGCAGGAGAAGCGGGTGCTGGACTACCTCGCCATCGGCCGGGAGGAAGGCGCCGAAGTCGTCGTCGGCGGCGGCAAGTTGACCGGCCAGCCGTACACCGACGGGTACTTCGTCGAGCCGACCCTCTTCGACCGGGTGAAGCCGGAGATGCGGATCGCCCAGGAGGAGATCTTCGGCCCGGTCCTGTCCGTCCTCACCTACGAGGACGAGGAGGAAGCCGTCGCCATCGCCAACGGCACCCGCTACGGCCTGACCGCCACCGTCTGGACCCAGGACATCGGGCGCGCCCTACGTCTCGCCCGCCGGGTCCAGGCCGGCCAGATCGCCGTCAACACGGTGGGCGACGGCGGACCCGCCGGTGCCATCGGCGCACCCTTCGGCGGCTACAAGCACAGCGGGTTCGGACGCTCCATGGGCCCCGACTACCTGGAGGACTGGACCCAGGTGAAGTGCGTTGTCATCAACGCCGGTTGAGTCCCGCAGCGTCCGCCACGGGTGGCGGGCGCCCGTGGCGGACCGATCTGCAGAGAGGCAGGAACGCCGCATGGTGCCGTCAGCACCGCGACAGCACACGTGAGAATCCGTCCGACGCGAATGCGGCGAACCCCGCTGCGGAGCAGGCCATTCCGAGGCTCCTGAAGAAGGCGATACGGCAGTCCTTCGTCCCCTGAATCCGGGTCGGGCCACCCCTGTCGCAGATGACACTCGCCGAGCGCGCAGGGGTGTCGAGGCCGAGCAGCGTCATCACCGCAGGGGCGCCGTCCCGATCCCGGCCGTCAGAATGCGCGTCGTCTTCCACGAGTTCACGGAAGTGCGCCGCGCTCCCGTTCATCGGCGGGGCAGCCGCGAAGCTGTGAACTGGTCAATAGCCACCACATATTGTTGACAATATCGCCAACAGAAATCTAGCGTGGGCGCCGCCGACCGAGAAGAGCCTTCCTGACCAGGAAGCGCAGGACTGTCATATCCGCAATAACCACCGCGGCAGAGGTCCCGCCATCACAGCCCCCTCGGCCACCCCGGCGAACGCCGCCCCATCGACCGGCAGCACCACGGCCGCCACGCCCAACTCGGGAGACTACGTGTCACTGGTGTTCGACAAGGACGACTACTCGGCGCTGACGACCACCATCACCACCGGCAGCGGCGACCACACGGTCACTCACCACTTCAGCAAAGCCATCACCTACGTGGCGAAGCCGGTCGCCGCGGCCTACCAGAGCCTGAACCTCAGCGTCCCCGTCGAGATCGACGGCGGGGCTGTGAGGCAACGGCGCGGGCCAGGGTGCCGCCCCGCGCCAGAACAACGCCCTCTACTCGCCGGCCAACGGCTCGGTCGTGGTCGAACCGTGCGTCCGGGGCCGGGACAACGTGACTGCCGACGGCACCTACTACGGCAAGGCCTCAGCCTGCATCGCCGACCTCAAGGCCGCCGTGCGCTACCTGCGCCACAACCGGCACCGCTTCCCGGCAACACCGACTGGATCGTCGCTGGCGGCGACAGCGCCGACGCGCCCCTCCCCCAACCGCCTGATGGGGTACCGGCCCACCACGCGGCCACAAGCGTCTCATCGACCTAGGAGCCTCACTCACGTGAAGAAGACACGCCGTGACTTTATCGGTCTTTCGCTGACCTCAGCACTCGCCACGTCCTTGGCGTCAGTGTCGTCGGCCGCTTCCGCGGCGCCCCGTCGTCCTGACACCACCACGAGGACGATCGACGCGGACGGCGTCACAGGAATAACCGACGCGTCCAATGACAGTCTCTTCAGTGGCGGGGACGCCAAGCAGGGGGTGGCGGCCCTGATCGCGGCGGGTGCGGTGACGGTCAACGACGTGCCGGTGCCCACCCCGAACGGCAACGGTGGGTACAGCGCGGATCGCCTTGACATCAATGGCGGTAGCGGGCTGTGGGAGAACGCGGACGGAACCTGGTCGTACAACGTCCAAGTGCTGTTGCAGGGCTCGAACGAGAGCTATGCGGACGCCGTCGTCGACTTCGTCAACGCCGTGACTCTGATGCGGGGGATCAGCTATCGCCTCACCCTCACGAAGGGCGTGGTGACCGCGATCGACGCGACCGTCAAGGACGTCGCTTTCGCGAACACGGTGAGCAGGAGCCGCGATGTCACGAAATTCACCATCGTGGGGCACGGTGACGGCAGTACGGACAAGCCGAATCCCTCCACCGTCAGCTTCCCCAACAAGAATGTCGAGGGGCGTCCGCAGAGTCAGAACATGGTCCTGTACTGGATGGACGCCAAAGGGTGGCACCTGGAACGCGCGGTCGGCAGGAACGTGGTCCTCGACGTGAGCCTTGACTCGTCGGGGGACCTGGCCGAGCTGGTCGACGGAGCGGCGTTCACGGACTCGCGCCTGACGTTGCAGTACTCGGAACCCTGGAACAGGCCCACCCAGCCGTTCAGGGCCATGTACTGGATGGGCGAGAACGACATACCCGCCATCCAGTGGTTCGCCACTGCCGGCGTCACCATCGGCTTCTCACGCGGCGCGGCCGCGAACACCGCGCTCGCCGTGGCGGTCGAGAAAGCTCGGAACGCACTCGTCGCCGTCGCGGTGTCCAGCACCGGAGACGGCTCCGACGTCCCCGAAGCGGAAACGTGGGTCACCCAGGCCTACCACGACATCTTTTCCCGGGCGGTTTCGGACGCACAGACCGGACTCGACGACAGCCACGCGACGAACGACGAGTACGAGGGCGCGCTCTACCGTCTCGCGCAGGCCTACGGCGGCCAGACGGGCGACAGGTTCAGCTGGCTGGAGAACACCTATTTCGGCAAGGGCGACGACTACGGCTTCGGGACGCCGTTCGACACCGGATACAACGGGACCGGCTTCTGGACGTTCGCCCAGGCGCACCTCGGGACCAGCAAGGCGGTCTAAGGAAATTCCCGAGGAACTCGCCGCTTCCGGGTTGCTTTCCGCCCGACGACGAACAGCCGTCCGCTGTCCAGGGCCAGGGCGACCAGCTGGGCGATGCCGAGCATGACGGACACCGGGACAGCGGGGAAAGAGCGCCACCCTCCCGAGTCCGGACTGGAAGTACGCGTCCTCGAACGCCTGCCGGTAGTGGTGGAGCCCAATGAAGGTGGTGCCTCCGATGAGGCAGTCCTGGAACAGGCTGAGGGAGTCGGAGGAACCGATGGGCGCGAGGAGGACCAGGGCGAACACGATTAGGAACGGCGTGATGAAGCCCCGAGGTGATCGTCATGACCTTCTCGTGGTGAGGATGGTGGCCGGCCACCCGCCGACAGCGTCGGTGACAGCCCGGAGCACTCGGCCGGCCCGCAGGGTCCAGGCCGACCAGATCGCGGTTGTCCCGGTCGCGCGGCCGCCTCCGCGACACGAGCATCCGCACGCTGCAGACCACAGCCACCAACGTCACCTTCTACCAGGATCAGGTGATCACCATGATTGGTAAGGGATCCAGAGCGAGGCGGCAACGCGTGGTGCGCGGGCCGCTCGCCAGACTGTCGGCGACGCTGCTGCTGTCGGCCGCCCTCCTCGCGGGCGAGACCACCGTGGCGGGCGGGCAGGGCTTCGCGGCCACGCAGGCCTCCGACACCTCGACCGCTTCCGCCACGCCCTGTCCGTCCGTCACCGGCACGCAGTCCGCCACCCCCACCTCGGGCTGGACCTCTCAGCAGGCCTCGCAGTCCTTCGCTACCGAGAAACTGGCCGCGTCACCGCGCACGTCTCGTTGGGTGAGCCTGCGCTTCCACGGACAGACGATGAGGGCCTGGGTGGCCTACCCCGTCGGCAGGAAGAACGCGCCGGTGGTCCTCGTGCTGCACGAGGTGTTCGGGCTGACCGACTCCACGCGCAACACCGCGGACGAGATCGCCGCGATGGGCTACATCGCCATCACACCCGACATGATCTCCGGGCTCGGGCCCGACGGCGGCGGCGACGCCCGGACCCTCACCGGCACCGGTGGAGGGACCTCCGACCTCGTCACGGCCGTCCCCGACGAGGAGGTCAGCGCCCGCATCAGCGCTTGGGTGAACTACGCCAGGCACCTGCCCCGTTCCACCGGCCAGACCGACATCGTCGGACTCTCCTGGGGCGGAGGAGCAGCCTTCCGGTACGCCGCGACGGGCACCAAGTCGGTCGACTCGGTGTTCGTGTTCTACGACGTCGGTCCGCCCGCCGTCACACAAGGCTGCCACCGCACCGAGGGACTCACCGACTATCCGGTCGACCGGATCTCGGTACCGGTCCACGGCTTCTACGGTGAGACCGACACCCGCGTGATGAACAGCCTCCAGGCGACCACCGAGGAGATGGCAGCCGCCGGGAAGTACTACGACCCCGTCGTCTACACCGGCGCGGACCACGCCTTCATGCGACTGGGCGAGGATCCGTCCGGCACGAACCCCGCGAATGCCTCCGCGGAGCAGGCCAGTCTGAAACGCCTGAAGAAGGAGATCCGCCGGTCCTTCCAGCACTGAACCGGACCGGCTTCACGATCCTGGTACTCCTCCCCCGCCCACAAGGGTGGGGGGCTACCTGGCGGCGGGGACGAGGCCGTCGAGCCATGTCCGGTGGCCGTTGAGCATGGGGTCGGTCACCTGCTCCTCGCCATGGTCTCTCCTGGGAGCTCGCCTGCGTCGTCACCGCACGCGCCGGAGTTGCCCGCCGTGTGGCATTCCTTCGGCGAGCTGCTCACGCGGTACGGCATCGCGCACACGTACACGGTGCGGCCCGGCGTCGATCACATGATCACCGAGGCGATCGCCGCCGGGACGCTCACCTGTCCCTCGAATTTCTGGGAGGTGGCGCTGGCCAGGTTCACATAGAGCTGCTCCCGCGGGACTTCAGCGTGGACTCATCGCGATCACCGCGTCACGGCGACTGAGGGCACCGAGCGGTGAGCCGCCGGCGGGATCGGGACTCCCGTGGATCCAGGTCGGTCCGTCGCCGAGGTGGGTCAGGGCCTCTTCGGCCACCTCGGCGGGATCTGCGAGACCGGCGGGTGCCGCGCTCTGGTCGGGGAGGAGCCGACGCAGCGACGGAGTGTCCGTGCGGCCCAGGACTAGTGCCAGGACGTCCACACCGGCACCCCGCCACTCCGCCCACAGGGACTCGGCCAGGACGAGTCCGAACGCCTTGGTGGCCCCGTAGGTGGCCCGGGTGGCGCCGCCCGCCCAGGCCGCTCCCGAGGTCACGAAGACCATCCCGCCGTGTCCTCGCGCGACCATCAGGGCGCCGAAGTGGTGGGCCGCTTCCAGTACGCCGACGCAGTTGCGCCGTACGAGCCTCAGGTGGTCCGCGCGTTCCCGGTCGAGGAAGGCAGCGGCGCTGTCATCGCTGCCGGCGTTGTGGACGAAAAGGCCGACCTCCACGTCAGCTGTGGCGCGCGCGAGTTCGGCGAGGGCGTCCGGTTCACTCAGGTCGAGTGCGAGGCTGCGGACCTCAACGCCGTGCTCGGCCCGGATCGCCTCGGCTGTCTCCTTCAGCACGGGCACACGGCGGGCCACGAGAACGAGGTTGATGCCGCGCGCGGCCATGGCCCTGGCGAACGCGGCTCCTACACCGTCGGAACCCCCGGCGACGACTCCCCAGGGACCGTAATCGGAATTCTTCACGCTCGTCGCCTCTCATCAGGGATTCTTCGGAGCGGGCACGGTGCGCAGCACGCGTTCCTCGACGGCGTCCGAGGCCAGGACCGCACCGATGACTCCGAGGTCGGCACCCGCGCGATCGGCGACCTCACGTACCACGCCGACGTCCTTGCGCATCAGATCGGCCAGCCGGTCCGCGACCGAGTCGACCGAGCCTCCTCGCGCCACGACCGCCAGGGCTCGGCTCGCGCCGCTGCCATGGCCCAGCGCGGCCAGAATCGTCGGCTCCGGCACGCCGAGCGAGGCCGCGATGCGTACGGCATCGACGACCAGGCCCACCTGGGCGACGAAGAGGGCGTTGTTGACGAGTTTGACCCGCTGTCCGTCGCCGGGGGCGCCCACATGCAGCACGGGCGAGGCGTACGACTCCAGGAGAGGGCGGACCCGGTGCAGCACTGCCTCGTCGCCCCCGACCCACAGGGTGAGGCTGCCCGCCCGGATGTCGTGCGGTCCGCCCGACAGGGCGGCGTCCAGGACGTCCACGCCTCGTGTGGCGCCGGCCTCGGCGAGGGCGGCGAGGGTCCCGGGGTCGCAGGTCGTGTGCTGTACGAGGGTCGTCCCCGGAGCCATGGCCGCGATCGCCCCGTCCACGCCGAGGCAAGTGGCCCGTACTTGTTGGTCCGTCAGTACGGCGACGAACACCGCATCGGCTCCCTCGACCGTGGCCGGCACGGTATCGGCGGCGGTGAGTCCATCAGCCTGGACGGCGGAACGGGTTCGTGAGCGACGTGCGTGGACGGTGACGTCGTGTCCGGCCTCGACCAGTCGGTCGATCATCGGCCGCCCCATACGGCCGGGGCCGATGAATCCGATCTTCACCGCGCCTCCTGGACGGGACGGGTGTGGTCGGCAGCGGGGCCTGCCGTCGGAGCCAGCAGGTGCCGGTGGTCGGCGGAGCCGTCCAGGTTGGCGTTGATCCGTTCGACGACCCGCCACCCGTCGGCGGTGCGGGCCCAGCGCCAGGTGTTGGCCGAGACCCGGGCCACCCAGAACCTGTCCGCCTCGGCGTCCCAGCGGATGTTGAGGGCGTAGTTGCGTCCGGTGGCCCGGTCGCCGTCGACCTCGATGTGAGGTGCTGTCAGCACATGCGCGCAGCCGTTGTGGATCAGATGCTGATGCCCCCTGCCGTGGACCATTCCCGCGATGTCGTCGTGGCCCCGCATACGGAAGTGCCCGACGACATCGAAGGTCCCGTCTTCGGTCCACAGGGCGGCTGCCGCGTCGCCCGAGCCGCTGTCGACGGCGGGACCGTACTGGGCGACCAGTTGCGCGATGTCCGCCTGGTCCTCCAATTCGCGGACCCTCCGGGTCAACTCCGCGACTGTCTGCCGGAGTTCATCGATCTCGTTCACGGTTTCGCAGTCCCTTCCGACGGCACGACGGTGATGGTCAGGGCATGACGACGATGCGGGCCGGCCCATCGGCCGCTCGTGATGCGTCCAGGGCCAGGGGTACTTCGTCGAGGCCGACGCACCAGCCGAGCATCGGCCGGACGTCGACCCGCCCGGAGCACACGGCCTCGAAGGCTTCGTTCCAGTGGTCCGGCGACGGTCCACCGCCGAACTGGACGGCGATGCCCTTGCGTTTGGCGGTGAGGGTGTGCAGGAGATCACCTTCGGGCGGGCCACCCATGGAGAAGATCCGGGTGCGGCTCGGGCCGCCTTTGATGATCGAGTCGAGCACGCCCGGCAGACCGACGCACTCGAAGACCACGCAGCCGGCGTCGCCGCCGGCCACGTCCCTCCAGGCTTCGTACGGTGACACCTCGGCGGGGTCGACAACCCTGTCCGCGCCCATGAGGCGGGCCGTTTCGCGGCGGGACGGCACGAAGTCGGCGGCGATGACGGGACCGATCCCCAACGACCTCAGCGTGGCGACCGCCGACAGGCCGATGGCGCCGCAGCCGATGACGAGTGGCACCTCCCGCGCACTCAGCGCGGCACGCGAAACGGCCGACCAGCCCACCGCGATCGCGTCGGCGACGCAGACGATTTCGCTGGGCAGGTCCGACTCCACGCGCCGGGTGAGCGCCTCGGTCACCAGGAAGTACTCACCGAACCCGCCCGGGGCTTCCGGGCTCTGCCCGATGATCCGCCGCCCGTCGGGCACGACCAGGACAGGCAGCGAGCTCACCCGCGCGCCCAGCGGTATCCGCCGCTCCACGCCGGGCCCGTAGTCCACCACCTCCGCGCAGAACTCGTGCCCCATCACGATGTCGACATCCTGGTCGTAGTTCGACATGCCACTGTCGTCGTCCACGCCGGCTTCCGGATGGTCCATGAAGTGCAGATCAGAAGCGCAGATCCCGCAGGCCAGTGAGCGGACGAGAAGTTGACCGGGGCCCGGGACCGGGTCCGCGATCGTCCTCGTTCGCACGGTCTTGTTCCGCAGCACGGCTGCGCGCATGGGTCGCTCCCTGTCCTGAAGAACCGTGGCGCGTGTCCCTTCGGACTGTAGCCACACGGCCGTATTTATAGAAGACAATCTCCTGAAATTCGCCACCGTCACCGATCTCACCTGGGCCGTTACCATGGTGACCGTGACAGATTCTGGACGAGGGCGTGGACGGCCGCGTGACGCGACGATCAGTGATCGCGCCCTTGCCGCGACACGCGAGTTGCTGGTCGAGCGGGGTTTCGAGGCGACGACGATCCAGGCCGTCGCCGCGCACTCGGGGGTACATTCCTCGGCGCTCTACCGGCGTTGGCCCTCCCGTATCGAGCTCATCGCGGAGGCCACCTTCCCCGGCCTCGACGAGAGCGCGGTACGGCCGACCGGTGAACTCCGTGCGGATCTGCGCCGGTTCGTGCGTGTGTACGTCTCCGCCTTCACCACCCCGGCGGCGCGTGCGGCCGCCGCCGGACTCCTCGCGTACAACCGGTCCTCGTCCCGGCCCCGTCCACCCGAGCTGAATCTGAGGGTCTCCGCACGCCCCCAGTTCCAGGAGATCCTGCGGGCCGCTCCACCGGGCTCCATCGACCCCGCCGTGGATCCCGACGACGCCTTCGACATGTTGCTCGGGGCGATCCTGACCCGTGTCCTCCTGCCCGGCGCCACCGCCCGCCGTACACCAGTGGACCGCACGGTCGATCTGATGATCCGCATGCTCGAACCGCGCTAGCCGACGGCTCCGCACAGCCGGACTCCGCTCAAAGTCCCATCGCCACCAGTGCCGAACGCGCCACTGCGCACACCTGCTCGGCATCCAGCCCGTCGGCCACGCCCGCTGTTTCGGCGATCTCCGCGAAGAGACGGACGTCCTTCGCGAGCAGGCTGCCGGCGTGTGCGCCGATACGGTCGAGGGTGCCGCCCGCGTCGGCGACCCGCTCCAGCGCGAAGCTGGCCGCGCTGCCGCGCGGCAGAACGCCTACGAGTCCATCCGGAGCGAGGCCCAGCTTTTCGCCGAGCCCCAGGATGTCCGCGGCCAGCCCCAACTGGGCGGCGAAGAGAACGTTGTTCAGCAGTTTGGCGATCTGACCGGAGCCGATCGGCCCGAGGTGGACGACAGGGTCTCCGTAGGCGGCGAACACGGGGCGGCTGCGAGCGAAGACCTGCGGGTCACCGCCTGCCATGACGAGCAGTGTGCCCCGCTCAGCGGCCGGTCCACCGCCGCTGACGGGCGCGTCGAGGAGGTGGACTCCAGCAGCCTGGGCCTTCGCCGCGAGGTCGCGGCAGGTGTCGGGATGGACGGTGGAGTGCACAGCGATCACGCCGCCGGCGCGCAGACCGGACAGCACTCCGTCCGGCCCCGTGACAACCTGCTCGACGTCGTCGTCGTTCACCACGCACAGACACACAAGGTGGCTGGCGGCGGCCAGTTCGGCCGGCGAGCCGGCTGTATCGGCAGTCGTGTCGGCGAACGGGACGAGCGAATCGGGCCGTCGAGCCCACAGGGTGGTCGCGAAACCCGCGTCGATGATCCGGCGGGCCATGGGGGCGCCCTGGCTGCCCAGGCCGATGAAGCCCACACGCATGGGCATCTCCTAAGTAGGGGGAGGCACAAACGTAGGTACGAGCCGGAGACGCGGCGTTCGCGCCCCGGCGGACCGTGGGGCCCGCCGGGCACGACCCGCCTTGCCGTCGACGAGCCGGAGCCCGTCGTCTCACGTGAAATCGCCCGAACTTCAGGACACGGTGATGGCGCGCTCGGGGCAGGATCGGACGGCTTCGGCCACCGCGTCCTCCTGGCCCGCGGGCACTTCCTCGGTCACTGCCGAGGAGTGCCCGTCGAACTCGTTCAGTTCGAAGATCTCGGGGGCACTCATCGCACACAGGGTGTGCCCCTGACAGCGATTGCCGTCGATCCGTACCTTCATGTCGCTCAACTCTCCTTCGGGTACGTCTGGTGCGCGGGCTCAGGTGAGATCGGACAGCGACTTGCCGACGTCGGCGAGAGTGACCGGCTTGCCGTAGTCGCCCTTGAGCTTGTAGGCGGGCGCGTCGCAGCGGTACGGGCCGTCGTCGGGCTGGAAGTCGGCCGCCTGCCAGCCCTTCGCCGTCGCCTCGACGATGGAGTAGCACTTGGGTGGGATGTCGTTCTTGCTGAGGTCGGCGGGTGCCTGCAGGCCGCCGCCCGTCCACGCGGTCTGCTTGATCGCGTTGTCGTAGACGCACTTGCGGGTCAGTGAGGCGCAGTCCCGCGCGGCAGTGGCGAACAGCAGCCAGGCCGAGAAGGCGCGCAGCACCGGGTAGGTGACCTGCTTGTCAGGGGCGTACTTCTTGAACAGCTCGATGACCTGCTCGGTGGCCGGATTGGAGGAGGCGCTCTCCAGCGGTGCGGTGGCGGAGAGTTCGGCGTAGTTGTGCTGCTTCGCCAGGGCCGGAGCCGCCAGTTGCAGGAACGCGGGGCCGTAGGCGTTGCTGTTGGCGTCGATCCAGTCGGGGGCATAACCGGTGTCGGTGAGCGCCTGCTCCAGTTTGGCCAGGCTCGCGAAGTCCCCGAGGAACGTCAGGCCCTTGACGCCCTTGTTCTTGATGGCCTGGGCGTACGGCGTCCAGTCGGAGACGCCGGCGGCCGGGTAGACGTCGGTGTAGGAAACCTTGCCACCGAGACCCTTGACGGCCTCTTGGTACTGGGCGGCGAACCCCTTGCTGACCGGGCTGTCACCGGCGATGATGCCGACCTTCTGCGCCGAGTCCGGGTACTTGTCCTTGAGCAGCCAGGTGTAGAAGCCGGTGTAGGGGAAGTAGCCGACGCCCGCGCCGGTGGCCAGGGCCTGAAGGTCGGAGCCGACCGCCTGGGTGGACTGGGCCGGGAAGTCGGGCAGCAGGCACTTCAGCCGGTCGGTCACGCCGAGGCCGTCCAGCGCGGCGCCGCCGCCGACCAGGGCGAAGTCGGACTTGCAGGCGGCCAGCACCTGCTGGCGGACCTGCGTGAGCTTGGCGTCACGTGTGACGGGAACCAGCTTGCGGCCGTTGATGCCCCCTGCGTCATTGCACCAGGAGGTGAACACCTTGGCGGCGTCCGGGAATTCGGAGTTCTTGGTGAACCCGACGTCGGACATGACCCCGACCTGGATCTCCTTGTCCGTGACACCTTGGACGGTGGAGGACTTGGCGGTGCCGGGCCCGCACACGTCTTTCAGCGTGCCGAAGTCCGCCTGGGCCGAGGCGGACGCACTCGAGGAGGAGGGCGCGCCCGTCTCCGCCTCGCCGGCATCGGAGTGGCCGGAGCAGCCGGTCAGCAGTACCGCGCCCGCGGTGACCGTTCCTATCAGGAGCCTGCGCAAGGTGCCTCCTCGGGGAGCTCGGACACCGTCGTCCGAGAGAGGTGGGAGAAGAGCGGGACGGTGCGGCTGCGCATGCACCATCGGCGGGGAAGGCCGATTGGCTGACATCCCACTCGCTGTACGGGGGCGTCGGGTTGGATCAACGCCGAGCCCGGTGAAGGGCTTCGTTCCATCTCAGAGCGGTCGGCCCGATGTAGTGCCGAGCGGCGTCGGCCGTCAGCGACCCGGGCTGATGGGCGAACCGTCGAAGGCGGCCCCGCCGTCAGTCGCCCGGCCCCTTCTTGCCCGCACTGCCGGAAGTTACATTCTCTGATTCGGCCAATCAAGCATCCGAAGCAGAGAATCTGATAGCCGGTTCACGAAGGCGCACGGCCACGTCCGGGCGAGCAGGCCGGTCGGCATGGCATCCGGGACAGCACGACACGCAGGGCAAAGCAACCCCTGCTCAGCCGGGAAGGTCCAGGAACCGCCGGCCGAGATCGAGCAGTTGCGCCCGGACGGTCTCCGTGTCGAGTTCAGCGACGAGCGGGTGCATGGCCGCACCGCCGATGGCGGCGGTGAGCATCGCGGCCCGCATCCGGGCCTCAGGGCCGGCCTCCCCCGTCAGAAGGCGGTACAGGCGCTCCACGACCCGTCGGAACGGCTCGTGGCCGGCGAAGTAGCGGCCGATGACCGGATCACCGACGAGGGCGAACTCCATGCGGCGGCGATCGAGGGCGAGCTCGACGATCCTGGCGAGCAGCGCTTCCCGCACCAACTCGGCGCTCGCCCCCGCCTCCGCCTCGGCCTCGTCCATCGCCCCCGTCAGCCGGGCGAGTTCCTCCTCGACCGCGGCGACGACGATCTCGTCCTTCGTCTTGAACTGGTGATAGACAGCCGCCTTGGTCACGCCGATGGCGGCGGCGATCATCTGCAACGACGTTCCCCCGACACCGTGTTCCGCGAACAGGTCCGCCGCGGCGCTGACGATCCTGGCCTTGGCCGGACTGTGGACAGGGAGGACCGACGGCCCGTCGGCAGGAGGCTCGGCGGAGATCACCTCCTGAGGATAACCAGAACGTGCCGGCGTCGGCCGATCGCCCACGCCCAGCGGAGATCACCTCGGTGCCGCGATCGTCTTGCGTTCCAGGAACTCTTCCAACCCCGCGACGCCCATCTCCCGCCCGATGCCCGACTGTTTGTAACCTCCGAAGGGCGCGTCCGGTCCGGCGAAGTTGCCGCCGTTGATGCTGAACGTTCCACTGCGGATCCGTCGCGCCACGGCGACGGCCCGCTCCTCGTCACGGCTCATCACCACCCCGGACAGACCGTAGATCGAGTTGTTGGCGATACGTACCGCGTCGTCGTCCCCGTCGTGCGGGATGACCGCCAGGACCGGACCGAAGACCTCCTGCTGGGCCACCTCGCTGTCCGGATCGACATCGGCGAGCAGGGTGGGCGCGTAGAAGAAACCCGGGTCCGCCTTCCGGCCCCCCGTCACCAGCCTGGCCCCAGCCGCGGCCGCACGGCGGACCATGCCGTCCACCTTGTCCCGCTGTCGTTCGCTGATCAACGGTCCCATGTAGGTCTCGGGCGCACCCGGGTCACCGTAGGTGATGGTGCTCATCATGGCCGCGACCCGCTCGGCGATGGCGTCGTGCTGCGCCCTGGGGACCAGCATCCGGGTGGCGATCGCGCAGCCCTGACCGGCATGGGCGCAGACGGAGAAGGTGGAGAACGTGGCGGCGGTCTCCACATCGGCATCGTCCAGCACGACCATGGCCGACTTCCCGCCGAGCTCCAGGAAGACCCGCTTGACGGTCCCGCTCGCCGCCGCCATGATCCGGCGGCCCGTGGCGGTCGAGCCGGTGAAGGTGATCAGGTCCACATCCGGGTGAGTGGTCAGTACCTCGCCCACGTCCGCCCCGGAGGAGGTGAGTACGTTGACCACGCCGGCCGGGATGTCCGTGTGTTCCGCGATCAGCTCGCCGAGGGCCAGAGTGATCAGCGGGGTGTCCGGTGCGGCCTTGAGCACCACCGTGCATCCGGCGGCCAGCGCGGGCGCCAGCTTCGCCAGAGCCAGCTGGGTGGGGTAGTTGTACGCCACGATGGCGGCGACGACCCCGGCGGGCTCCCTCTCCATCCATCGCCGGTGGGTCTTCCCGCGGAAGTCCACGTCGGCCAGCGTCTCGGTCATCGGGTACCCGGGAAGCAGGTCGGCGTAGTACCGAACGATCTCGAAGGCCGCCTCCAGCTGATTCGAGTGGGTGGACATGCGGGTGGCGCCCACCTCCCTGATGGTCAACTCCCGCAGCTCTTCCTTGTGTTCGATCAGCGCCTTGTGGAGCTGGTCGAGGCAGCGCACCCGCAGCGCCCGGTCGGTCGCCCAGCCGCCGGCGTCGAACGTCCGACGGGCCGCCGCGACGGCGGCTTCGGCATCGGCGGGTGTGGCATCCGGCGCCTGGCCGAACACCGCGCCGGTGGCGGGGTTGAGCGTGGCGAACGTCCGCCCGCCCTCGACCAGCTTTCCGTCGATGAGCAGACGCCTGGTCTCGGTCACTGCGCAGTCCGTCCCGTAGTGGCGTTCCGCTCCGCGCCATCACCAAGTTCGCGCCTTGGTCGCCGAGTTCGCATGTCGTCTCCCTGCGCATATGGGTCCAAGTGAAAACACCGTTCTCTTTCTAGCAGACTCATCTTGCCGCTGAATAGCCGATCGGCTACCTTCCTAGTCGATCGGCTAGCCGCCGGTCGCTCGGGCCGCGTGACGCAATCCGGAAATGGGGTTCTGCGAATGGGACGTGTGCAGGGCAAGGTCGCCTTCATCACAGGCGCGGCGCGCGGTCAGGGCCGCAGCCACGCCGTGCGGTTGGCGGAGGAGGGCGCCGACATCATCGCGGTGGACGTGTGCCGTGACATCGAGACGATCAAGTACTCGCTCGCTACTCCCGACGACATGAAGGAGACCGTCCGCCTGGTCGGGGCACTGGGGCGCCGCATCGTCGCGGTCCAGGCCGACGTACGCGAACGGGACCAGATGCGCGGGGCTCTGGAGCGCGGGCTCTCCGAACTGGGCCACGTGGACATCGTGGTGGCACAGGCGGGGATCGCCGCGATGAAGGGCGAGCCCCCGCTCCAGGCCTGGGCCGACGTGATCGACACCAACCTGATGGGCACGGTCAACGCGATCAATGTGGCGCTCCCTCATCTGGAGGAAGGGGCTTCGGTCATCGCGACCGGGTCGACGGCGGCGTATGTGAACGCGCTGCCCATGCAGGAGGTGGGGAAGGACCCCGGCGGGATGGGCTACATGGTGGCCAAGCGGATGCTGGCGCAGTACGTCCACGACCTGGCACGTGAGCTGGCACCGCGCAAGATCCGGGCCAACGTGGTGCATCCGACCAACGTCGGTACCGACATGCTGTTCAGCGAGCCCATGTACCAGGCCTTCCGCCCGGACCTGGAGCACCCGACCCGCGAGGACGCGGAGCCCGGCTTCTCGGTCCAGCAGGCCATGCCGATCGGCTGGGTGGAGCCCCTCGACATCAGCAACGCCGTGCTCTTCCTCGCCTCCGACGAGGCCCGCTATGTCACCGGACTGCAGTTCCGCGTGGACGCGGGCGGTTACCTCAAGTCGTACGACTTCCACCTCTGACCAGCCCGGCCGCACCCCCTCGGGCCGCTCTGAGCGTGCCTGACCAGCGTAAGGAGGTCACCGCGTGTCCGAAGAAGCACCCGCCGAGGACGCTGCCGAGCGCCGGCAGCCCCGTTTTCTCTTCGACCGCCATACCCGCGACTACCGCGACCGGTTCGAGACGATCACGCAGGAGATGCAGTCCCGTTGTCCGCTCGCCTGGAGCGACACCCACGGCGGGCACTGGGTCGCGGCGGGCAACGCCGAGGTCTTCGCACTCGCCCGCTCCGCCGACGTCCTGTCCAACGACCACGACATCCGGGGTGAACGGCGCGGCTACAAGGGCATCTCCATCCCGGCGGCGGTCGACGCGCCGGTCCGCGGCGGTTTCCTGGAGATGGATCCGCCGGAACAGCGCTACTACCGGCAGCTGCTCAACCCCTATCTCTCGCCGGCGGCCGTCGACCGATGGACACCGGTGGTCGACGAGCTGGTCCGCGCCTGTCTGGACGAGCGGATCGAGTCCGGCCGGATCGACTTCGTCGACGACCTCGCCAACATCGTGCCCGCCGTGCTCACCCTGGCCATGATGGGCATCCCGCTCATCAACTGGACGATCTACTGCGAACCCTCGCACGCCGGGGTCTACACCCCGCCGGACTCACCGGACGCTTCCCGCGTGCGCGAACTCCAGATCAACATGTTCCAGGACCTGTACGCCCAGTTCGACCAGATACGCAAGACGCCTCGCCCCGGTCTCGTCAGCGCGGTGGCCGGGGCCCGGATCAACGGCGAACAGCCCGAAGACCTCGACCTCCTCGGCATCCTGGCCCTCGTCATCGGCGGCGGGTTCGACACCACCACCGCGCTGACGGCCCACTCCCTGGAGTGGCTCTCGGCCCACCCCGACCGGCGGGCGGAGCTGTCCCGGGAACGCGCGACGCTGCTGAACTCCGCGACCGAGGAGTTCCTTCGCTACTTCACACCAGCGGTCGGTGACGGCCGCACCTTCTCCGAGGACTGCGAGATCGCCGGGCACCGGTTCAAGGAAGGCGAGCGCCTGTGGCTGTCGTGGGCCATGTCCAATCGTGACCCCGCCGTGTTCGACCACCCGGACGAGATCGATCTGCGCCGTACCGGCAACCGGCACCACAGCTTCGGCCTCGGCATCCACCGCTGCATCGGCTCGAACGTGGCCCGGATGGTCTTCAAGCGCATGCTCATCGCCGTTCTCGACCGTATGCCCGACTACCGATGCGACCCGCACGGCACGGTCCACTACGAATCCGTCGCCGTCATCAACGGGATGCAGCACCTGTCGGCCACCTTCACTCCCGGCCCCCGGCTCGGTGCCGGAATCGACGAGACCATCGCCGCCGTCCAGAAGGCCTGCGACGAACAGCAGCTCGCCGAACCCGTCACCGTCCGCACGGCCAAAGCCACCCTCGGCAGCTGAATCCCTCCCGCCCCGCACAAGGAGAGACCAGATGACAACTCGTTACAAAGTCGCCCAGTGGGCCACCGGCGACACCGGCCGACGCGCCCTCCGGGAAGTGATCGGCCATCCGGACATGGAACTCGTCGGGGTCCTCGTCTACGACGAGGCCAAGGAGGGAAAGGACGCGGGTGAGTTGTGCGGTGAGGAGCCCACCGGTGTCCTCGCCACCCGGGACCGCAAGGCGATCCTGGACCTGGGCGCGGACTGCGTGGTCTACATGCCCCGCGCGACCGGCTCCGGACGCACCCGCGCCGGCCTCACCCAGGAGGAACTCCTCGACGACATCGTTCCGTTGCTCGCATCCGGCACCAGCATCGTCACCACCTGCACCGACCTGCTGGCCCGAGGTGTACGGCTCGGGCCGGAAGGACAGGCCCGCGTCCAGGAGGCCTGTGAGAAGGGCAAGTCGTCCATCTGGCCATCCGGCAGCGATCCGGGCTTCTTCACGGAGACGTTCCCCTTCGCCCTGCTCTCGGTCCAGCGTCACATCGACCTCATCGAACTGGAGGAGTTCGGGGACCTCTCCCACCGGCCGTCGCCGCACATGGTCATGGAGCAGATGCGGTTCGGAAAGCCGGTGGACGGCTGGGACCCCGACCGGCGCAAGAACCACCTCTACGGCGAGTACCAGCCCGCCCTCACGGTGCTGGCCGACGCCGCCGCCCTCGACGTGGACGAGTGGACGGCAACCGGCGGGGTCGCGGCGGCGCGCGAGGACGTCTCCATCTACGCCGGCGTGGTCGAGAAGGGCACCGCGGCGGCCCAGAAGGTCGTCATCACCGGCCGCCGCGAGGGTGTCGACGTCATCCGCTTCACCCAGTACGCCTTCGTCACCAGGGACGTGGACCCGCACTGGGATCTCAGGGACACGGGCTGGCGGCTGCGCATCCACAGCGACGCCCCCTTCGACATCCAGATGCCCCTGCCGGTCTCACTCGACGTCCTCGCCGACCACGTCCCCGCGTACAACGCCAACGGGCCCGTCAACGCCATCCCCTACGTCTGTGCGGCCCGCCCCGGAATCCTCACCACCACCGACCTCCCGCCCATCCTTCCTCGCGGCCCGCGCCCCGGCGGACTGGCGTGAGCGATTACGGCCCGCTGGCCCGCACGGTGCTCGCGTTCGACGCCACCGTGCGCCAACTCGTCCTCAAGGCACGGGAGTCGGGCGTCACCGCAGCTGACTGGTCGGCACTCACCGCATTCGTGGACGTGGCGGAGTTCCGGCGCGTCGGCACCTGGATGGAGGTCATGGACTGGCGGGAGTACACGGAGTTCATGACCAAGTGGGCGTCGGCTTCAATGGGTTTCGAGACCGCTGTACGGCGCGTGTCGGAGCTGCCAGGTCTCGTCTACTACGAGATCGAGGAGCGCCACACCCGGCCGGGTGGCCTCGCCGTGGTCAACTCCCTGTCGGTGTATGGATTCGACGCGGACGCCCGGATCCGCCGTCTCGACGTCTACCTCCAACAGCCCCGCTCGTGACGGAGAACCCACGGTGAAACTGATCAGCCATCTCATCCAGCGTCGGCTTCAGCTGCCTCCGCCCCTGACGCGGGACGTGGTGGTGCACCGGGATCTGCGGGTTCCGATGCCCGACGGGGTCGACCTGTTGGCCGACAGGTGGGCCCCGCGGTCGGGCGACGAGGGCCTGCCGACCGCGCTCATCCGCTGCCCCTACGGCCGTAGCGGGCCCATCGGAACCCTCATGGCTCGGCCACTGGCCGAGCGCGGCTTCCAGGTGCTGCTCCAGAGCGTCCGCGGAACCTTCGGATCCGGTGGCGTCTTCGATCCCATGAGGCAGGAACGCGACGACGGCCTCGCCACCCTCGACTGGCTGGTGAGACAGCCCTGGTCCGGGGACGCGATCGTGCTGTACGGCATGAGCTACATGGGGCACGTCCAATGGGCTGTGGCCGACCGGCTGCCCCCGGAAGTCAAGGCGCTCATCCCGGTGGTCACGGAGTCCGCGCTCACGCTGGAGTTTCTGCGCGGTGACGGGATGTCGCTGGAGACCCCTTTCGGCTGGGGGGCTCTCGTCACGACTCTGGAACGCCCGCTGGCCATGCTGCGGCAGCCTCTGCAGTCGAGGAAGACCGCGCGGGCCCTGTGGACACTTCCCCTCAACCGCGCCGACCACGCCGCCTGTGGCACGGTCTCTCCGTACATCCAGGACATCCTCACCCGCGACGCGGACGACTCCCGCTGGCAGGGATTCGACCACCGGGACCGCGTGGCGAAGGCAAGCGCACCGGTCTGCTCGATCGGTGGCTGGTACGACATCTTCCTGCCCGGCCAACTTCACGACTTCAAGCTGCTCCAACAGGCCGGGCACCCGGCCCGGCTGATCATCGGGCCCTGGACGCACACCAGGTTCGGCCCTGAACCGGTGCGGGAGGCCATCGAGTTCGGCCTGAGTCACGCGCGCGGTGAACAGCCACCGCCTCGCCCGCCGGTCCGCCTGTACGTCATGGGTCAGGAAACCTGGCGGGATTTCGAGTCCTGGCCACCGCAGGGGTACACACCGGAACGCTTCCACCTCCACCCGGACGGCACACTGTCGACCGAGCCGCCCGCGGTGTCCACAGCCACCCACTACCGCTACGACCCTTCCCATCCCACTCCGGCCGTCGGCGGCGTCCGCATGGTCAGGAACAGCGGCCGCGTCGACAACACGGCTCTGGAGGCCCGCTCCGACGTGGTCGCGTACACCACTCCCGTTCTGGGCGAGGACATCGAAGTCATCGGCGAGGTCAGCGCCGAGGTCTGGTTCTGTTCAACCCTGCCTCACGCCGATGTCTTCGTACGACTCTGCGACGTCGACCCGGCCGGACGCTCCTGGAACATCTGCGACGGTCTCCTCAGCCTGACCGACGCCGACCAGCCGCAGTGTGCCGAGGTCCGGCTCTGGCCCACGGCCCACCGCTTCAAAAGGGGCCACCGCATCCGGGTCCAGATCTCCAGCGGAGCCTTCCCCCGCTACGCCCGCAACCCCGGCACCGGAGAACCGCTCGCCACGGCCACCACCCTCCGCCCGGCCCACCAGACCGTCCGCCAAGGCCCGGCACACCCCTCAGCGATCATCCTCCCGGTCCGGACCCAACGCACAGCATCGGCAACCGACTGACCGTTCTGTCGATCGCCGGTCATTTCGACACGTCGCCTTCGCCTCGTGCGCGGTCAGCCTCCGAGGTCCAGCGCGAGACCGGCGATACCCAGTCGGCCCACCTGCCGCAACCGCCGCCCCACCACCAACGCACCGTGAAGAAGCACGACCACAGCAGCAATCACTGAACCAGCTGGCCCGTCACAGCGAGCGCCGGTGCGTCAGGGAAAGCGCCGGGCTGACGGCGAGGCGTCAGTCATACAGTGGGTCGGGCGGCCGAGCAGAAGCATGATCAATCCTCATAGTCATTTGTAGGCGGCAACGGCAGCGAAGTAGATATCCAGGCCGCTGCCTGCGGCGCCGGCCGGGATGCTGCAGCCACCAGTGTGGGCATCTACCTTGCAGCCGTGGCCGGTTACAGATATCCGTTCCTCCCCAGCGCACCGCCAGGCGGACCAGCGGCTATTCCACCCGCGACATGGCGTGACGGCGCCTCCCCGACCGTCCACCCGCACGCGTCCAACCGCCTCCCGCCGCTCCTGCAATCCCTGTACCGCCGCCACCTGTCTGCATCGCCAGCGCGAAGGCGGCAGCCGCTGGCCCCACCCTCGACTCCGGCCTCGCCCAGTTCGCGACCAAGACCCGGACCATATACGGGCCAGAGCCCGCCGTCCCTGCCCCAAAGCTGGCATTCGTACTGGTCAGAGCCATGTACGTCGTGTACCGCCAGCAGACGAAGAAACTATTGGGACGGCTGTGCAGCGTATCGGAGACCGAGGTCTACCCCTCCCTGGCGAGTAGCGATCTATTGCCCGGCCGCCCTGGGTTCGACGCCAGCGCCTGGAGATCACGAGAGAACGCTTCGCTACCACTCAATGTTCTGCCTCGGCAAACCGTGGCCTGCATCGGAGGCTCAGGCTGCCTTCTCGACCCACGTGACCTTGAGGACCTTGCATGCCCGCGCAGTACATGAACGCCAAGCAGACCGCCGAATATCTGAACATGTCGATCACGTGGGTGTACCGGGACGCACCCAAACTCGGACTCGTCCCCTACAAGTTCGGAAACGGCCGTAGCGCCAAGCTTCAGTTCAAGATCACCGATGTGCACGCCTGGGCTCGGCAACAGAAACTCGGCTGAGGCACGCCATGCCACGCTCGGGTCAGGCCGCGAGTGCCATGTTCAGGACCTGCGCGGCCTTGCCGATCGATCCCGGCAGGAGATGCCGGTAGATCTTGAAAGTGACGTCGACGCTCTTGTGTCCCATCCACTCAGCGACACCCGTGATCGGGATGCCGTGGCTCAGGCAGTTCGACGCGTAGAAGTGGCGGTTCCCGTACAGGACCATCCCCTCCGGGATGTCCACCTTTCCCGATGCCCTGATCCGCCGCCACTGGTTGTCCATTCCCCAATGTGGATACGGCTTGCGGGGGTCGGTCTCCTGCCGCAGCAGGTAGCCGTCGACCGTGCCGTACTTCTCGGCATACCACTGGATCGTCTCCCTGATCCGAGCGGGCAGGGGGACATCGCGGTACTCCCCCGCCTTGCGGTGTTTGAGTGGACCGTACTTGCGGGTGGACAGCACAACCTGCTCGGTGATCCGATACACGTCATCGGCCACGAGGTTGTTCAGGTTCACCGCGTACGCCTCGCCGTTCCGCAGGCCGCAGCCGCTCATCAGGTCGATGACGAGCTTGAAGGCGTCGTCACCGGCGGTTCGTATGGCTCGCAACTGTTCCAGGGACGGGATCACCGCCCGAGCCGGGTCGTACTGCGGCGGCTTGACGCCGTCCATGGGGTTGTCGGAGAAGAGGCCGAGGCGATGCGCGTCGAGGAGGACCGCGCGCAGCTTGTCGAATGCGTTGGACTGGGTCGCCAGACCGGCACCGTTGCGTTCCATCGTGCGGATGAAGCCGTCGACCACCTTGTGGTCGAAGGAGTTCATCCGCCGGCTGCCGAGCGCCGGGTAGAGGTGGTGCTCCAGGAGCGAGTCGAGGTGACGTAGAGACGAGGCGGCCAAGTGCCGTTGGCCAGCCTTCCATTCCTCGACGTACTCCTCGAACCGCATCCTCCCGTACTTCTGGATCCGCTCCGCCTTCGACTGGGACTGTGGCGCCGACTTCTTCTGGTTGTAGACCTCCGTCAAACGCGCGATCGCCTTGTCCTGGGTCCCGAAACCGGACTCCTCCGTCTGCTTGCCCGCCGCGCTGCGGTACCGGATCTTGTACTCGTGCGGGCACTTCGACCAGCGGGACTGAGGGTGCTCGCAGTCCTTGAAGAAGGTGCCCATGCCGCGGGCGAGTGTGCGTGCTGCCATGTGGTGCTGTCTCCTCGGCGTCCGATGCTGACCTTTTGCTGACGCCCGAGGGTCTTCGATACCTCTGACCTGGGAAGAACCGCCGAATCCGTGGTATGTGGTGGAACTTCGTCGGGCGTACCCAGGAGGACATCGAACAGGCTCGCGAGGGCTGGATGAGCGGGACGAGGTTCGGGGAAGTGAAGGGGTACGACGGAGCGCCCCTTCCAGCGCCGGAACTGCCGCCTGTGCCGCTGAAACCACGGGGAAGGGTGCGCTGAGCCGGGACTTCGCGACCCGGCACGCACATCACCGGGCAAGGTGAGACGCACCCCGCCCGGTTCACCCAGGCAGCGTGAGCAAAACAGGGTTACAAGACGGACACCAGCCAACCTGAGCAATTCCGCAATCGGCCTACCGGCCTGGCTGGGAACATCCCCCCGCGGGCGCCGACAGCCGCTGTTCCTGTTCGTCAACGTTTCCGCCACACACGCCCCGTACGGTCACTGTCTGAACAGCAGCACCGCCAGCGTCGGCTCGCAGGCCGCAGCGCTCACCTACGCCGAGGCACACGTGGCTCGACTGCTCGACGGGCTGTAACGCTGCCCCCCGAGGCCCCTGGTACCCCCGACCACGGGAAGCCACCGTCATCACCGTGTTGTGTGAGCTCCAGCCATGGCGGCATCGATCAGCGACTCCGCGATGTCTCGCGCACACGCACGGGTGTGCCTGCTGTTGAGCGCTGTACCACGTGCCGCCGCACCGTCGTAGAGCAGCGCGAGTTGTTCACCGAGGACCTCCGGAGCGGCGACCCCCGCCTGACGTGCGATCTCCGACAGGCGGCGGGCGAACTCCCTCTTGTGCGTCGCGGCCAGTCGATGGGCGGCGCGCCCGGGGTCCGGCACCTCGACGCTCACGTTCAGGAACGGGCATCCGCGTACCGGAGCCGCAGTCTGCGGCGGCTTCCAGTCGAAGACGGCGAGGAGTTGCTCGCGCGGGCTGCGGGGCGGTTGATCGGGTCCTGGAAGGACGGGGAGCAGGCCACCCCTCAAGGTGCTCAAGTACGCCATGACGAGGTCGTCCTTGCTGGAGAAGTGCGTGTAGAGAGTGCGTTTCGACACTGCGGCAACGGTCGACAGCTGCTCCATCCCGGTCGCATTGATCCCTTGCGCAGTGAACAGCTCGGTCGCCGCTTTGAGGATCCGCTCCCGGGCATCACGGCCACGACGCCGACGCACGGAATGAGGTTCGTCCATACCCCGAGGATACCGATCGGTTTACACGGACCGTCGGCGTCGTTTACGGTAGACCCTGGAGTAAACCGATCGGTTTACTCGATCGTGCCCGGCGTTCGTACCGCACGTGGATACGCAGCTTGTCGGCGCAGTATCCGTTCGGACGGCGCTCGGCACGGCCTCTGCGCCACGCGTGGCCGTCGCCCTGACCGACGCCCGACCGGCCGCCCACCCGTCATCGGCACCAAGGAGAAGTGATGCGCTACACGACCTTCGGACGACGGACTGGACTCCGCGTCTCCGAGTACGCACTCGGTACGGGCAACTTCGGCACCGGATGGGGAGCCGGCGCCGAACCCGACGAATCGCGCCGGATGTTCGACCGGTTCGCCGAGGCCGGTGGGACGTTTCTCGACACCGCGGACAGCTACCAGTTCGGCGAGTCGGAAGAGCTGGTCGGGAAGTTCATCGCCAACGACCGGGATCACTTCGTCCTGGCGACCAAGTTCACCAACGGAGCCGCGCAGCGGCGCGGCATCTCCAGCACGGGTAACAGCCGCAAGAACATGGTCAGTTCGCTGGAGGCCAGCCTGAGGCGGCTCGGCACCGACTACGTCGACCTGTACTGGGTTCACTTCCCGGACGACCTCACGCCGATGGAGGAGATCCTGCGCGGACTGGACGACCTGGTCTCGTCGGGCAAGATCCTCCACGCCGCCCTGTCCAACTTCCCGGCTTGGCGGGTCTCGCGGGCCGCCACTCTCGCAGACCTGAAGAACTGGGCGCCGGTCGCGGGCATCCAGATCGAGTACAGCCTCGTCGAGCGGACCGCTGACCGGGAGCTGCTACCGATGGCCGAGAGCCTGGGACTGGGCGCAGCTCTGTGGTCCCCGCTCGGGGGAGGGCTGCTCACCGGCAAGTATCGCCGCAGCATCGAAGGGCGGCTGACCGATTTCAAGACGCTCGTACACGTCGAGAGCACCGAGCAGAAGACCGCCATTGTGGACAGCGTCCTGGCCATCGCCGAGGAGAACGGCGCGACACCCGCGCAGGTGTCGGTGGCTTGGCTCCGTGAGCGCGCCTCCCGAGCCTCGACTCCGTTCGTTCCGATCATCGGTCCGCGCAACCTCGCGCAGCTCGACGACTACCTGGGTGCCCTGGACGTTCAGCTCACCCCGAAGCAGTTCGCGCGCCTGTCCGACATCAGCGCGATCCCCCTCGGGGTGCCGCACGAGGCGACCGCCGGCGTCCGCGATGCCGTCCAGGGTGGTGACGCGTCCCGCATCATCCAGCCGCGGGTGCCCATCGCCTGAGCCTCGGTACCTGCCGTCGTGGGGCCATGACACCATCGCGCCGGTCGAACTCCACGCAACCGACGGGCGTCGGTAGGCGACTTTGTCGCCCACCGGTTCGTCAAGTCGCCGCTGGGCGGGCCCCCACGGTCGGACGGCGCTTCCGCCGACAGACGGCCCCGGCAGCCCTGGCACGGAGCTGTCTGTGCGACAGAAAGCGCTGACGGGACACAAACGCCACTCCCCCATCTAGCAGTGCTCATCGTGAAAACTGCACGTCAGATGTTCTCTTGGGCGTGGGTGTGGAGAGACTCGGCGATGTCCGGGGCGGTAGTCCGTCGACAAGATCATCGGTCGGCGGGTGAGTCCCCGGTCGGCGATCACGCCGAGCTCAGCCTCCCGCGGCTTCTGCGTGAGCTTGTCGTGACAACAGGCGGTGATCTCCGGGGTCCTCTCGGGTCTGTCTGCGTGGACCCGTACCGGTCGCCCCCTGTCGTTGGTGTGCGCGATCACGAGCAGGCCACGGCATGTGAGTAGTTCTTGCGGTTCTCGACACCGGGGCGCCGCCTGGCGCGTGTCGACCAACCTTTCGGCAACACCACCGTGAGGCGCCTCGCAGGGCGCCCTGAAGAGCGCTGCGGATCCCTGTCTCGCTCGGTCCGAGAGACCTGTGGAACGGGACCCGGAGGGAGCCCGGACGTATCGGTGGGGGCGCCCGTGGACAGCTGGTGGCGGGTCTTCAGTGCCGGGGGTCGTCGTCGCCGAAGTCGGGGAACTCGGTGGCCAGCAGGTGCTCGGCGCCGCCTTCGAGGGCCTGGGCGTTCTCGATCGAGCGGGGAAGCATGGTCTTCTCGTAGGCGTGGAGGGCGTCGTCGACGGTCGCCGCGTTCGCCAGGGCCAGAGCGAGGTCGCTCGCGTCGAGCATGGCGAGGTTGACGCCGACGCCCAGCGGTGGCATGAGATGGGCGGCGTCGCCGAGCAGGGTCACGGTCGGACTGTGTTGCCAGGTGTGCGGCACGGGCAGAGCGAAGATCGGGCGGTCCACATAGGGGCCGTCGTTGTCGGCGATCAGCTGCTTCATGCGGGGTGACCAATGGGCGTAGCGCTCCAGGAGCCGGGCGCGAATGGCGTCGGTGTCCTTCGGCATCAGGCCGCTCGCGGTGATCCAGTCGGCTGGGACCCGCTGGATCAGGTAGACGCGGATGTGGTCGTTGCCGTTGCGCTGGGCGAACATGCCGCGCTCGCCGTCGGCGGCGTGCGCGCCGCCCTGGCCGACCAGTTCGGCGATGTCGGGGTGACGGGATTCGACGTCGGAGAACCACGCCTCCAGGAAGCTGATCCCGCTGTATCCGGGGACGGCCGGCGAGACGGCCGGGCGTACCCGGGAGAAGGCGCCGTCGGCCCCGATGACCAGGTCGGTCTCGGCGGTGGTGCCGTCGGTGAAGTGCAGCAGGCGTGGCCCCCGGGCGGGTCCGCCGACGCGGTCGAGGCCGTGGCCCCAGTGCACCGTGCCGGGCTGGAGGGAGTCGAGCAGCAGGTCGCGCAACTGGCCGCGGTCGATCTCCGGCTTGAACAGCTCGTCGGGTTCGGGGATCTGGTGGGAGGTGATCACGCCTGTCGGGTCCATCTGGCGCATCTCCTGCCCTTCGGGGCGGGACAGCTTGAAGAACTCGTCGAGCAGGCCGGCTTCGCGCAGGGCGATCTGGCCGTTGTCGGCGTGCAGGTCGAGGGTGCCGCCCTGGTTTCGTGCGTCGGGGCCGGTGTCGCGGTCGTGGACGGTGACCGCGATTCCGTGCTGCTGAAGGATGCGGGCGCAGGTCAGCCCGCCGGGTCCGGCTCCGATGATGCTGATCCGGGCGTGAGTGGGGTTCGGGGAAGTCATGGGTTCGTCCTTCGCTGTGGGACGGGGCTGCAGGGCCGCACTTGCCCTACGGTCTCGAAAAGTAGAGTAGATAGAAAAGTAGAATGTGACAACTCTTTTTCGGGTGGCACTTTCGGATACACTCGCGGCATGACCGAGCCCGTTGTCAGCCGCCGCGAGCGCAAGAAGGCCGCCACCCGGCAGGCGATCGCCGACGCCGCACTCCGACTCTTCCTGGAGCGCGGCTACGACCACGTGAGCATCAAAGAGATCGCCGAAGCCGCGGACGTGTCGACCGCCACGGTCTTCAAGCACTTCACCGGCAAAGAGGCCCTCGTGTTCGACCAGGAAGAGAGCACAGACGCGCGCCTGGCCGCGGCCGTGCGAGAACGGTCCGCAGGCCGGAGCGTCCTCGACGCCCTGCGCGAGCACGTACTCGCCACCTGGCTGCCGATCGCCGCACACCCGCAGAGAGTGGAGTTCACCCGCCTGGTCAACACCACCCCGGCGTTGCGCGCCTACGCCGAACGCATGTGGACCCGCCACGCGGACACTCTCGCCGCGGCCATTGCCGACGAGTACGGCGTGGACCACGACAACCTCGCCTGCGCCGCCCTGGCCCGCTTCGTCCTGGAGACCCCTGGCCTGGCCCAACGACAGAAGGACCGCGGAGCAGCCGTCGAGGAGGTCTTCGCCATCCTCACCAACGGCTGGCAGCCGCCCGGCGGCCACCACAGGCCCACAGACGCATGAGGCAGCGGAAAACCGGCCAGACCGGCCCGGAGGGCACGTGCACGTCAGGCCGGCTCCGCACATCGCGCCGTGATCCGCTCCGGCACCTCGGGGGCATCACGCGCCCGAGACACCGGAGCGGCACCCGTGACGACGGCTGAGGCGATCACATCCGGCTGCCGACTCGGGTGGATCATGGCCGACAAGTAGGTGGTGTCACGGCCCTGTTGGAGGGTGGGGCTGTCCCCCGGGGGAGGGCTGGAGTCAGCCTGCTGGGGCGGCCACGGGTGTCGAGCCTAGTCTCTGACGCATCGCCAGAACCGCCACCGCCGCCACGACCGCCCTGCTCCGTGCCGCAGCGGGCGCCTCTCTCGCCGGCGTTCACCAGCACTCCCCGGGGACAGCCGGAGCGGAGCAGGGCCGCCTCGCCGGCCCGGAGCCGGCTGCTGCGGCCACGGTCGCCGAGCGCGGCGACGGCCTGGACAAGCTGAGCGGCGTGCAGAAAGCACTCAGCGCGAACAACCGGGTCTGCTCCTACGACCGGCTCGGCGAGGGCGACGCACCGGCCGGCCCGCAGACCATCGACAGCACCGGAAAGGTCCTGACCGCCGTACTCGACCGGGTGGCCGGCCACCGGCCCGTCGTCCTCGTCGGGCACTCCCTCGGCGGGCTGATCGCCGCCCGCTACGCCCCCGAACACCAGGACCGGATCAAAGGCCTGGTCCTGCTCGACGCCACCCCGTCGGCCATGGCCGCCGGCCTCACCCGCGTCGTCCCGCCGTCCGCGACCGGCCCGGGTGCCGAGGCACGCGACCAGTACCTCGCCGTGAGCCACTGAGACAACGCGGAGACACTCTCGTTCACCGACGGAAAGGTGCGCTCTGCCGGCGACATCCTCGTGGAGGTCGTCCGGCACGGGGTGCCCTACCTCGCGCAGTCCATTCTCTCGACCAGCCCGACCTCGTCGACCGAGCCGTCCAGCGCGTCGCCACCCGTACCTGTACACAACCCTGACCCAGGAGGCCCTCCCCCCGAGCAGGGCCGGGACGGGAGCATCCAGCCAGCCGCTCACCAGTTGCGGACACAGCTGCACGCGCACTGCCGGCCTGGTCATGAGCGAGCGACGGTTCACTCTTACAGAACGAGACCCTCTGTCGCCATCTGCTGACCGGATGACCGTTCAACCGAAGGGCTGAACCAGAGAGCGACATCCGGACGACGCGCAACGACGCGGCTCGTCGGCAGACTTGCCGCGCCGCCGCATACGAAGCGCGACGGCGGAAACAGCGGGAGGACCCCCACCATGCCCAGGAACTTCAGCAGGCGCCGGCTGCTCACCACCGGAGCCGGTGTCGCACTCGGCGGTGCCGCCGCGGCGGTCACCACCAGCGCGCAGGGTGCTGCCCCGGTCGGCGCCTCCCTCGCCGGTGTCCCTGAGGAGACGCGCTCCCTCGACGAGCTCTACGAGGAGGCCGTCGCAGAAGGCGGCAAGCTCGTCCTGTACCAGGGCGGAGACGTCGACAGCCAGGCGGCCGGGGTCCGGGCCGGCTGGGCCGCCCGCTTCCCGAAGGTCGAGCTGACGGCCGTCGTGGACTACAGCAAGTACCACGACGTCCGCGTGGACAACCAGCTCGCAACCGGCACTCTGGTGCCCGACGTCGTCCAGTTGCAGACGCTGCAGGACTTCACCCGCTGGAAGCAGGAGGGCAAGCTGCTGCGCTACAAGCCCGCCGGGTTCTCCAAGGTCCACAAGGGCTTCAAGGACCCGGACGGTTCTTGGACCGCGCTGATGGTGATCGCCTTCAGCTTCATGTACGACATCCAGGCCGTCGGCTCCAACGCGCCCACGACTCCGCTGGATCTGCTCGACGAGCGCTGGAAGGGCGCCATCGCGTCCTCCTATCCGAACGACGACGACGCGGTGCTCTACCTCTACCACCTGTACCAGCAGCGGTACGGCTGGGACTGGGTGGCCCGATTCGCCGCGCAGCAGCCGCAGTTCGGCCGGGGCACGAACACCCCGGGTGCCGCCGTCAACAGCAGGCAGAAGACCATCGGTGTCGGCGGCTCGGGCAGCACGGTCTCCACGTCGACCACCGTGAAGTGGGTCGTACCGTCGGGTGACCATCCCTTCATGGCCTGGGGGCAGCGGGCCGCGATCCTGAAGGAGGCCGCTCATCCGGCGGCGGCCAGGCTGTACATGAACTGGCTGTTGTCCGAGGAACGCCAGCTGGCCAGCTTCAACGGCTGGTCGGTGCGTACGGACGTCACTCCGAACGCGAGCCTCAAGCCCGTGTGGGAGTTCCAGAACGCCCACGTCGACGGTTTCCCGCGGTTCATGGAAGACCGCGCCGAGGCTGAGCGGCTGAGGCAGACCTTCGCCCTGTACTTCGGCGAGGTCAAGGGCGACCCGTCGCCGGGCTGGCTCGGACTGCATCCGGGAAGCTGACATCGGCGCGTGCGGTCACGGCCCCTCCGCGGTGTTTACGACGGTCACACGGGCAACGGTCTAGACTCCTGCCCCTGTTGTAGCCTCCGCCCGGCCCGCCCCCAGGGAGCCGTAGCCGTGTCCCTCACCGGCCCTGCCGTACACCGGCCCTCCGTCGCGGCACGGTACCTTCCGCACCTGGTTTTCCTGATCGCCCTCGCCGGCACCCTCGTACGGCTCTTCGAGCTGAATCACGAACTCTGCTGGCGTATCGCCCCACCCACCGCCGGACTGGCCTTGGTGTACGCGGCCGGGCTGGCCCGCTGGGACCGGCTCGGCCACCGGGCCCGGCCCGCCTGGCTCGGCCTCCTCCTGTTGTTGTGGACGTGGGTGGCCTGGAGCCTGCCGACCCCGCTCGCCTTCGGGTACGCGTGGCTGGCCGTGCCACTGGCCGTCCTGGCCATGCGGATGCCGACCCGGGCGGCACGTTCCTCGGCACTCGCCGTCCTCATGGCACTGCTGTGCGCGGTGCTGCTGCGGGCCAGTGGCGGACTCGATCCCGACGTGCTCGCGCCGCCGGTCGCCGCCCTGTGGGCCACCGTGCTCCTCTACCGTACCCAGCAGCGACTGACCCGCGAACTGGCGGAAGCACGGGGCGAGTTGGCGCGACAGCAACAGGAGGCCGGACGGCTCGCCGAGCGAGCCCGCATCGCGCGAGACCTCCACGACACACTCGCCCAGGAGCTCTCGGGCAGTCGCATGCTGCTCCAGGCCGCCGAACGAGACTGGGACCGCCGTCCAGAAGCCGCCCGCCGACAGGTACGGGCGGTGACCGGCGCTCTCGGTGAGCATCTCGCACAGACCCGTGACATCATCGACGACCTCACGCCTCCCGTACTCGCCCGAGAGGGCCTGGAGGCGGCACTCCGCGAGCTCTGCGCCCGTGCCGGCAACGTGCCCGGGTCGCCCCGCATCTCCTTCCACACCGAGCATGCCCCCTACTACCTGTCCACAGAACAAGCCGTGACTCTGCTGCGGGTGACCCAAGGGCTCCTCGCCAACGCCGGCGAACACGGGCGGGCCGGACACATACGCGTGACTCTGGTCTACGGTGACCAGGCGAACGCGGCCGTCGAAGTCCGGGACGACGGAGTGGGTTTCGACCCGACGGACATCCGGCCGACGAAGACCGGCCGCGGATTCGGGCTGATGGCGGCCCGCGAACGGCTGGGTCTGTTCGGCGGAACCCTCACGGTCGAGAGCACGCCAGGTCACGGCACCCGTGCCCGGGCGGCCCTGCGGGCCGAGGACCGGGTCCCGGTCAGCGCCCCATGAGCGGAACTCCCCCACCGCTGCGGATCCTCATCGTGGACGACCACACCGTCGTACGAGCCGGACTGCGCGCTCTCCTCGAAAGCGAACCCGGCTTCGAAGTGGTCGGCGAGACCGGCGACGGCACCGACGCGGTACGCCAGGTGGAGCGGCTCCGTCCCGACGTGGTGCTGATGGACCTCCGGCTGTCGGACACGGACGGCGCGCACGACGGCCACCACGGTATCGACGGCATCGAGGCGACCCGCCGGATCCTGGCCGGCTCCGCACCTGCCCAGGTGGTCGTGCTCACCAGCCATGGCCGCCAGGTCGATGTGCTGCGAGCCGTGGAAGCCGGGGCGCGCGGATACGTCCTGAAGGCGGGCCCACCCGAGGAACTGTTCCGTGCCGTGCGCGCCGTGGTGACGGGCGGCATGGCGCTGGCGCCGGAAGCCGCAGCGCAGTTCGTCGGGCCTCCGGCCGAGCGGGGCCCCGTGCTCAGCGAGCGTGAGATCGAAGTCGTCCGGCTCCTGGCTCTGGGGCACAGCAACCGGTCCATCGCAGGCACGCTGTACCTGGCAGAGGCAACGGTCAAAACCCACCTCATCCGCATCTACCGCAAGCTCGGCACCGAGAACCGCGCCGGCACCGTCACCGAAGCGGTCCGACTCGGGCTGATCGAACTCAGCTGAGCCTGTCACGGGCACCGGTCCTCGGGCGACCGGCAGTGGATACCGCCCAGGCACCGAGTAGTGTGCCTGGCCGATGACGGAAGCCGAGCGAGCAGTCGCGGTGCGCCGACGCCTTCATCTGCACACCGCCTTCGCCAACGCCTGCGAGTTCGAGCGAGTCGGTTGTCGGACCTGTCGGGTGGCAGTCCCGTGCGCCGTGCGGCCTGAGCGGGTTACGCCTGTGAGTTGGCGACTTCGAGCAAGTGTCGCATCGGAGAACCTGTTGTGACGTGCCGCGCTGTCTGAAGCCTGGCCGAACTGGCCGACTTCCTGGTCGCTGGGGGGGGTAGTAGACGCCATCAGCCACGAGGGCCTGCGCATCCTGCTCCGAGAGGAGGACTCTCATATCAACGCCGGCTCACAGGGTTGCGCGGCACTCTTCAGCACTGCCGAGAAGCAGCATGGGTGCGGCTCTGTCTGAGCGAGTTCCCGCGTCAGGCTTGAAGTGCGTGTATGTGCTGGTCGGGTAGGGGATGGAGCCGTTGGTCCTCTTTCCCGGGACCGGACGGCCGGACGTGTCCGTGACGGGAGACGGGCCATGAGCGGTAGCTGTCCACGGTCTTCGGCCGTGTCCGGGTACGGCGTGTGGCTCACCGTGGGCCAGGGGTGAGCCATGTGTATCCCGCGGACGCGCTGCTGTCGCTGCCGACCGGGCGGCACTCGCTGGGCCTGCGCCGTCTTCCCGTGACCGAGGCCGTCCGCAGCTCCTTCGGTCATCCAGGCCGACGGCAAGGGCGTGGTCATGCGGCCCGAGGCACTGCGCGAGGCCACCCACCGCAAGGCCGCCCAGGCCGCGGCCCAGGGCCGACGGGGCCGGCTCGCCCCCGGCGAGAAACCCGACCGGAAACGGATGGACACCGTGGCCTGCGTCTTCGACGGTCTCTTCCGCGTTGAACTGGTGGGCGCGGGAGACCAGACAGAGGCCGGCCAACGGGACGAGGGCGACGCGGGGGGCTGCGGCTCGTCGTCGGCGAGGTCCTGGAGCAGGGGCGTCCTCCTCCTCGTCGAGCATCGCCGCGACAAGGTCCGTCATGACGCTGCGGACGCCGTCCTCAAGGGCAGCTGTCGATCACGTTGAGACGGCGGACGGGTCCGGGCTCACCCGTGTCTCCGTCACCCGCTGTCCGGGCACTTGCCTCTGCTGCGATCGCAGTAGAGGCAAGTGTCTGCGGCCGCCCGACGACGAGAGACCGGGGCGGTGCGAGCGTGAAAGCGGGCCGGGATCACCGGCCCGCTCACGTGATGTATCCCTGGAAGGGCTCGTCGATGTCCCCTCTCGCCCGCTGGTGCCATCGGCACCGGCTCGTCGTCGTCCTGGTCTGGGTGGGCCTGTTGATCGGTCTGGGGGCCGGGGTCGGTGCGGCCGGCAGCGCCTTCGGCAACAGTCCGACCTCGCAGAACACCGACTCGGCCAAGGCGACGGCCCTGCTTCAGCGCGCCTCGAACAGCGCGGCAGGCAAGAGCGGACGGGTCGTCTGGCAGCTGAAGGGCGGCAAGGTCACCGAGCCCGCGGCCGAGCGGGCGATGACGGACGTGCTCGGGAAGATCGCCCGCGCACCGGGTGTCGCCTCCGTGACCAGCCCGTACACGCCCGTCGGTGAGGCGCAGGTCAGCAAGGACGGCAGGACGGCCTACGCCACGGTGGCGTTCGACCGCGACGTGGCGGACCGCCGGATCGAGCACGTCAGGGAACTCGCGACCGCTCCGAATTCCGCGACCCTGCACATCGCGCTGAACGGGCAGGCGTTCACCGTCAGCCCCGAGCCGAATCCGGTCGCCGACGCCATGGGCATCGCGCTCGCCTTCGTCGTGCTGCTGTTCGCCTTCCGCGCGGTGTGGGTGGCGGTGCTGCCCATCGTCACGGCCGTCGTCGGCGTCGGCACCTCCGCGGTCGCGGTGATCCTGCTCAGCCACGTCATCACTCTGTCCAGCACCACGCTGACCCTCGGTTCGCTGATCGGCCTCGGCGTGGGCATCGACTACGCCCTGTTCATCGTCAACCGGCACCGCGCCAACCTGAGGGCGGGCGCGGATGTCGCCGAGTCGATCGCCAAGGCCCTCAACACCTCAGGCCGGGCCGTGGTGTTCGCCGGACTGACCGTGGTCGTCGCGCTGCTCGGCATGCTCACCCTGAACGTCGGCATCATCAACGGGATGGCCGTCGGCGCGGCCGTCACCGTCGTCCTGACCGTGCTGGCGGCCATCACCCTGCTGCCGGCACTGCTCGGCATGATCGGACCCCGCGTCCTCGGCCGCAGGGAACGTCGCGCTCCCGTCGGCAGCGCGGGCGGGACGGATCTGTGGGGCCGGTGGGCCGTGCGGGTCCAGGCCCGGCCCAGGGCTCTCGGTCTGCTCGCGCTCGCCGTGCTGGCGGCGCTCGCGCTCCCGACCCTGTCGCTGCGCCTCGGCGCCTCCGACGACGGCAACCTGCCCACGACGTCGACGAACCGCCAGGCGTACGACATGATCGCGGACGGTTTCGGCCCCGGCTTCAACGGCCCGCTCGTCCTGGCCGTCCAGGCCCCCACCGCCGCTGACAGGGCGGCCGAGGCGAAGCTGGTCACGGACCTGAAGCAGGTCGACGGCGTCGCCAGTGCCACCGCCGCCCCGCTCAAGGAAGGGCAGACGGTCGGTGTGATCTCCGTCGTCCCGACGACCTCCCCGCAGTCGGCAGCCACCTCCGACCTGATCGACCACCTGCGGGCGGACGTGATCCCGCGGGCGGCACAGGGCACGTCCATGAAGGTCTACGTGGGCGGTCTCACCGCGAGCAACGACGACTTCGCGTCGGTGCTGATGAGCAAGCTCCCGCTGTTCGTGCTGGTGATCGCCGCACTCGGCTTCCTGCTGCTGACCGTCGCCTTCCGCAGTCTGCTCATTCCCGCCGTGGGCGCCGTGCTCAACATCCTGAGCATCGGGGTGGCCTTCGGCGCCATCGTCGTCGTCTTCCAGTACGGCCACGGCGCCTCGCTCCTCGGACTCGGCGCCGCCGGACCGATCGAGTCGTTCGTGCCGATCCTGGTCGTCGGCATCATGTTCGGCCTCTCCATGGACTACCAGGTCTTCCTGGTCAGCCGGATGCGCGAGGAATGGGCGCACACCGGCGACAGCCACCGGGCCGTGCGGGTCGGCCAGGCGGAGACCGGCAAGGTGATCACCGTCGCCGCCACCATCATGTTCTGTGTCTTCGGCTCCTTCGTCTTCGGCGGCATGCGGGTGATCTCCGAGTTCGGCGTGAGCCTCGCCGTCGCCGTCGCACTCGACGCGCTGCTGATCCGGATGGTCGTCGTCCCCGCGCTCATGCACCTGTGCGGCCGGGCGAACTGGTGGCTGCCGAGCCGACTGGACAAGGCGCTGCCGCGGGTGTCCGTGGAAGGACCGTCGGACGAGTCGGTACGCCCGTCGCAGCATCCGGTGCGGGAGCCGCAACCCGCCGCACTGACCGACTGAGAGCGACGCGCACGCGGGCCGGTGGCCGGCTGGGGCGGACCCGGCACGCCCTGGCCCGCGCTCCGTACATTATGGAAATGCAGGTGACAGAGATGAGGCGCTGGCTGGCCCGGCACGACCGGATCAGGGACGCGCTCCCCGCGGCGGTGCTGATCGTCGTCGCCGTGGCCGCGACGGCCGCAGGGAAGTCCGGCTGGCATGCGCCCCGGGCGGCGGGGGTGGCCTGGGTCGCGCTGACCTGCGTCCCCCTCGTGTTCCGGAGCCGTTGGCCGCTGCCCGTCGCCGTACTGACCCTGGCGGTCGATCTGACCGGCATGGCTCTGGCCCCGGACCGCGCCCTCGCTCCGGCGGCCAGCCTCGTCGCCCTGTACACGCTCGCCACCCGCAGCAGCCGGCGTACTGCCTGGTCGGTCGGCGTCATCGCGGCCGTCGCGATCGCGGGGGTCTACGCCGCGACCCACGACGAGCCGCTTCTCGTGGGGACCAGTCTGCTGCGGCTCGACTTCGCGATCGCGGCCACCGCCATCGGCGACGCCGTACACAGTCGCCGTCGGCACCTCGCACGGGTCGAAGCCCGCGCGGAACGCGCCGAGCGCACTCGGGAGGAGGAGGCACGGCGCCGCGTCACCGAGGAACGCGTACGCATCGCCCGCGAGCTCCACGACGTGGTCGCCCACCACATCACGCTGGTCAACGCCCAGGCGGGCGTGGCCCACCACCTCATGCGCACCGACCCGGACCGGGCGTACGAGGCCCTGGCCCACATCAAGGACAACAGCCGCTCCGCGCTCGATGAACTGCGGGCCACCGTCGGCCTGCTGCGCCAGCCCGACGACGCGCCCGACTCCCGGGCCCCCATCCCCGACCTGGCCGACCTCGAATCCCTCATCAGCCGCGTCCGCGGCGGCGGGCTGACCGTGACAGTGGCCCGCACGGGCGTTCCCCGGCCCCTGGCACCCTCCACCGAACTGACGGCCTACCGGATCATCCAGGAAGCACTCACCAACACCCATAAACACGCCTCCGCGGCACGCACCGAGGTGACCCTGGACTACGGAGCCACGGCCCTGCGCGTCACCGTCACGGACGACGGTCCGCCCCACCCGGCCAAGGGGCCGGGCACCGGCCACGGCCTGATCGGCATGCGCGAGCGCGCCAGCTCCGTCGGAGGGACCGTCACCGCCGGCCCTCGGCCCGAGGGCGGTTTCCGGGTCGTCGCCGAACTGCCGCTCTCCCCCGCCCCCACCGCCCTCTGACGCACCCGCTCCGACATCCCGTGAGGAAAACCGCCGTCCATGATCATTCGTGTCCTGCTCGCCGACGACCAGGCCCTGCTGCGTGGCACCTTCCGGCTGCTCATCGACGCGCAACCCGACATGGAGGTCGTCGCAGAGGCGTCCGACGGCCGTGAAGCCGTACTGCTGGCGCGGTCCGAGCGGGCCGACGTCGTGGTGATGGACATCCGGATGCCCGGGGTCGACGGCATCGAGGCCACCCGGCTCATCGGGCGGGACGAGGACCTGGCCGGAGTGAAGGTACTGGTCCTCACGACCTTCGAGGTCGACGAGTTCGTCGTCGACGCACTCCGGGCGGGTGCGAGCGGCTTTCTCGGCAAGGGGATCGAACCCGCCCAACTCCTCGACGCCATCCGGCTCGTCGCGGCGGACGAGGCGCTGCTCTCTCCGGCCGCGACCAAGAAACTGATCGCCCGGTTCCTCGCCCAGCCGTCCCCGGGCGGGCTCTCCGACCCCGGCCGCCTGGCCACCCTCACCCCACGGGAGCGCGAGGTGATGACCCTGATCGCCACCGGCCTGTCCAACGTCGAGATCGCCGAGCGCCTCTTCGTCACCCCGGTCACCGTCAAGACCCACGCCAACCGGGCCATGGCCAAACTCGGCGCCCGCGACCGCGCCCAGCTCGTCGTCATCGCCTATGAAAGCGGCCTGGTCCGCGCCGGAGAGACACCACCCTGAGGACGGTCGCCTCGGGGCGCTGTGCCCACGGCGTGCCCATCAGAATCGCGTCCGGAACCACTGGCGTGCCGCCCTGGCGTCCGCCTCGTACGTGCCGATCATCGGTCCGCAGGACTCCGAGGTGAGCGTGATCCGTCCGTCGGCCGAGCCGGACGCACCCGGATACTTCCCCTCGGCCCCGGCACCTACCGCCTATTGCGCTCCCCCTAATAACGAAGTTATGTTACGGGCCATGAAACAAGACCTGGCAGGCCGAAGGCTGGTCGTCACGGGAGCCGCGCGCGGGATCGGGGCCGAGGTGGCGAGGGTCGCCGCCGCCCGAGGCGCCCGGCTGGCCCTCCTCGGACTCGAACCCGATCGATTGCGCGAAGTCGCCCACGCCCTGGGCCCTGACGCGTCCTGGCGGACGGCCGACGTACGTGACGGGGCCGCCCTGAAGGCGGCGATCGACGACTGTGCGCAGACCATGGGCGGCATCGACATCATCGTCGCCAACGCGGGGGTCGCGGCCTACGGGACCGTACGGCAGACGGACGACGCGTCGTTCGAGCGGGTTCTGGACATCAACCTCAACGGTGTCTTCCGGACCCTGAAGTACGCGACGCCCCACCTGGAGCGCAGCCGCGGCCATGCGATGGTCGTGTCCTCAGCGCTGGCCTTCATGCCGCTGGCCTCGATGGCCGCGTACGGCGCGAGCAAGGCCGGGGTGGAGATGCTCACCCTGGCCTACCGCCAGGAGGTGGCGCATCTCGGTGTCACGGTCGGCCTGGTGCACCCCTCCTGGATCGACACGGACATCGTCCGGGGTGCCGAAGGTGACCTGCCCTCCTTCCAGGACCTGCGCAGACGGCTGCCGTACCCGGGCAACGTCACCACGAGCGTCGACCAGGCAGCCGCGGCGATCGTCGACGGACTCGTCCGCCGGCGCAGCAGGGTGTACGTGCCACGCGCGATCGCCGCGGCCAACTGGGCCAAAGCAGCCGTCAATTCACCGCTCGCATGGCCCTGGGCACGACGTTTCGCGGCCCGCGCCGTGCCCACCCTCGAACGCGAGGTGGAGGCACTGGGCCGGCATAACCAGCTGGTACCCGGCATGGACAACCCCACCGGGAGCACCGGACCTTCCCGGCCCGGCACTTGAGACGGATACCGGCCTGACCCTCCGTCAACTCCCTGCAGTCGAACGGAAGGAGCGCAGTCCCTCCTCGTGCGAGGCCAGCGCGCGCTCCCGGTCGTCACCCAGCCCTACGGCGAAACCCACGCCCATCGGCAGCAGCACCTGCGCCACCGGGTCCTCGAACTCGGTGAAGTGCTCGGCCAGTTCGAGGGTGATGTAGCCGTGGACGTAACTCCAGAGCTGGGCCGTCACGACGTCGGGGTCCTGCTGCGCCACCCGGCCGGAACCCACGAGCCGGGCGCACGCTTCGGCGACGACCGCGTAGGCCTTGCGGAAGGCCGGCGAGCGTCCGCTGAACCGGAGGTCGGCGTCCGACAGCGGCCGGTAGGTGGCACGAGTGGACAGCCCGAACATCAGGTCGTACAGGTGGGGGTTCTCACCGGCGACCCGTCGGCAGGTCAACGCCATGGCAAAGAGATCCGCGACCGCGTCGTCGGTCACCGGCACCTGGGAGAAGGCCTTGCCGAGCTCCTCGAACCCGTGGTCCGCGACGGCCCGGACGAGCTCCGGGATGCCCCCGAAGTGGCTGTAGACCACCATCGTCGAGAGGCCGCTGGCGGACGCCACCGTGCGCGCCTTGATGGCCGAAGGCCCCTGCTCGGCCAGCAGGCCGATCGTGGCGCTGATGAGCCGTTCCGGTATCCCCCGGGACGCCGGCGTCTCCGATGTGTCTCCCATGATTCCACCCGACTCCGCAACCGATCTCGCGCCGTCGACCGGAGTGACGGTTGCCACACTTCAAATAACTTGGTTATATGCACTCTCCGAGCCAGGATACACATCACGGGTGACGCGGCGCCGCGAGCACTGCCGCACCCCTCGCGGCCCTCATCACAGCAGGTCCGAGACTCACGCACCAGGGCCGACACGGGTTACGGACCCCTCACGCTCGTATCCCCCGAGCCGATGCTCGGTCGCGCGGGTAGATCGAGGCACCTCGGCGGCGGTCCCCGCCCACTCGGGCACACGCCCCTTCCCTTCCCACCGCCCCCTCTCCACGGATTCAGCACGGGAGCAGATTCCATGAGAAAACCCGAAAAGGGTCATCTTGAGATCCAGGACGACGGAGCCGTCCTGACCGTCCGGGTCGACGGCGGGCCGCACGGCGTGTTCGGCCCCGACATCGCCGACCGGCTCAAGGAGCTGGTGGACCGGGTCGACCGCGATCCCGGCGTCCGTGCCGTCGTCTTCACGGGCGCGCACCCCGAGCGGTTCGTGAGCCACGCCGAGGTCCGGTGGCTTCAGGAGGAGGGCGCAGCGAGCCCTGCCGTCGGCCGACGCGGTGCCGGCGCCGTCGTTCGTGTGGCGAAGGGCGTGGACCGGACCCGGATCCTGGAGCCCGTGGCGCGCAGGACCCCGTTGCGCGGAGCACTCCAGTTGGAAGCCCTGCACACGACCTTTCTCAGGATGAACGCCAGCGGGGTGCTTTTCGTCGCCGCTCTCAACGGCTCGGCCCTGGGCCTCGGCGCGGAGTTCGCCTGGGCGTGCGATCTGCGGGTGATGGCCGACGGAGAGTTCTTCATCGGCCAGCCGGAGATCCTTCTCGGCATCATTCCGGGCGGTGGCGGCACCCAGCGGCTGACCCGCCTGATCGGTACCCACCGGTCTCTCGTCGCGATCCTCGAAGGCAAACCGTTCACCCCTGCTCAGGCTCTCGCCAACGGGGCGGTGGACGAGGTCGTTCCGCCGGGCGAGGTGGTCACGCGGGCGGTCGAACTCGGCCGGCACTTCGGCGCCCGGCCGAAGGGATCGGTGGCCGCCGCGAAGAGGTCGGTGTACTTCGGCGGTTCGATGTCCCTGGCGGACGGCCTGCACGTCGAACGCACCGAGTTCTTCACCAGAGTCCTGTCGCGGGAGGGCCAGGAGCTGATGCTCGACTACATGGACACGACGGACGCGACGGGGGAGCTTCCGCTCTACCGGCCGGACACCTACGCCGAGGCGCTCGCGTCCGGCACCGTGCCCGGGCCCCGCTCGGC